>NZ_JAQEHX010000029.1:0-1034 GCF_027666085.1 Sanguibacteroides sp. AM78-02pH3A | reverse complement strand
GCCGGAGGTTGAAAATAACTAAAGGGTAATTGCTCTATCCGTTGTGTAGTGTCAGTAGTTGTTACACCTTTTTGAGCATACTTTGTTCCCGGGTTATTCCGGGCTATATTAGTAAGTAAAATTACACCAAAACCTATCTCTTCCCCAATCCATTCGATCCTTTGCCCCTCATGCCTTTTTACCAGAAAATTCTTCTGTTGAGGTCCCTTGTCTGTATAGAAACTAAATGAAATAATACCGTCAACCTCTCCCGTGTTATATATACTTGCCTGCACTTTATAACGTTTTTTACCAGTAAGATTTTCTGTCATTCCAGATTCCAATATCTCCGCCATTTTAAAATCTCTTATGATATACGCTGGAACTCTATTCTCCGAATACCATTGCGGTAAAAATTCCATCCAGTCAATGCCAAACTCTTGTTTATAGGCAGTATTAAATGTTTCAAAATCCACTTGTTTAAATGTATACTGTTGAACAAAACCAACCAAAAACTTGTTCAACTCCTCTGAAGAAGAATACAACAAGAGTATATCCTTAAGCTGATCGACTTTTATTCTTAACAAATCATTTAACAATACGGGGAGAAATGATGCATCCGAAAGAGCATCAGAAAAACTATTTTTAGAAAGATAATACCTCACGTGAGAGTTATCAATTATTCCTGAACTTGCTTGGGGATACACTGTTCTCAAGTACTCCTCAAAATTAGCCTTATCGGTCATTTGATTTAATAGGGTATTAAGTACGGGATATTCCTTCGAGTTAAAACTAATCGTGTAGTCATTATAAAGTGGAAAATCCACATATAAATTATTTACAAGGATTTTGTTTTCATCAAACTTATTCAATACATTAATAGGTTGTCCTTTAACAATTTTAGTATAGAACATCACTTGACGAATGGTTCTTTCTAATACCCTCATTTCATACCTGAATGGTGTAAGTACCCCTCTTCTGTTTACTCGATCCTCTTCCTCCATCCGGACAATTTCTTCTTTAAAATTCGGGAGAGGTATACCGATCATCTGCTC
>NZ_JAQEHX010000028.1:0-1399 GCF_027666085.1 Sanguibacteroides sp. AM78-02pH3A | reverse complement strand
TTGATCCTGATCATCTTTACCTTTCAATGCAGCATGACCTTCTCTAATTTGATGGGGGGAATGGTACGTTCCGAATCTTTAGGTTACGGTAATTACAATGCAACCCTCGGTCTTTACAGCGGCATGCGCGGTCTGTTCACGGCGGTTCAATCTTACCTTTACCTTTACATCCCCTTGTTGACGATGAGCTTGATGAGCCGGGAGCTGGGTAGCGGTTCCATTAAATTACTATACTCGTCGCCGGTGACGAACTGGCAGATCATTCTCGGTAAATACGCCTCGATGATGGTTTACGCTCTCGTTCTGATGGGTGTGTTGTCAATTTTCGGGATTTACACGGCTTTCGCGGTAAAAGATGCCGATATTCCTCTTATTCTTTCTGGAATGTTTGGCTTGTACCTTTTGATTTGCGCTTACGCGGCGATCGGTTTGTTCATGTCGAGCTTGACCTCTTACCAGATCGTTGCCGCTGTCGGCACGTTGGCTATTTTAGCCGTTCTTTCTTACGTTAAAGGGTTGTGGCAAGAGATCGATCTGGTTCGCGATATTACTTTCTGGTTAGCCATAGACGGTCGAGCCGGAGAGTTCGTACGCGGTTTGATCTGCTCGGAGGACGTGATCTATTTCCTGATCGTGATCGGCTTGTTCCTGTTCATGGCGGTTATTCGCTTGCAGTCCCGCAGGCAGAAGAGTTCGTGGGCGGTGAACTTCGGTAAATACGCCGTGGTATGGTTCGTTGCCCTGTTTATCGGTTACCTCTCTTCCCGTCCTTCCTTGATGTCATTTTACGATGCCACGGAGACGAAGCAGAACACGTTGACGCAAAATAGCCAGGATATCGTTGCCCGCATGGACGGCAAACTGAAGATTACGACCTACGTGAACATCATGGATGATTATTCTTGGATCGGTATGCCCTCGTACCGGAACTGGGACTTGCGTAATTTCAGACAATACCTTCGTTTTAAACCGGATATCACGATGAAGTACGTTTATTATTACGATTCGGTAAAAAACATGAAGAACCTGGAAAAGAGATACCCGAACATGACCTTCGAGGAGATTGTAAAGAAGACGATCGAGCTGTATGGTTTGGATTCGAACAAGATATTAAAGCCGGAACAGATCCGCGAACAGATCGACCTGAAGCCGGAAATGAACCGTTTCGTTCGTTTGTTGGAGAGGGAGAACGGTCAAAAGACCTTCTTGCGGGTGTTCGATGACATGATGATCTTCCCCGGTGAGACGGAGATCTCGGCCGCTTTCAAACGTATCGTGATGAAGTTGCCTAAGGTAGGCTTTTTGACGGGTCACGGGGAGCGTAACACGGAGCGGGAAGGGGATCGCGATTACAGCATGTTCACGCAAGACAAGCCATTCCGTTACTCTTTGATCAACC
>NZ_JAQEHX010000027.1:488-1654 GCF_027666085.1 Sanguibacteroides sp. AM78-02pH3A | reverse complement strand
CGTGGTTGATCCTGATCATCTTTACCTTTCAATGCAGCATGGCTTTCTCCGACCTGATGAGCGGCTTGGTACGTCGGGAATCGTTGGGATACGGGAACTATAACGCTACCATGGGTTTATACGCGGGCTGGAGGGGTCTGTTCACGGCGGTTCAATCTTACCTTTACCTTTACATTCCCTTGTTGACGATGAGCTTGATGAGCCGGGAGTTCGGTAGCGGTTCCATTAAATTACTATACTCGTCGCCGGTGACGAACTGGCAGATCATTCTCGGTAAATACGCCTCGATGATGGTTTACGCTCTCGTTCTGATGGGTGTGTTGTCAATTTTCGGGATTTACACGGCTTTCGCGGTAAAAGATGCCGATATTCCTCTTATTCTTTCTGGAATGTTTGGCTTGTACCTTTTGATTTGCGCTTACGCGGCGATCGGTTTGTTCATGTCGAGCCTGACCTCTTACCAGATCGTTGCCGCCGTTGGTACCCTGGCGATCCTGGCGGCTTTAAGTTACGTGAAGGGATTGTGGCAGGAGATCGATTTCGTTCGCGATATCACGTTCTGGCTGGCGATTTCCGGTCGAGCCGGGGAGTTCGTAAACGGTTTGATCTGCTCGGAGGACGTGATCTATTTCCTGATCGTGATCGGCTTGTTCCTGTTCATGGCGGTTATTCGCTTGCAGTCCCGCAGGCAGAAGAGTTCGTGGGCGGTGAACTTCGGTAAATACGCCGTGGTATGGTTTATTGCCATGCTTGTCGGTTACCTCTCTTCCCGCCCGTCTTTAATGTCGTTTTACGATGTAACTCGTACGAAACAGAACACGTTGACCCCGAACAGTCAGGATATCGTTGCCCGCATGGACGGGAAGTTGACGATCACGACCTACGTGAATGTCATGGATGATTACTATTGGATCGGTATGCCCTCGCAAAAAAGTTACGATTTGCGTCGTTTCCGTCAGTATCTTCGTTTTAAACCGGATATCACGATGAAGTACGTTTATTATTACGATTCGGTAAAAAACATGAAGAACCTGGAAAAGAGGTACCCGAACATGACCTTCGACCAGATGGTGAAGAGGACGCTTGAATCCACCGGCTTGGACACGACGAAGGTATTGAAGCCGGAACAGATTCGTGCACGAATTGATTTGTCCGGTGAGTACAAT
>NZ_JAQEHX010000027.1:0-478 GCF_027666085.1 Sanguibacteroides sp. AM78-02pH3A | reverse complement strand
CAAAAAAGTTACGATTTGCGTCGTTTCCGTCAGTATCTTCGTTTTAAACCGGATATCACGATGAAGTACGTTTATTATTACGATTCGGTAAAAAACATGAAGAACCTGGAAAAGAGGTACCCGAACATGACCTTCGACCAGATGGTGAAGAGGACGCTTGAATCCACCGGCTTGGACACGACGAAGGTATTGAAGCCGGAACAGATTCGTGCACGAATTGATTTGTCCGGTGAGTACAATCGTTTCGTTCGTTTGTTGGAGAGGGAGAACGGTCAAAAGACCTTCTTGCGGGTGTTCGATGACATGATAATCTTCCCCGGGGAAACGGAGATCTCGGCCGCTTTCAAACGTATCGTGATGAAGTTGCCTAAGGTGGGCTTTTTGACGGGTCACGGTGAGCGTAACACGGAACGGGAGGGAGACCGGGATTATAACGCGTTCACGCAAGACAAGCCATTCCGTTACTCTTTGATCAACC
>NZ_JAQEHX010000026.1:0-1657 GCF_027666085.1 Sanguibacteroides sp. AM78-02pH3A | reverse complement strand
ATTTTTACTCGATGCTTTCTTCTTTAATTCCTGCGACCAACGCTTATTTTTTTAATCTATTACAGGTTTTGCCGTTTTTGTACCTTGCGGGAGATTATATTTACAGGAACCGCGAACTGGATACTCTTGCCGTTATCGATTCCCGGCCACAGGGTAACGCTTCTTGTACGGGTGGGATGAGTTTAGGTATAGTCATTGTTTTTTTGTTTTTCGGTGCGATAAGTTTGTTCTTGGGGATACTCGTTAATTTATTTGCCAGTAAACTGGCTTTTAACGGGTGGTATTCCTTGTTTTATCTTTTTACTTATGTATTGCCGACCACGATCTTTTTGACGGGTTTTTCTTTTTTCGTGGTCTATTTAACCCGTAACCGTCTTTTTTCTTTTATTCTCTTAATCGGGTACTTGTTGTTGACCGTCGTTCTCTTGCCGGATACATGCCAGGGCTTGTTTGATCCTTTTGCCCTTCATGTACCCAATATTTTTTCCGATATGGTCGGTTTCCCCGACCCGTGGGGTTATTTTTTGCACCGTTTTTGCTGGTTGCTGTGTGGTATAGGTTTTTTTAGCGCCGCGGTGGTGTTGTCCCGCCGTCTCCCGAATAGTACACGGGACAAGCGTTTATGGAAATTTATCTGCGTGATATGTTTTGTCCTTGGTGCTGGCAACGGTACGACTTTTTATTTAAGATATCAAGGTTCCGTAGAGGCTCGTCGTCTCTATCGTGATGTATACGTCCATTACAATTCCTACCCCAAAGTCACCCTACTCGATTTGGATCTGGATTACGAGTCGCGTGGAAATCGATTGTCGGTCGATTGTCGTTTACGTGTTCGGAATCAAAACAAGGAATGCGTGGAGAATCTTCTTCTTTACCTGAATCCTTCTTTAGAATTAGAGTCGGCACGTGTAGACGGGAAGGATATCCCGTGGAAGCGAGATGAACAGGTGCTCCTGCTCTATAGCGATTTGGCAGCGGGAGAGGTGTGTGAGGTGGAGATACGTTACAGGGGTAAGATCGATGAACGTATATGTTATGTGGACATCCCGGATAAAACGTTTTTCGATCTTTCGGACCGGGGAGATTTCACGTGTCGTTTCGGGAAGCGTTTCGCTTATTTGGGAGAGGATTACACTCTGCTCACCCCTGAATGCTTGTGGTACCCGGTATGTACTCCCCCGGTTAACCCGGGGAATGTATACGCTGTTGATAAACATTTTTTCAATTCGACGCTAAAGATAAGGGGCACGGGAGATAAGGCTGTTTTTTCACAAGGAGCGTCGTTCAAGGAAAGAGAGGTTACTTTATTCCGTTCGACAAAGCCTCTTGTCGGGTTATCGCTTGTAGTGGGTCGTTACACCGGCGATATGTTGCCGGTAGATTCGGTGCAATACGGTTATTATGTTTACCCGGGACACGGTGATTACTTTAACGGTTTGGAGGTCGTACCGGATTCACTCCCGGGGGTGATTTCTTCTTTTTCGAAAGCGGGGCATGGAAAGCCTTACCCTTTCGATCGTTATTTTTTTGTGGAGACCCCGCTCTCGTTTTGTAGTTTCTACCGGGTCTCTCGGAACGGAAGCGGGTACGTGCAGCCGGAGATGTACTTTTTCCCTGAGCAGATGATCGGTATACCTCTCCCGAATTTTAAAGAAGA
>NZ_JAQEHX010000025.1:1367-1687 GCF_027666085.1 Sanguibacteroides sp. AM78-02pH3A | reverse complement strand
CGTCCCCATGTGCTATTCATCTTCTATATAGACCCATTTTACGGCATCGGCATAGATATTAAAATCCGAGGTGTTGGATTTATCACTTAAAGTAATCACGTGTTCTCCGGGCGTCAATTTAAAACGTCCCAACGATATCCATTTCCCTTTTTCCGCTTTCCAACCGATATTAACGTCCAAGGGAATCTCTTTCACACCCTCGTCACACGTGACCGTGTAATACTGAAACAACTGAATGGTATTAGTAGAAATTGAATTTCTCAAGTTATATATATAGCGCTTACACGTTAAACAAGGGATGGGAGTCATATAAACAAAAA
>NZ_JAQEHX010000025.1:0-1357 GCF_027666085.1 Sanguibacteroides sp. AM78-02pH3A | reverse complement strand
TCATATAAACAAAAATTTCATACATTCCTGATTTTTCTATTCGAGCATGCCACTCCACGCTAAAATCTCCCCTACCGGCCTTCTTGGAAACAAAACCCTCCGTGATATCACCGTAAGCGAAAGAAGGTGCGGCAAAATAAGTCCACTCTGGAAGCTCTCCGGTATACGGAGAACTACCATTAATCGTGATATATCCTTCTTCCCGTTGACCGAGTAAACGACCGAGCAACAAACGAGATTTCGGTTGAATGATTCGAAAGCCCTCGTCATCCTCGTTGACAATAATCTCGTTGGCCGGAGGTTGAAAATAACTAAAGGGTAATTGCTCTATCCGCTGTGTAGTGTCAGTAGTAGTAGAACTTTCATATACATATCTTATTCCCGGATTATTCCGGGCTATATTGGTAATTAAATCAACACTAAAATTCATCTGTTCTCCTATCCATTCTATTCTCTGCCCCTCACTCTTTTTTACTAAAAAATTTTTCCGTTGAATTCCTCTTTTAGAAGAGTAATTAAATGAAATAATTCCATCCACATCTCCAACATTATATATACTTACCTGCACTTTATGGCGTTGATTACCTATGCCATCCTCATTTGCCCCAGGCTCGATTATCTTAGTCATTTTAAAATCTCTTATGATATATGCCGGAAGTTTATTTCCCGAATACCATTGCGGTAAAAATTCTAACAAATCAATTCCAAACTTCTTTTCATATGCAGCATTAAGTATTTTAAAATCAACTTGTTCAAATGTATACTGTTGAACAAAACCAACTAGAAACTTGTTCAATTCCTCTGAAGAAGAATACAACAAGAGTATATCTTTAAGCTGGTCGACTTTTATCCCAAACAAATCATTCAACCAAACTGACAGAAACGAGGTATCTAAAAGAGCATCTGAGAAACTATTTTTAGAAAGATAATACCTCACGTGAGAGTTATCAATTACTCTTCCTAAAGCATTATGATTTGTAAGTCTCATGTATTCTTCAAAATCAGCCATATAGGTCATCTGATTAAACAGAACATCAAGCACCGGGTATTCTCTCGAACGAAAACTAATCGTGTAGTCATAATAAAGTGGAAAATCGGTATATGGATTATTCTCGAAAACGTATAATAATTTACCATTAAAAATTTGTTTCTCTTTCTTGATAAACTTGTTCAACAGGTTATCAGATTGAATCTTAACCACTTTACTACTAAATAACATCTGCCACACGATTCTATCTAATACCCTTACTTCACGCTCGAATTGCGTGTACTCTCTTCTACCTGCCATCCGATCATCTTCTCTCATCCGAGTAACCTCTTCTTTAAAATTCGGGAGAGGTATACCGATCATCTGCTC
>NZ_JAQEHX010000024.1:390-1743 GCF_027666085.1 Sanguibacteroides sp. AM78-02pH3A | reverse complement strand
GGGGATGAATTTTTCGCGGTGTTTAACCCCTTGTACCAGTCTTTGTTCAACGGTAATTGCCCGGTTGATAACAGTCACCCGTTACGGGGGATCGGGTATGAAGTGAAAGGACCGTATTACACGGATAGCCAGGTGAAGTCACTCGATGATGACAAGAATGTTTGGGTACATTCTTTAAAATACCCGTTTATGGGGAAAATTTTTGAGATTTTTCAGAATAACATGCATATCTTTGCTCGACCTACTGACATTTTTTTCCTTCCGGAGATTAAATCTATTTACGATTATCTTTCGAATCACACGTTACAAGATATGTTATTAGACCCAGGACTGGAAACGAGAATGGGAATATGGGTGTTCCTAATTAAGGTGAGGGATCTTTGGAATAGTTTAACGATGTATATACCACCAATAGAATTTCAGGCGTGCTTGGATAGTCTTTATAGTTATCGGCATGGGGAGATAGATTACGATTCGTTAGTGGGATTGTGGGGTACTCGTTGGGGAGTAGACGTAGACAATATCCTACAGAGATGGGTAATGGCGAGGCACGATCAATGTTTCAGGATAAAGGATGATATTTTGTATTATGATACTGTCGCAAAACGTATGAAAGTTATGGGAAACATCATGAACATTGGGAAAACAGGAGGAATGGTTTTTATCGAGCATAAACCGTTGCCTGACCAAAAAGTAGTCGAGCGCTTTAGTTGCTATTTGGAACCTGGCGAAACCAGAGCTTTTACTTTGGTGTCAGGATCTGTTATAAGTATGAATACTGGATTATCAGCAAATCGTCCTTGTGTTCGGTATTTTAGTCGTTATGTGAAGAAAGAAGGTGAGGATTTTGGAGAGTTTGGGGGAGAGTGGCGTTCTATTTCGGTAGAAGAATTCCTGGCAGGAGAAAATAAAAACGAGTTCGTGGTGGACGACCAGGATGCCGGTTTCGAGCTGGTGGACGGTAACCTCACCTTGTTTCAAAAATGGTTTAGAAAAGAGCCTCCTTTACGAGGTTTTCAGAAGGGAGAAACCTCCCGATGGGTACAGGTGATCACGGATAAGGCGTACGGGGATTTGATCCAAGGATGTTATTGTATCAGCGGTGGCGACGGCAAATCGACGGCCACGTGGCGGGTGAATCTTTCGGAAGCGGGACGCTATCGTGTGATGGCGAAAGTATATAAACAGTTTCTTGTTCCTGGTTTTGGATACCCGGAAGGGGTAATTTATCATTACACAATTTTCCACGGGGATAAGAAAGAGGAAGTGGCGGTGGCTCTGGACGAGATTCTCCCGGGGCGTTATGAATCCAGTGGCTGGGTTTCTCTTGGCGAATACGATTTCCCGGCGGGG
>NZ_JAQEHX010000024.1:0-380 GCF_027666085.1 Sanguibacteroides sp. AM78-02pH3A | reverse complement strand
TTTCCCGGCGGGGGAGGCCAAGGTGGTACTTTCCGACAAGGATCCCCGGCGGAGAAAAGACGTGGCGATCGTGGCTGACGCGGTGAAGTGGATAAAAATAGAGTAGCACCCTGGGACGGGGTAAAAGTGCTATATGTTAAAGATTCGGTTCGTGCGGCATGTGATACTCCGTTTAACCCGGGAAAGAGTGTGGTTATAGATAAGTGCGGGACACTTGCTTTAAACACGGATTTTTTGTATTATTAACGGTTGAAATCCGGGGGAGCACGATTGATGAATAATTCGAAGAGGAATTTAAAATGTGGTTCGTTTACTCGTGTCTGGTAAAAGAGCCTGGAATGGCAATCCAACCTGTTTGTATTAGCGTAGCTTAGAATTAA
>NZ_JAQEHX010000023.1:0-325 GCF_027666085.1 Sanguibacteroides sp. AM78-02pH3A | reverse complement strand
CGTCGGCACGCGACCCTGTCATCGCCCCGTCACCGCGTCACGCCGTGAAGAAGTACGGGAATATTAACCCGTTCGCCATCGGCATCCCCCCTCGGGTTAGCCTTAGGGCCCGACTGACCCCCGGGTGATTGACATTGCCGGGGAATCCTTGGTCTTGCGGCGTGGAGGGTTCTCGCCTCCATTATCGTTACTTATGCCTACATTTGCTTTTCCTGACGCTCCACGACACCTCGCGATATCGCTTCGACGCCGACAGGAATGCTCTCCTACCGACGTACTGTTAAAGTACATCCTATAGCTTCGGTTGACGTTTTATGCCCGTGTA
>NZ_JAQEHX010000022.1:0-1946 GCF_027666085.1 Sanguibacteroides sp. AM78-02pH3A | reverse complement strand
GACTGGTACAAGGGGTTAAACACCGCGAAAAATTCATCCCCCGTCTTTACCTTTTCCCCCGTCACGACATCGAGCATCCGGTACTCGAATCCCCGTTCACGGAAAAAGACGATTCCCGGTTCCGTTAAACCCGCCAGCGGTTTACCCACGCCGGAAGACAACCGGAAAGAGACCGGCACCTCCGAGAAATGAAGGTATGGGTTACGGGATTCGTACCACCCCATCCTGGGAAACCTCCTGTAATCGTACCAGTGATAGATCGTTTCGCTACGCCAGAAAGAGGTGAAAAAACGTTGACTGATACCAGAGAACATCCGCGCCAAGTCACGACCCCAGCTCGTAAGGTTAAAACGGAAACCGAAACTCGTGTCTACCGGCGCCGTGTAATTCAACGTGTTCGCCCCGTACAACGAGATCCCGTTCAGCGGGTTATGACTCGTGAAACGAATGCCGTCATTTAACTTGCACGGGACTCCCTGGGAGACTACCGTCTTTTGAAGCGGGTTTTCCACCTCCAGCGTGAAAAGGGTAAAATCACGACCCGTCGATAAAGGCATGAAAGGATTAGAAGGGGGAATAGACACCGGGTACCAGCCACTCGCCGGCGTCAAAAGGAGAAAATTATTCTCCACGAAAGAACCGCGGCGACCCGTCGGGAAAAAACAATCGTTATAAAAAACAGCCTCGTGGTCCTTATCAGGCAAGTGCAGGTCACAATAACGATCGTCTATCGTTCCCTCGTAATCGATACTTAAAGACAAGGTATCGCCCGGAGACAGAAAACGATCGATCGTGATCACCTGTCCATCACGATCGTGAGACAAGGCGTTCCCCCCGGATTTAACCGACAAGACACGCAAACCGGGGTTAAGGAAAAGAACGACACGATCCAAAGACGCTTTTCCAGGGTTATAAACCAAGAGATTACTCTCCGCTTTTAATTTTTTACCCCTCTGCAGTAACCGGATAGCGTGTTTCTTTACCCGGCAGGTCTCCTCCCGCCAGTGACGGGAGAAACTCGAACGATAATCTTCACGAGCGGAACGATCACGGTAAAAAGAATTCTCCAGCAAAAATGCACCGCCCAACCCCGCTAAAAAAAACAATAAACCGACGAGTACCTGAGTTTCACGGCTCGAACGGTAATTCGGGATTCGTTTGAAACGACTCACGCTCCAGGCCAACAAACCCAGGCCCAACAACGTGTAAGCCAGGCGATGCAGTAAATAACGGGGAAGGTTTAAATGACCCACAAGCTCCGAGAATAGATTAGGCACGCCGCTACCCGTGTAATCGAACATCCCGTGTTGAACGTGAGGCAACCAGAACAGGCAACCAATCAACCAAGCCAGGGAAAAAAAGATAGCGAGATAACGGGAACCCGTGACACTGCTTAACCAGAAGGAAAAACCGGCCACGAGCAGCCAGGAAGGAAGAGTAAGCGTCAACAGGTAAAAAAGATAACACGACCAGCTAACCGGGGCCAAACTCGTCAAGTTCACGAGAAAAACACTGGACAGGATCACGACAACGTTCATCGAAAGGAAAAGCAACCCGTTTCCCGTGACCACTCCCCAGAGATAAGTCGTGTTACTCACCGGGCGAGCCAACAACGCTTCCAGGGAACCCCGGTGATCGAACCGACGGGGAATTTCCGACATCATCACCGCCAGGAACAACGATTGAATAACGCTATAAAGGTAAGCGTTAACCAGGGGCATGGAACAGGGAAAAGCAACCATTTTCCAGTTTCCCGCCCCAGGACCCTGCCAGTAAACGTGACAAGACACGATCCCCACCAACGAGAACAAGGCGAAAAAACGGAAAAGCCAACTTCGGCCCTGCTGTTTCATCTCGTATTCAGCAACGTGAAAAAAAACACTCGTGTTCATGTCATCTTATCTTTTAATTCTAAGCTACGCTAATACAAACAGGTTGGATTGCCA
>NZ_JAQEHX010000021.1:0-2060 GCF_027666085.1 Sanguibacteroides sp. AM78-02pH3A | reverse complement strand
GATAATTACATCATCCCGAACACGTTGGTAGTGACGCTGGTCGCCGCCCCGCCGGTAGAGGAGTTGCGTTCTATCCCTGGCGTGAGTGGAGTGGAAGAGCTGGGAGGGATGAAGTATCGTCTTCAGTACACGGATTTCCAGGAGGTTACGGAGCGACTCGTTGAGACGAGTGTCTCCCGGGGATGGAGATTGACGGAGGTTTACCAGGAGAAGAGCTCTCTTGACGCGATATTCGCGGAGTTATCAAAGAAGTAATTTTAAAACACGTTTACAATGAAGACAATATACAAAATAGCGAAGACGGAATTACAAACGTTGTTCTACTCGCCGATCGCGTGGTTGATCCTGATCATCTTTACCTTTCAATGCAGCATGACCTTTTCCAACTTGATGAGCGGTTTTGTTCGTTCGGAGTCTTTAGGCTACGGTAATTATAACGTGACCCTCGGTCTTTACAGCGGCATGCGCGGTCTGTTCACGGCCGTTCAATCTTACCTTTACCTTTACATCCCTTTGTTGACGATGAGCTTGATGAGCCGGGAGCTGGGTAGCGGGTCGATCAAATTGCTTTACTCCTCGCCGGTGACGAACTGGCAGATCATTCTCGGGAAATACGCCTCGATGATGGTGTACGCTCTCGTTTTAATCGGTATTTTGACAATTTATTCGATTTACGCGGCTTTCGCGGTAAAAGATTTCGATATTCCGGTAATTCTTTCGGGCATGTTGGGCTTGTACCTTTTGATTTGCGCTTACGCGGCGATCGGTTTGTTCATGTCGAGCCTGACCTCTTACCAGATCGTTGCCGCTGTCGGCACGTTGGCGATTTTAGCCGGTCTATCTTACGTGAAAGACTTATGGCAAGATCTTGATTTCGTTCGCGATATCACGTTCTGGCTGGCGATTTCCGGCCGTGCCGGAGAATTCGTTAGCGGTTTGATCTGCTCCGAGGACGTGATCTATTTCCTGATCGTGATCGGCTTGTTCCTGTTCATGAGCGTTATTCGTTTGCAGGCTTGTCGGCAGAAGAGTTCGTGGGCGGTGAACTTCGGTAAATATGCCGGAGTATGGTTCGTTGCCCTGTTTATCGGTTACCTCTCTTCCCGTCCTTCCTTGATGTCATTTTACGATGCCACGGAGACGAAGCAGAACACGTTGACGCAAAATAGCCAGGATATCGTTGCCCGCATGGACGGTAAATTGAAGATGACGACTTATGTTAATATTTTGGATCGTTATTACTGGATCGGTATGCCCTCGTACCGGAACTGGGATAGACGTAATTTTCGCCAGTATCTTCGTTTCAAGCCGGATATGTCGATGAAATACGTTTTCTATTATGATTCGGTAAAAGATATGAAGGCTCTGGAGAAGAGATTCCCTAATATGACTTTAGAGCAAATGGGTAAAAGAATGATCGAGATTACCCGGTTGGATTCAAACAGGATATTGAAGCCGGAACAGATTCGCGAACAGATCGACCTGAAGCCGGAAATGAACCGTTTCGTTCGTTTGTTGGAGAGGGAGAACGGTCAAAAGACCTTCTTGCGGGTATTTGATGATTTAACAATTTTTCCCGGGGAGTCGGAGATCTCGGCCGCTTTCAAACGTATCGTGATGAAGTTGCCGAAGGTGGGCTTTTTGACGGGTCACGGGGAGCGTAACACGGAGCGGGAAGGGGATCGCGATTACAGCATGTTCACGCGAGACAAGCCTTTCCGTTACTCGTTGATCAACCAGGGCTTCGATTTCGAGAGCGTGACGCTCGACAAGGAGGTACCTGCAGACGTGAACATTCTGGTTATCGCCGAGACGCGTCAACCGTTGACGGCTGAAGAACAAGTGAACCTGGACAAGTACATCGCCCGGGGGGGAAACTTGCTGATCGCCGGAGAGCCGAAACGGTGTGACGTGACGAATGTTTTGGTAGAACCGTTCGGCGTTCGTTTCATTCCTGGAACTCTTGTTCGCCCGACGGAGAATTTCCAGTCGGATTTGATCGTTGCGCGTCCGACGCGCGAGGCGGCGGACTTCTCTTATATCTATAACACGATGAGGCG
>NZ_JAQEHX010000020.1:0-2612 GCF_027666085.1 Sanguibacteroides sp. AM78-02pH3A | reverse complement strand
TTTACTATTGGCTAATGCTCGGGCAAGAGAATCCGAGTAAGGAACCTCCAATACCATGCCGTTAAACCGATAATATTCAAAAGAATGTAACGCGTAACCTTTAATTCTTGCAGGTAAAGAATTAACATAAGATGGAAATATAGATACAAGCGAACTGTCAAACATTGAAGATGTTTTTAAATAATTCATATTAAACTCTCTTCTTACTCGTTCCGCTACATCGTATTTACATCCTCCCAATATTATTAATAATAAGAAAATTACCCCAATTGTAGTTTTCATCTTAATCCTGTTTTTTATAATTTACAATTTCATCTCTATAATCAAATTCATTACCAAATTTTGAGCTAAATTGTACTAAATTCCAAAATCCTGCCCACGACGCTTCAATTACCACGGGATGAGAATAACGTATAGAACTTACTCGACTTGTAACGAATAGCCAACTTTTAAATTCAGGAGGAGTAATATAAGCTAATCCCTTATAACCAAAAACTGATTTATTCTTAGGAATATATGTTGCCTTCTCCACGAGGATATCACTTTTTCCGTAAATAAAGTCAGCCATACGCCCTTTTCCCTTATCTACATACATGGTATAACTAGTTTTATCTTCCACGTATTGGGTCATCGCGTACTTGTACCCCAAATCATCCATCACCTCCAGGGCATTATTCCTGTCGAAATAAGCGGTTGGCAAGCCAACTTTCCGCCATTCCCCTATACCTGAAATAAAAAAAATCTTTTGTTGAAATTCCTTTCTTTGATATCTTGTTGGAATATTTATTTAAAATATTCCTGTCCGGGGTTCCGAACATTCCGTTTTCACCCAACCAACTCCAGGAATCTCCAAGCTTCGATTCGTCTCCTTTTTTCATAAATGGATCGTAATACAAGCTACCATCGGCATCAACAAACCAATCCAAGGCCTGTCCATCAGGATCAATAAACAAAATCGGACTATTCGCGCAATAATTATAAGAACTCAACGAGTAATACTTTTCGGCCATCGGGTCGACACTGAACCAACGTCCCAGCTCGGCGTCGTACATCCGGGCACCGTAGTCGAGGTAATCGAGGTTGCCCGTGGTTTGATCTTCCTTGCCGTTGTATTTTAGACGGTTAGCGGGATCCACGTTACCGCCCGACTGGCTGTATCTCGTGCCGAAGGGGTAGTAGTCGTTTCGCTCCTTCACGGTTCCCGACTGATCCACGATAGCCCTGACGCTACCGAGGTGATCCGTCAGGAAGTAACGAATATCGGTACCGACACGGCTACCCGCCGCGACCAACACCCGGCCGCTCGACGTGGTCGCACCTTCTAACTGTATCCCGGCACTGTTTTTAACGTATGTCAAAGAACCCAAGTAATAGAACCCGTTACCGCTCGCGTCCGCTACCCTTAACTTCGTCCCGTCGGCCAGGTAAGTGTAGGTGGCTGTCAAAACGGTTCCGGACTTTACCGCCGATAACAAATTTAAAACATTATATTCAAAATTCAAATAAAACAACAAACGAGGGAATGCCCAAAAGACATTCCCCCGTAACTATATCCCTATTTTACAAATAAAATCACCAAATCGCTAACCAGTAAATAATATTTTTAGTGGTATCACTACTGATTGCGTAGCCCCGGGAATAACCGTTCTTCCACTCGGGAGGAAGACCTAAACCTTCCGTCAACCACTCTTTTTTGATATAGATCCCGGGCGAAGCATCCACCACGTAAATCGTGTATCCCTCCGGTAAACGATTGTTTAGTGGATCTGTAATACCCGGATGAGTTCCAATAGGATAGTTATGTTCATAAAAATTAGGTACCGGTATATAGTCTTTACTTTTCGACCAAGAATAATTTTTTCCAAATTCCCGATATCGTTCCAAAGTGCTCTCCCCGAGTCTACCGACAATCAGCAAATTACTATCTTGTGAAGAATAAGCGATCTTAAATTTACTATTGGCTAATGCTCGGGCAAGAGAATCCGAGTAAGAAACCTCCAAAATCATTCCGTTAAACCTATAATATTCATATGAACCCAAAGTATATCCTCTAATTCTTGAATATGAAGAATGAACATAGAAAGGAAATATGGTTACAAGCGAACTGTCAAACATTGAACGAATTTTTAGATACTCTTTATTAAATTCTTTGTTTACCCGTTCTGCAGTGTCGTATTTACATCCTCCCAATATTATTATCAATAATAAAGTCGTTCTAATTATACTTTTCATTTTAATCGTGTTTTTTCATACATTATATTTTCATTCATGTAGTCAAATTCCTTACCAAATTTATTACCTCCTTGTACTAAACTCCAAAAGTTAGCCCAAAATGTATTGATTCCTACTGGATGGGAATAACGAATAAAACTTGTTCTCGTTAAAGTTAACATCTGAACTCCAACCTCTGGAGCTACAAGGTGTTTTAGTCCTTGATAAAAAAGCACAGATTTATTTTTAGGAAAATACGTTGCTTTTTCTACAAAAATATTCCGTTCTCCATAAATAAAATCAGCTATATGTCCCTTTCCCTTATCCATAGACATTGTATAACTACTTTTCCTTTCTATATATTGGGTCATCGCGTACTTGTACCCCAAATCATCCATCAC
>NZ_JAQEHX010000002.1:0-528101 GCF_027666085.1 Sanguibacteroides sp. AM78-02pH3A | reverse complement strand
GACGGCTCGCGCTCGCTTGTTCGTCTTTTTCACTTCAATATGTTCAAGAACTCGTCTCTCTATCTACCGGCTTCCCCCATTTTTAACGGCGAAAGCGGACGCAAAGATAACACCTTTTATTTTCACCTTCCAAATCTTTTTCACTATTTTTTTCGAACTTTTTTCAACACCCTCGTTCAACACCTCCAAGCCCGTTTCATCTCGCTACCCCTCCGGAAAGCGGGTGCAAAGATAAAACAACTTTATCCCCTTTTCCAAATTTTTTATCACATTTTTTCCAGGAAAAAATTTAACAGGCAATTATCACGCTGAACCTGAAAGAATTAAAAAATGTTTTTTTCCCGAAAAACTACCGACAACGAAAAGAAAAGACTCGACAACACAGCGAGAACGAAAATTAAAAGATGAAAAGAAGAGATTAGGAGATTAAATGATTGGGAGATTAGGAGATTAAGGGATTAGGAGATTTGAATCATTGAATCACTAAATCATTGAATCACTAAATCATTCTAATCGTCAATTAAAACATCTGACAAGATCGATTTTAAATCGGGGTATTGCATTCGATAGCCGGAATGTAACGTTCGAAAGGGGATCACATTAGCAGAGCGAGTCAATACCAAAGCAGATTCTCCCAACAGCATCAGTAATACTTTCTCAGGAACTTTTATTGTTATTTTTATTCTAATATGTTCTTCCAAGGCTTTGGTAAACTCTAAATAACTAAGTGAATTTGGAATAACCATATTGTAAATCCCTTCAATATCTCTGTTTTCTATGGCGTACCGGATAAAACCGGCAATATCCTTAACATGCACCACCGGAAAAACTTGCTTCCCGCTTCCCATGATCAAGAATAAATGAAATCGAAAGGATCGTTTGAGTTGTTTCAAAACTCCCCCATTTTTCCCCAGCACGATTCCGAATCTCAAAATAACCTTACGCACATCCTCCAAATACGCTACTTCTTTTTCCCAACCCTTCACAACTTCTGCCAAAAAACCGGAATCATAAGTTGTAGCATTTTCATCACTTACGCTCCCTTCCTTATATATACCCACGGCCGAAGCATTGATGAAAACCTGAGGTTTTCGCTGAAGCGCATTGACGGCCCTCACCAGGTTTCGAGTCGCCAATACCCTGGAACGCATAATCTCTTCCTTCCCGCGAGCTGTCCAACGGCCCATAATACTTTTACCGGCAAGATTAACAATCACGTCAGCATCTTCGATATATTCCTTCAATGCCATCCCTCCCTCAAACAACACGTTTCTCGGAATCGCATTGACCTTATATCCATATTTTTCAAAAATACCTCGTATGGTTTCTCCGATAAAACCATGTATCCCCGTAATATAAATATTTTTCATAACACTCTGCATTTTGTACCATTACCCATCTATATATTCTACGGAAAAATACAACATAAGCTACTCGTTTCGACTATTATTTTAGGAATTACCTTCTATTTTGAATTTATCCATATACCGGCTTCGGCAATTTCTATTTCAGAAATTCACGCCATTGCTCCGATACAAAATAAAAATCTCATTTTCGCCGGACATTAATCTTTGTTTTTTATATTTATCTTTACCGCAAATAATTAATCTGCAACAAAATGAAATTCAATACCATTCAATTGATCTATTTTTCACCAACTCACACTTCTCGGGAAGTGGCAAGGGCCATCGCAAAAGGAATTCAACTTCCCATCGGAAAAGAGATCGACTTGACGCCTGCGTCAAACGCAACATCAATCGAAGCTGAGAATACATTAACAATCATAGCTGTTCCAACTTACGCGGGTCGAGTTGCGCAAACGGCATTGGATCGATTAAAAATCATTAAAGCCCATCAATCACCAGCCATTATCGCCGTTTTGTATGGTAATAGAGATTACGAAGATGCCTTAATCGAATTAAGAGATACGGTAAACGAACTCGGTTTTATTCCCATTAGTGGAGGAGCCTTCATCGGAGAACATTCTTACAGTACCTCCACAATGCCAACCGCTCCCGGACGGCCCGACCCATCCGATTTGCAAATAGCAAAAACATTAGGGAGAAAAAGCGTGGAACAATTGCATATCTATGGTTCAACCAGCGATATCCCTTTATTGGAGGTGAAAGGAAATATTCCTTACAAAGAAAAGAAACCCAAAACTCCAGCCTCACCGAAAACCCTAAAAGATTTATGTACCCGATGCGGATTTTGCGTCGAAATATGCCCTGTCGAAGCCATTCAACTGAAAGACGAAATCATAAGCAACGATGAAACTTGTATTAAATGTTGTGCCTGTGTAAAACAATGCCCCAGCCAAGCCAGAATATTCAATACTCCTTTTACGGAATTTCTTTTCAGGAACTTCCATGACCGAAAAGAACCGGAAATCTTCATGGCTGAATAACAACCCATAGGAACGGGGTAATGTACCGACGATCGATTAAGAGATTCAATTCAATCATTGGATCTCTTAGTCCTTCAATCTCCCGATCTCGTTAATTAAAAATTACAATCGAATTGACGCAACCTTTTTTAAAGTAGTGCATCATATAGATGAACTTTATAATTAAAAACAGCTATGGAAAATAAAACATGGAAATTGGCGTTAATTTGCTTTTTAGCCGTCTTCTTCTTTACGTCATGCGATGACGATGATGAATATTACTACGTTGGGAACGGAAATTCGTGGATAAGCTATGGTAATCTTGAAAAAGTCGATAATTCCCAATCCAAATACGTTATCCGCCGGGATGACGGAAATAAACTGATTCTCTCCGAAGGAGTACGTCTCAATGGCGATGAAGTAAAAGAAGGTCTACGGGTTGTTGCCAATTACTCCATTATCGGGAGTGAAAGGGAGGAAACAAGCCTAAATGGCAAAATGATTTATTACATCCGTTTATACGATATTGACGATGTACTTTGTAAAGTCCCCGTAAAAGAATCCTTCATTAAAGAAAATGAAGCCGTCCGAAACGACAGCATCGGTAACGATCCCATTAATATCACGGAAGCATGGTTCGGCGGAAAATACTTGAATGTCGAATTCAAAATTCCGGTAAAGAAAGGCTCCTCTGAAAAACACTTCATCAATCTGGTTCAAGACGATATGGGATTACACAACGACTCCGTATATATCACTTTACGCCATAATGCATACGGAGAAAAACCCGATGCCCAAAACACAGATTCATATGTTTGGAGCTACGGCAGAGTATCTTTTGACCTAACTTCCATTGTGCCGGAAGGTTACAACAAAGTTCCGGTAAAATTAATTTGGACCGAATATAAAAAGAATATCCCCGAAACCGTTACCAAAAGCGACAGCGGAACATTCTCGTTGTCCGGAAAAGAGACAAATCCTCGGGCCAAGTCAGGCCTAAAACAAAAAGAGAATCATCAAGCAAGTCCGAACGAAACCCGAATCTCTTGTGAACTCAAATAAACAATCCAATTTTAAGGGGGCCTATCCAAAGCCCCCTTAAACTTATAACATTCGTAAAACCATACTTTTCTAAAATCCCGTATTCATTACATCAACAAGAGATCATTTCTTTTACAAATTCCTGTATAAAATCTACGCTACGATCAATTCCCAAAAGAGAAGAGTCGATAGATAAATGATAGGAAGAAGCTACTCCCCACTCTTTATCCGTGTAATAGTTATAATATCCCGGACGAGTTTTATCCATTCTACGAATAAGCTCCGAAGCATCATGCTCGGATATGTTTTCCCGCCGCATCACGGTTTTTATCCGTTCATCCAACGGAGCATGAATAAAAATATTCACACAATTTTTTTTCTCCCGCAGAATATAATCCGCACAACGTCCTACAATAACACAAGATTTCTCTTCCGCCAATTTACGGATAACATCCGACTGAATTTGAAATAGTTTTTCATTGGAAAGAAAATCGTTATATTGAAATCCGCCGAAAGTAAAGCCCGCGGCAAAAGCATGCAATAAACTACCGGAATTCTGTTCATCCGCCTTCTCAAAAAATTCTTTACACAATCCGCTTTCCTGAGAAGCTAATGCGATTAACTCCTTATCATAAAAAGCAATTCCCAATTTTTCGGATAATTTTTGTCCGATTTGCTTACCGCAACTGCCGAATTGCCTACCGATTGTAACAACACAATTTTCCATAACACTTTATTTAGGATTAGTTATACATACAAAATTACTTATTTTTTCTTTCCTATAAGGTGCCGGAGCCTATTTTAAATCAAAATATTCGCGAGAGCCCATAGCCTAAAACAACAAAACATCGCAATCAAAGCAAATTCGAAATCTTTAGCCGTTTCAATTGCCAATGCAACATACATCCCGTCACGACAGAAGCAATAACATCGGCTGTCGGCATACTGGCCCAAACTCCCGTCGTACCCCAAAAATGAGGAAATATCAAAAGAGCGGGAATCAAAAATAACAATTGGCGCGTCAAAGAAAGGAAAATAGCTTTTTTAGCCATCCCGATGGACTGAAAAAAGCTGGAAGTAACCATCTGAAAACCGACCAAAGGAAATGCAGCAAGCACAATCCTCAACCCGCTCGAAGCAATTTCAACCAACTCGGCATGTACGGTAAAAAGATAAATAATAGGCCGAGGAAAAATCTGACCTATCAAAAAACCGGAAGTCGTTACACTGATACCGCAAATCAGGGTATATTTCAACACCCGAATCAAGCGATCAAATTGTCGAGCTCCAAAATTATATCCGGCAATGGGTTGCATCCCCTGGTTGAAACCCATCACAATCATAATAAACAAAAAAACCACTCTATTTACGATACCATACGCTCCTATCGCCATATCCCCTCCATGTACTTTCAAACTTTTATTAATCAATATGACTACCAAGCAAGCACATAAATTCATTAAAAAAGGAGATAAACCGATAGCAAGCATCCCTCCCACTATGCTTCTTTTTAAACCGAAAATACCTTTTTGAAAATGAAGAAAACTTTTCGGATTAAAGAAATGCATCAACTCCCAACTCAAGGCCAAGACCTGAGCAAGGACGGTAGCATAAGCAGCTCCGCGTATTCCCCAATCCAACACGAAAATAAAAAGGGCATCCAACACGCAATTTACCAGCACCGCCATCAATGTTGCCGCCATTGCCTTTTGAGGATAACCGGAAGCCCTCAATACCTCATTCAATCCTAAATATACATGCGTTACCAAATTTCCGGCCAAAATAACTTGCATATAATCTTCCGCATAAGGTAATGTTTCGGGACTCGCCCCGAAAAAAAGAAGTACCGGTTTTAAAAAAATCAGCATCAGCACCATAAACAACGCTCCAATGATTATATTCAAAACGATAACATTCCCCAATACATGCGTTGCACTCTCTTTATCCTTTTGTCCCAATTTTATGGCCACCAAAGTAGATGCGCCGACACCTACAAGCGAACCGAAAGCTGCCGCTAAATTCATCAGAGGAAATGTCACCGCCAATCCGGCAATAGCCAACGGGCCGACCCCGTGGCCGATGAAAATACTATCGACCATATTATATAAAGAGGAGGCCGTCATTGCAATAATGGCCGGAATAGCATAACGAAGAAGTAATTTCCCGATTTTCTCCGTACCTAAAATCAAAGGTGTATTTTGTGACATAAGATCTATTTAGCTGTTGAATAAAAACGGCCGCAAAGATAGACGAATTATAACATGTCGATCACCACAAAATCAAAAAAGTTCCTTCGTTTACTCCCAATCTCCATTATCTATGATCACCTGTTTTAATGCTTCGAGAGCTTCGCTCTCGGGAACGGCAATCCGAACGACTTCTTTTCCCCGGTAAAGATTCACTTTCCCGTTTCCAGCCCCCACGTAACCGTAATCGGCATCACCCATCTCTCCTGGGCCATTTACAATACAGCCCATCACGGCAATTTTCAATTTACTCAAATGAGCAAAGGCTTTTTTCACCTTAGCAACCGACTCCTCTAAATTATACAACGTACGTCCACATCCCGGACAACTAATAAACTCTGTTTTATAGCGCCTAACTCCGGCTGACTGAAGAATATTCCGACTAATGGATAGGGCGTCAAAAGGGTTACCCGCCTGAGGATAACTAATCCATAGACCGTATCCCTGACGATCTATAAATAATCCTCCGACATGAGCGGCAACTCGCAGATTCAAATCATCTATTTCTTCTCCCGAAACGACCGCCCGGATAATTACCCGGTTTTTGATGTTCAATTCAGCCAATCGTTCCAAAAGATGGCGATAGTTGGAATAAAGCACTTCCGTCGGTGTCAATACCAAAATAGCCTCTTCTTCTCTTTGCAATTTCACGGCCAATTCCTGATTTATCTCCTCCACACCCCGTATCTCTACGAATACGCCATTACCTTCCGGTTCCTCCTCCAAGGTTAAAAACTCCCTCACCCCAATCAAGGCAACTGCATTCCGGTTATACACGTGAGCGACATCAATATTCTCATAGGGGACAAGGATCTTCACACTCTCCGGTAATTTGGTTAATTCCGGTCCCAAAGCTTCCGTGTAAATAATCTCCGGAGCCTGTTTTCCTGCTTTCAGCAAATCACCGTAAACCGGATCATTGACTGCGGCAACGTGAAAATCCAATCCTGCCGTAATTCGCTCGTCGATACAATCCACATGAGAAATATCCGCCACGATCAAAGGTTTAACAAAATGAGATTTCCAAACGGGAAATTCCGAACGATATTCAGGAGTACAAATCCGTACCAGCCGTTGAGCTATCGGGATCTCTTTTTGCGGAGCCTCCGTTAAAGAAACCCGAATCGTATCTCCGATCCCTTCATTCAACAGAGTTCCTATCCCCACAGCCGAACGAATTCGCCCGTCCTCCCCCTCCCCGGCTTCTGTCACTCCCAAATGCAACGGATAATCCATCCCCTCTTTCTCCATCTCCCTGACTAACAGACGAACGGCTTCCACCATTACTCGACAATCGCTGGATTTCAAAGAGATCACCACATCATTAAATTCTTCATCCCGACATACTCGAAGATATTCCATCGTCGCCTCTACCATTCCTTCAGGAGTATCTCCATACCGACTCATAATCCGATCGGATAAAGAACCATGATTCGTACCGATACGTACCGCCGTATGATATTCCCGGCACACGTTCAAAAAAAGAGTGAATTTCGCCCGCAAACGCTCCAACTCCTCCGTATACTCTTCTTCCGTATATTCCAAATGTTCAAACGTAGCCCGTTTATCCACAAAATTCCCCGGATTTATCCTCACTTTCTCGACATAACGAGCCGCAATCATAGCAGCTACCGGATTAAAATGAATATCTGCCGAAAGAGGTTCCCGATATCCTTTTTCCCGTAAAGCAATATGTATATTTTTCAAATTTTCTGCCTCTCTTCTTCCCGGAGCCGTAATTCTTACTAACTCTCCCCCTGCCTCAATAATTCGGACAGCCTGTTCCACACAAGCGAAAGTATCCATCGTACTCGTGTTTAGCATGGACTGTACAAGAACCGGATACTCCGACCCAATAAACGTATTTCCAATTTTAACCTGTCTCGTTCTCCTACGCATAATAATTATATTTCAATCGATTATGACATTATTCGTTTTAAATTCTGAAGGTTGCGCTTATTCGTAATAGCTTTCCCCTCCGGAGTGTAAAGGTAATCAATTTCCGCTTTAAAATGCTCGATCACGTTACGTCTCACGACCTTCATGGTAGAGTTCATCAAACCGTTTTGTTCCCCAATAGTTTCAGGAAGTATTCCGGTAACCGCTGGAAGCCAACGTTCCGGAAACAAATTGGCCCATTTTCCTCCCTTTCTGAAAGCTATCAACTCCTCTTCCAGCTTCAAGGCCATGGAGCGATAGGCATCCATGGTATTCGGTTCCACCTCCTGCTGCATAATATACTCCTCCAATGCTGTTTTATTCGGTACGATCAGCCCGACCGTGTATGGAGATTGATTATTGTATAAAATACAACATTCGATATAGCGGGAGTGTTCCACGATTGCCTCTTCAATCCCCTCAGGACTGTATTTTTCCCCATCGTTAGCTATCAACAAGGATTTGTACCGGCCTAAAACATAAAGCCACCCCTCTCTCCCAAGATAACCGATGTCACCGGTACGCAACCATCCGTCTATGATATATTCTTTTGTATTTTCTTCATTCCGCCAATAGCCCAGCATCACGTTGCCTCCCTTAATCCATACCTCTCCCTGTTCTCCAACCGGAAGAACCTTTCCCTCCTCGTCACATATTTTCAACTCCAATGGCTTCACGACCATACCGGAAGAACCGAAACGATACCGTTCCGGCGTATTGGAGCTGATAACAGGCGAGGCTTCCGTCAATCCGTACCCTTGTAACATAGGAATCCCCAAGGCTGCATAATAGCGTTGTAGTTCGATATCCAACAAAGCCCCTCCCCCGACAAAGAATTGCAAATTTCCACCGAAACTCCGACGAATTTTAGAGAAAATAAACCCATCCGCCATTTTAACCCAAGGCCACCAAAATGCCTTTCCACCTTTTCCCCTATCATCTCCCAGACCATTATAACGATATGCAGCTTTCAGCCCCCATCGGTATAACTTCCATATAAAGCGTCCTTTCGCCCGTATACCGGCCTCTATATTTTTTCTGAAGTTTTTCGCTAATGCCGGCACACTAAGCAAGACATGAGGTTTTATTTCCAAAAGATTCACCGGAATATTCCTTAAATATTCCATAGGAGAATTTCCAAAATCTACCGAAGCCAACGAAGCTCCGTTATACATAAAAGAGTAGATGCCTACCGTATGAGCGAAACTATGATCCCAAGGCAGAAACAAAAGCACCTTATAAGACGATGGAATCTGTATCAGCGAATCAGCCTGTAACACGTTCGTCACATAATTCCCATGCGACAACATAATCCCTTTAGGGTCTGCCGTTGTTCCCGAAGTATAAGAGATATTTACCAGATCATCTGCCCGAACAGACCGAACCCGATCGTTCAAGACGTGAGAATTAGATGCTAACCACAACTTGCCTTCAGACAAAAGAGACTCGAAAGAGAGAGTACGCTCCTCTTCTCCCTCATAATCGAATACAATGATCTTCTCTACTTGGAGCAAACGGGAGCTCATTTCACGTATCCGACGGAAATAATAAGAAGAAACAATTAAAAAACGAACTCCCGAATGTTCTATCCGAAATAAGATTTCATCACTTGTCAATTTGATACTTAAAGGTACATTTACCCCTCCCGCGTACAATACCCCCAGTTCAGCATACACCCAACGATTACATCCTTCACTCAAAAGAGCTGCCCGGTCTCCCTTATTCATCCCCAAAGAGAGTAAAGCTCCGGCAAAATCTATTACTTTCTCTCTAACCTCCCGATAAGACGTGGATATATATTTTCCATCTCTCTTCTCCCACAAATAAGGACTTTCGGAAAATTTCTCGCAACTCCGTTCAAATAACGCTATGATTGTATCCATACCTCTTTACAAAACCTCCTTACTAAAACTACAAAAATAGATATTTTACAAATCTAATAAAGAAATTCCAATTCCCTACGGCAACTCCCGGATAATAACTTTTTTCCAATCTCCTACTTATCAGGATGTAACCTGAATTTCTTTTCTCACGTAATCTTTACACAAACATAAAAGAATAACATGACCCGATTTTTAATCTTAACTATTACCGTAGTCTGTATAGGTATTACTATCGCCTGGAACAATAAAGCACATGGCGTTCTGCATCAAAATACCCCGATGAAAAACATAGAATTAAAATTCATCATCCAAGAATCTTCGGAGGTTCCCCTTCATCATGATATCATCATCTATGACGGTGATCCTTCCCGTAACGGACATGTATTGACAAAAGGCAAGGCAACAACAAAGAAGCCTTTTGTTACCTCCATAAGGGTTTCAGCTCAAAAACACGAACTATTTTCCGTTAGTCGTATCCCTTTCCATTCCAAACAAATCACCCGTACTGTAAAACAAACCAAACCTTAAATCAAAAGGTGTTTTTCCTAAATACGAGGAGAAACACCTTTTCATTCCGATATATACTACGTAGTTATTCGTTACCCATCTCCTGTTTCCGGGCATCTATGTAACGTACCACTTTTCCGTAAATGATCAAAGCGATAGCCGAAACCAAAGCAATACCGGCAAAATAATACCAGATATAATGAGCATTTGAAGCTGCCGCCGCCCACTCCGCCTCGCTACTAAACAAAGCATGGTCCGGACAATATTTACTCAACAGGAATCCGGACAATCCGAAACCGAAAATAGAAGAGAGAAACGAATGCAAATGGCTAAATCCGAGATAAAGCCCTTCCTCTCCTTTAGGAGCCTGTAAAGAAAAATACTCCAGAAAACGGGGAGAAATAAATACTTCAGCTAATCCCTGGAACACGATACCCACGATCATCATAAAAGCGACCGGATGCATTCCAACAATCTCACTATTGCTCAACATATTACCCGAAGCCATACATAAAGCCGATACCGGCATAATAAACATGCCTACCGTCATAGAAAATAATGCCGATTTTTTTCGCATCAATTGCGTAATCAAACTCACCGTCAACACAACCACCAACGGATTCACGTTAGCATACCACCCGATAGCACTTCCTTCCCCGGCCAACCGGATCACGTATTTGGGCATCGTCGCGTATAACTGATGTTGCACCATCCAGAATCCCGTAATGATTAAAATTAAAATAAGCAGACGGGCGTTCGTACAGACTTTCATCAAAGCGACCCATATCTGCCGGAAAGATTTTCCTTCTCCCGCATGTTTATCGCTTTTATACATAAAATAAATAGCTATTAAAGCTAAAAATGTCATGGAGGCAGAGAAATAATTCAAGACGATCATCCCCTCATGTCCCATAGAATCTCTTAACGGCGTCACCAATACCTTGCCGGAAAAAGCCCCGATATTTACCATCCCGTAAAAAATAGCAAAACCTTTCGCTCGGGTACTCTCGTCCGTTTCCTTGGCCACGGTACCGGAAATAACACTTTTAATAAAAGATCCGCCGACAACGATCAAAGCCATAATCGGTAAGATACCGTAACGATAGTTACTATCCTGCAATCCGTTAAAACGAGTTTCGTATCCGTATTCCACCAATCCGGTAGAAGCCAAAAAAGTCGGAAATACCCCTAATCCCAAATACCCTAACGTCAATAACAAAAAAGCCAGTAACATGGACTTACGAAATCCTATTTTGTCGGCAAGAGCTCCCGAGAAAGTAGGCAAGAAATACAAACAAGCGGAAAATATTCCCGCGATAGTAGCAGCCTGAATATCTGAAAAACCCAATACATTACTCAAATACAGGGTGATTACGACAAAAACACCGTAATACGCCGCTCTCTCTAATAATTCGACCGTGTTGGCAACCCAAAACGCTTTACTGAACTTCACTTTTTTCTTTTCTGTTGTCACACTCATACATTTAATTTTTACTAATTTTCATCCAACCGTGCAAAAATAACATTTTTACAATACACGACAATACCCGAAACCGATAGATCTAAATGATCCGGAAACACTCGAAAATTATTTACAACCTATTTTTTGTAAATATTGCAGTGTAAAAATCTTACGACTCCAAAGCGTTTGCATGATTCCCCGCAAAGAAAGATAGACCAGAAAAGCCAGCCAAAGCATATGATTATCGGTACTCCCGGAAAAAGTATAAAAAATGAAGAAAAAAGCGAATGAAGCTATCAACATAGCCCCAAGCATCTGTTTCGTTGCAGTGGCACCTATAAGTATTCCATCCCATAAGAAAGCGGAAAATCCGGCTAACGGAATAGCCAAAACCCAATAAAAATAAGTAGCCGAAGCCTGTATGACCTCCGTATCATCCGTCAATATACTTAAAAAATTTTTCCCTCCTACCGCGTATAAAAGAGTAAAAAACAAAGATAGTCCGACTCCCCAAGCGAACAGATTACGGACAGCATGTTTCAATTGCTTTAAATTACAAGCACCCACGTAACGGCCTGCTAAAGCTTCCCCGGCATAAGCAAAACCGTCCATAATATAAGAAAACAGTGTAAAAAGCTGCATCAACAGAGTATTAACCGCCAATATCACGTCCCCCTGACGGGCCCCCGTGGAAGTAAAAAAAGTAGTTACGGCAATCAAACAGAATGTACGCAAAAAAATATCCCGGTTCACCGCGAAAAAACGCTGCATAGCCGTTAAATATAAACTTTCCCGCAAAACAACCCTTACCCGCAAATAGCCGTATTTCTTCACCCATAAAACAACCGCCATGGCCAAGCCGCCATATTCGGCCACCACGGTTCCCAAGGCAACTCCTTCCACCTTCATCTTAAATCCAAAAACGAAACAAAGGCTGCACAAAATATTAACCGTATTCACCGCAATAGCAATATACATGGGGAAACGGGAATTTTGCATTCCGATAAACCATCCCTTAAAACCATACAAAGTCAAAACAGCCGGAGCTCCCCAGATGCAAACCCGAAAATAGGCTACGGCATACCGTTCTACTTCATCGCTGGTATCCAACAGGTGAAAAGCCAAACGCTCGATCGGGTATTGCAACAACAATAAGGCGATTGCAGAGACCAACCCGACACAAACCGCCTGTACCAAAACCCTCGTTTCCGCCGAAGCGTCTTTCCGTCCATAAGCCTGCGAAGTCAACCCGCTCGTACCCATTCGCAAAAAACCGAAATTCCAGTATAAAATATTAAACAGCAATCCTCCTACCGCAATCGCCCCGATATAAGCAGTCGCACCCAAATGCCCCACGATAGCCACATCGACTAAACCCAATAACGGGACCGTTATATTAGATATAATCGACGGAACGGCCAATTGAAGAATTCTCCGATTCATTACTTTTCATTTTAACACAAAAATAAAAGTATTTCCCTCAAAATAATTCAATAAAAGAAAATCTTGTTTCTATTATCTATCTATTACCTTTTAACCCAATAAAAATAGATTGTTAACGGGATGCTGTCCAACGGGCAAAAAGTAACTCATTTTTTCCGAAAGATTCTCTATTGAAAAACATTGCATTTTTCAGGTACGTATTATATTTTAGCATTCGAAATAAAAAAGAAATCAAACGATGAAAAAGAAATTTACCCGTATTACCCTATTAGGCTCTTTCCTTCTATTGATGTACCAATGTGCCACCGTACCCATCACGGGACGTCATCAACTTATTTTATTTCCGGAAGACCAGATGGTACAAACCAGCCTGACTTCTTACAGCAGTTTTATTAAAGAGAATAAATTATCGAGCGACGATTCGGCCAAAAACCGGATTCGGAAAGTAGGGGCCCGCATATCCAAAGCCGTGGAACAATACCTGAGAGAACACGGTTTAGAATCCGAAATTCAAAATTTCCAATGGGAATTTAATCTGGTAGTCAGCAATGAACCCAACGCCTGGTGTATGCCCGGAGGAAAAGTGGTATTCTATGAAGGGATTTTGCCCTACTGCCAAAACGAAGCGGGCATCGCTGTCGTTATGGGACACGAAATCGCTCATGCCGTAGCCCATCACAGCAACGAACGAATGAGTCAACAAGCATTGGTTCAATACGGTAGTACTGCCGCAAGCGAATTACTCGGCCAATCCCAGGGGGCAGCAAGAAAAGCGTTACTGGAACAGGTAATCGGAATCGGAGCCAACGTCGGCATCATCTTGCCTTTTTCACGTAAACACGAATCGGAAGCCGATCATTTGGGACTGATCTTTATGACAATGGCCGGTTACGATCCCAATGAAGCCACGGCCTTTTGGTCACGAATGGCAGCAGCAGGGGGAGGCAAACAAGCCGAATTCTTATCCACCCACCCGGCAGACGAAAAACGGATCGCTCAATTAAAAGCCCTGATCCCGGAAGCCTTGAAGTATAAGCCGCAGGAGTAAAACGCCTATCCCATGCTCTTCTCTTCCCCTGTTTTTAAACTTTATAAAAATAGAGAAGTTGTTTTTTATTTTTTTCTTACTTTTGTTATCCGAAACAAATGACTAAAAATACCATGGAAAATAAACTGACGATATACAATACATTAGATCGGAAAAAGGAGCTGTTCGAACCTCTTAACCCTCCATTTGTCGGATTGTACGTATGCGGTCCTACCGTGTACGGGGATGCTCATTTGGGACATGCCCGTCCGGCTATCACGTTCGATTTGCTTTTCAGATACCTGAAATACTTGGGTTATAAGGTAAGATACATCCGGAATATCACTGATGTAGGTCATTTAGTCAACGACGCGGACGAAGGAGAGGACAAAATCGGCAAAAAAGCGAAATTGGAACAACTGGAACCGATGGAAATCGTCCAATTGTATACCAACCGTTATCATAAAAACATGGAAGATCTGAATACACTTCCTCCCAGTATAGAACCTCACGCTTCGGGACACATCATAGAACAACAGGAGTTAATCAAAAAGATTATCGATAACGGTTTCGCTTATGAAAGTAACGGCAATATCTATTTCGATGTAGAACACTACAACCGGAAATTCCATTACGGAAAACTTTCCGGCCGAAAAATAGAAGAGTTATTTTCCAATACACGCCAGTTAGACGGACAAGGAGAAAAAAGAAACCCGTTGGATTTCGCTCTCTGGAAAAAAGCCTCCCCGGAACACATCATGCGGTGGCCTTCCCCCTGGGGAACAGGATTCCCGGGCTGGCATTTAGAATGTTCTTGTATGAGTCAAAAATACCTGGGAGAAACGTTTGATATCCACGGGGGAGGGTTGGATTTACAATTTCCTCATCACGAATGCGAAATCGCCCAAAGTGCGGCCGCGTACGGACACGACGCCGTAAGGTACTGGATGCATAATAATATGGTAACCATCAACGGACAAAAAATGGGGAAATCGTTAGGTAACTTTATCACCTTGGATCAACTTTTCTCGGGAGAAAATGACGTACTGGAACAAGCCTACTCCCCCATGACGGTTCGGTTCTTTATTCTCCAAGCCCATTATCGCAGCCCGCTCGATTTCTCAAACGAAGCATTAAAAGCGGCCCAAAAAGGTTACGAACGTCTTATGTCCGCCGTCAACCAATTGAATAAACTGAAGCCGTCAATAGAGAATACGGTAGATGTGGACTCCTTGATAAAGGAATGTTTCGAAGCGCTAAACGATGATTTGAATACTCCTATTCTAATCTCCCATCTATTCGACGGTGTACGGATCATCAATTCGATCAGTGCAGGCCATGAAAAAATAAACACCGAAAATTTAGATAAATTGAAAAAACTATACCAGGACATCGTAATTGATATTCTGGGATTAAAAAGCGAGGAGGATTCCGGGGCAAGCAACCAAGCTTTAGACAAAGTAATCGAGGCGATGATGAACGTGCGGAAAGTAGCACGCCAAAATAAAGACTGGGCCACTTCCGATCAGATTCGTGACGAATTAAAAAATGCAGGAATCCTTATTAAGGATACAAAAGACGGATACGAATGGAGCCTCGAATAAGAAGGCTTCTTTTACCCTCTTCACAGGAGGAAGATAATTATAATTAAAAATCAATGACATACATATTCTACGCATTATTATTTACATTGGTGTTCATCTCGTGCAAAACGGAGACAAAGCCTAAAAACAAAAACGCAACGTCGGTTTCGGCAAATGCGAAACCATCACCGGAAAATACGACGAGATACGTTAAGAGCATCCAGATTATCTATCCTCAAAAAAACGACACGTGTGTATTCGGAGAGAAAATCAAAATAAATTTCGCTTACGACAAACGATATAAAATCGATTCTTCTCATATCCTGTACAATAACTCAAGGATCACCACATTAGACAGTAATACCCGGGAGTATATCTTCAAAATCCCGGAAGGGAAATGCGGAACTCAAACGATAAAAGTCATGGCTTTCCATCCTAACCAGAGACAGGGGATTGCTACCATGCCGATCGTCATTAAACCAAACAAAGCTCCTGTATCTCTCGATTACCAACTTATAAACACCTTCCCTCACGACAACCGCGCCTACACCCAAGGTCTTGTATTTCACGACAATTTCATGTACGAAGGAACCGGACAATACGGAGCCTCCTCTTTACGAAAAACAGATCTTCAAAACAATAAAATACTATCCGTCCTTCACCTTGACAGGTCCTATTTCGGAGAAGGTATTACCATCTATAAAGACAAAATTTATCAAATTACCTGGAAATCACACAAAGGATTTGTTTACGACCTGAATACTTTCACGCTGGAAACCACGTTCGATTACCAAACTCAAGGTTGGGGCATTACCACAATGGACGACAAACTGATCATGAGTGACGGAACTCATGTCCTCTATCACCTCGATCCGGAAACTTTCAATATATTGAAAAGAGTAGAGGTTTTCGACCATAACGGTCCCGTCCTGAATCTAAACGAACTGGAGTTCATAAACGGCATGATCTGGGCCAACGTTTGGCTAACCGATCGAATTGCCGTTATCGATCCGCAAACAGGGGTCGTCAAACAAGAATTGCATCTGCCCGACTTATTAACAAAGGAGGAGAGCGGCAAGTTAGATGAAAATGATGACGTACTGAACGGTATTGCCTACAATGCCCAAAAAGGGACCCTATATGTTACCGGTAAACGCTGGCCTAAACTTTTTGAACTAAAGATAAAGCCTGTCAAATAATGACTTTTCAAAATCACCCAATCGTAAATCATCAAATCTTTAATTATAATCTAAATTCTACCTACCATGCCTGACGTTAAAATAGAAGAATCCTGGAAAGACCTTTTAAAGGAAGAATTTGAAAAACCTTATTTTTCAGAGCTCATTCAATTTGTGAAAGAAGAGTATAAGCATAACCGAATATTCCCCCCGGGAAAACTTATTTTTAACGCTTTTGACCATTGTCCCGTTGAAAACACGAAAGTCGTCATTTTGGGACAAGATCCCTACCACGGGCCGGGACAGGCTCACGGCCTTTGTTTTTCCGTACCGGAAGGAATAGAACAACCACCATCTTTACAAAACATTTTTAAAGAGATCAACAACGATTTGGGATCAGCCATACCTTCTTCCGGAAATTTGGAACGCTGGTCCGATCAGGGGGTTCTACTCCTGAACGCTACCTTGACTGTAAGGGCTCATCAGGCCGGCTCCCACCAGAATAAAGGCTGGGAAGAGTTCACGGATGCCGTTATCAAACTATTAGCCGAAAAAAAGGAGCACCTCGTTTTCATGCTATGGGGTTCTTATGCCCAGCGCAAAGGAGCTTTCATCAATACGCAACGCCATTTGGTATTAAAATCCGTTCATCCTTCTCCCTTATCGGCCAATCGGGGCGGATGGTTTGGAAATCACCACTTCAGTCAAGCCAATACCTATTTAAAAGCACATGGTTTAGAAGAGATCGAATGGTGAAACAAGATAGCGCATGGGACGACCTAATCGTACACCAGACATTTTAACAAGATTGCAAACAGGGGTGCGTCGCAATATCGGGTATGAATTTCAATTCCCATCTTCAATCCTTGTATTTCCGGACAACATGAAATTAACAGGTTACGCAAACGTTTGAAATTTTTTCCGGTTTTTCTTGGAAAACTCTGTTTTTAATCCTTAACTTTGATGCAGATTATAAAAAATATCAGCTATGGTTAATTACAAAGACTTAGGACTGGTTAACACCAGAGAGATGTTCAAGAAGGCAATGGAAGGCAAATACGCCATCCCGGCTTTCAATTTCAACAATATGGAACAGATGCAAGCCATCATCGGAGCTTGCGTAGAAACCAAATCACCGGTAATCTTACAAGTCTCCAGCGGAGCTCGAAAATATGCCAATCAAACCATTTTGCGTTACATGGCACAAGGGGCTGTCGAATATGCAAAAGAATTGGGATGCAATATACCTATTGCCCTTCATTTAGATCATGGTGACACCTTTGAATTATGTAAATCTTGTATTGAAATGGGCTTTTCTTCTGTCATGATTGACGGTTCGGCCCTCCCGTACGAAGAAAATATCGCTCTAACGAAGAAAGTGGTAGACTATGCTCACCAATTCGACGTAACCGTTGAGGGAGAATTAGGAGTTTTAGCCGGAATCGAAGACGACGTGAAAGCAGCTGAACACGTCTATACCAGTCCTGCACAGGTAGAAGATTTCGTGAAAAGAACAGGGGTGGATTCATTGGCTATCTCTATCGGAACTTCCCACGGAGCCAACAAATTCAAACCGGAACAATGTACCCGGAATGCAGAGGGAATTTTGATTCCGCCTCCTTTACGCTTTGATATCCTCGAGGAGATAGAAAAAAGGATCCCGGGATTCCCGATCGTACTTCACGGCTCTTCTTCAGTTCCTCAAGACAAGGTTGCCATTATCAACAAATACGGGGGAGCCGTAAAAGATGCCGTAGGTATTCCGGAAGAACAATTACGTAAAGCAGCGACATCAGCCGTCTGCAAAATCAACATCGATTCCGACGGACGTTTGGCAATGACAGCCGCTATTCGTGAAGTATTTGCCCAGAAACCGGCAGAATTCGATCCGCGTAAATACCTCGGGCCGGCACGCGAATCATTAAAGGAATTATATAAACACAAAACAATTAACGTGTTAGGAAGCGCAAACCGCGTTGATTGCTGATTCTATCGCATCATAAAAAAGGGACTCCGAAGTCCCTTTTTTATATTTTTTATATCCAACTGATTCACTTTCCAATAAAATGCATTACCTTTGCGCCCTATTTGGAACAATACCATAAAGGAGCAAAATGCAGAAAATTAGAAACATTGCGATTATCGCACATGTCGATCACGGGAAAACGACACTGGTCGACAAAATGATTTACCAAGGAAATTTATTCAGAGAAACAGAAAACAAAGGCGATCTATTGCTCGATAATAATGATCTGGAAAGAGAACGAGGAATTACCATATTGGCTAAAAACGTATCCGTTCATTACAAAGACTATAAGATCAATATCATTGACACACCGGGACATGCCGATTTCGGTGGAGAGGTCGAACGCGTTCTGAATATGGCCGACGGTGTTCTCCTATTGGTAGATGCCTTCGAGGGAACTATGCCTCAAACCCGTTTCGTTCTTCAAAAAGCTCTTGCTTTAGGTAAAAAACCCATCGTGGTTGTTAATAAAGTAGACAAGACCAATTGCAGACCGGATTTTGTTTATGAACAGGTATTTGATCTTATGTTCTCTTTGGACGCTACCGAAGAGCAACTCGATTTCACCGTTGTTTACGGTAGTGCCAAACAAGGTTGGATGTCAACGGATTGGCATAAGCCGACAACTGATATTACCCCGTTATTAGACGCTATTATCAAAGATATTCCCGCTCCTAAAATACAGGAAGGAACTCCACAAATGTTAATTACCTCCCTGGAATACTCCTCTTACGTGGGACGTATTGCCATCGGGAAACTAACCCGCGGCAAGCTAAAATCCGGAATGGCCGTAACGTTATGTAAGCGGGACGGAGAAACGATGGTAAAATCCAGAATCAAAGATTTAATGATATTCGAGGGGATGGGTAAACAAAAAGTGGAAGAAGTAGAGTGCGGCGAGATCTGCGCGTTAGTGGGAATCGAAGGATTTGAGATCGGCGATACGATTGCGGATTTCGAGAATCCGGAGGCTCTCGCTCCCATTGCAATCGACGAGCCGACCATGAGTATGCTATTTACCATCAACGACTCTCCCTTCTTCGGAAGAGACGGTAAATACGTAACTTCCCGCCATATCAAGGAACGTTTGGACCGGGAACTGGAAAAGAATCTTGCTTTACGGGTACAACCCGGATTAACAGCCGATTCATTTGTCGTATTCGGACGGGGTGTATTACACCTGAGCGTTCTTATCGAGACCATGCGCCGGGAGGGTTACGAGTTACAAGTAGGACAACCCAAAGTAATCATAAAAGAGATCAACGGCGTCAAATGCGAACCCGTCGAAGAGTTAACGATCGATTTACCGGAGGAACTTTCAGGAAAAGCGATTGAAATGGTTAACCGTCGAAAAGGTACCATGACCAACATGGAACACCGGAATGAACGGGTTCACCTTACATTCGATATCCCCTCAAGGGGAATCATCGGTCTAAGAAGCAATTTACTGACAGCGACGGCCGGAGAAGCCGTTATGGCCCACCGCCTGAAAGGCTTCGAACCTTATATGGGAGAGATCGAAATGCGTACCAACGGCTCTCTTATCGCCATGGAAGCCGGAGATACTTTCGCTTACGCAATCAATAAACTGCAAGACCGCGGACGTTTCTTCATCGATCCGGGTGAAGAAGTATATGCCGGACAAGTTATCGGCGAAAGTACCCGTCAGGACGATATCGTTATCAATGTCTGCAAATCCAAGAAACTGACCAATATGCGAGCCAGTGGCTCCGATGATAAAGTAAACATCGCCCCTGCCGTAAAATTTAGTTTGGAAGAAGCTCTTGAATATATTCAGGAAGACGAATACGTGGAGGTTACGCCCAAGTCTATGCGCCTTCGCAAAATCATCCTTGACGAGACAGAACGAAAAAGAAAAAATAAAGCTGCCGCTACCGCAGAATAATTTAATCTTTGTAAGATATAAACAACGCTGATCAAAATGAAATTGATCAGCGTTGTTTTTTATCACTCATACAATCAAGAACAGACACTCTATTTAAAAAATATTATTACTTTTAATCCTTCAAAATATAGACTATATAGTACACATAATGAAATATACCCTTCTATTATGCCTGATCGGCTTGTTGCTGGCCTGCAAGGAAAAAAAACAGATCAATTTTATCGGTTACGCCCACCAGATAGCCAATGGAAAGTGGGGGTTTATTAACGAAACGGGAGAAGAAATCGTAGCTTATAAATTCGATGGGGCAAAAGATTTTAAGGAGGGTATCGCAGTCGTCAGGATGGGCAATGGTTACGGATTCATCAATACAAAAGGCAAGATCGTGATCCCATTCAAATACGAACAGGCAGAAAGCTTTCAATACGGATTGGCCATTGTTACCCAAAACGCCAAAAAGGGAATCATCAATCTAAAAGGAGAAAAGGTTGTAGATTGCCTTTATGACGAACTTCATATCTTTCCGGAAGAAGGGGTCGCCAAAGCCAGAAAAGAAAATAAATACGGCTATATAAACCTTTCCGGAAAAGAAATGATTCCTTTCCGTTACGATGAGATATTTGCTTTCGATTCCACAGGCATAGCTCTCGTTAAACAAAACGGGAAATTAGGATATGTTTCCCGGGACGGAAAAGAGATTCTCCCTTGCCTATACAATGATATTCAAAAATTCGGGGCTTATCTTTATTCCATTACAAACGATAGCCTATCCGGTTTTATCAACCTCCAAAAACAGATGGTAACGCCTTGCCAATACCAATCGGCGACCTTTTGCGATGCCGACGGAGAATTATACAACGGGGAGATCATTCGGGTAGAAGCAGAAGGGAAATTCGGATTAATCGACGCTTACGGTAATACAATATGCGAAACCACGTACGACCGAATTGATGATTTTGGAGAGAGAGGTCTCGCTCTTGTTGTCAAGGATAACTTGTACGGTTATATCGACAAAAAAGGAAAAGAGGTCTTTCTTCCCCGGTATGAAGAACTGGAATATTTCACACCAAACGTGTATAAAATAAAAAAAGAGAGAAAATTCGGATTAATCGACAGTTTGCAGAACGAAATCACATCCTGTATCTACGACGCCATCGGAAAAATGAGCAACCGTCTATTTCGGATTTATAAAGACGATGCTTTGGGCTTATTGGACGAAAACGGAGACATCGCCCTTCCTTCCGTCTATAAAGATATATACTGGTTTGATAAAGAGCGGCAATTCATTCTCGTGCTAAACCAAGACAATCAAGTAGGTCTGTTAAACGATAAAGGAGCTCCCCTTACCCGTTGTATCTATACCCATATAGAGCCGTTTAATTCCATGGGTTATGCTTTAGTCCGAGCCAAAGGGAAAGAGGGCTATGTCAACAAAAAAGGGAAAGAGGTCGTACCTTGTATCTACTCTTACGTCTACCCCATCTCGGAAGATCAGACCGTACAAGTAAGAAACGATAAAGGAGTAACTATCCGGCTCAGCATCAACAACTGAATTTCATATCGAAATTCATATCTCTTATTAAAAAATAATTCGTACATTTAACGACGTAAAAGAATTTTTTATGAAAAAAGAGGACGAATCTCCCAACAACGCAATACTCCATTGTCAAAAAAAATTACAACGGATACGGGCTTTCATTTATATCCTCATATTAATTGCAATCGTACGAATAGCAATGATGGATTTCAATGGAGTCAGTACTCGAATGTGTATCGATGTAGCCGTCATGTTATTCATTATCGGCCTGACTTTAGTTTGCGAAAAGAACGTACGCCGAAAACTCAAACAAGCCATACGCCATGCCGAAGAAGAGGAAGAAAGATGCTAAACGACCTCCACGATCGTACGACTGCCATACGTGATATCATTTGAAAATGCTTGATTGAAATTATAAACACCCGCATAAATCAATACAGCTTGAATCGTTCCCCCGTGAGCAAAAATACAAACCTCCCGAAAAGGTTTCTTTCTCAACTCATCCAAAAAGGCAGTAACCCTATTGTATTGATCCAAAAAACTTTCACCTCCTACGGGCTGGACATTTAACCAATTGTCATACCACTCCTGTAACTTGGGATCCTTAATTTCCTCCCATCGTTTTCCTTCCCAGTGTCCGAAATTCAACTCTTTTAAACGATCATCCAGTACAGGATCTGGAAAACCGCAATAAGCAGCCAATTTCGTACATCGTTGCAAAGGACTCGAGTACACCGCATCGAATCGCGTTCCCACTAAACCTGCCTTCACCTTCTCCGCCTCTTCCGGAAATGTTTCCGCTACATCTACATCGCTATTCCCGTAGCAAGTCCCGGCAGGAACTTCTACCCGGGTATGCCGGATCAATGTCAACTTCATCGGCTTATCATGATTTAAATTTAACTTTCGTAATAAAAGGGTAATGCAGAGCATGAAGCTGTATCAATCCGATACGCTCCAATACACAACGTTTCAAAGGATCCTTTATTTTTTGAATATCTTCCGTCTTCTTCAGTTCCTTGCAATCATCCCATAGAATGGTATAAAAATAATCCTTATCCGAATGATAAAATCGTACCGGAGCCCCTTCTTCTCCTACCCAATAAATTCCCTTTTGCTTACGGTTGGGATACAAAAAATAATAGGCTTCGGCACGAGGGCCCGCAACGGAAAAATAAAATTCTTTTGAAGTCGCCTTAAAATAGATCGGCATTTTAAAATAATCCGCCTGCAAATAATATTGAATCTGCGATTTACCTTCCTTCAGCGGAGAAAAGGCATATCCGGAAGGGATTGTCCGTTTTCCAAAATCAATTTTAAACTCTTTTTCCAATTTTCCCTCTTTTACTCTATAATAAAAATGCTCTCCTCCCTGTGTACGGATATAATAAGACCGATCATAAGAGGGAGAAATGAGGAAGAAAGGAATCGTATAGTCTGAACGAGACAGATAGCTTCCAGTCTTTTTCCCCTTTTTATCAAATGACACTAACTGATCGAATGGCTTTGAAAAACTATCCTCATTCAATATACAAAAATAGAGAAAAAAACCACCGTCCGTCGACGGAGCAATCTCATAAGCATCTCCCGCCTCAGCATATTCCGGATGAATACTTTCCAACCAATGACCATCGGTCAGATCGTACAATTGTACATCTCCCTTCCAATCCAATGCCAACAACACATTTTTATCAAAATCCAATGCCACATCCCGGATAGTTCCGCAATTACCCTCCTTCGGCATACACTCCCTTCCAATAGTAAACAAATATTTACCGGAAGCATCGAAAAAAGCGATATTACGATTATCCCACAAAATAATATTCTCCCCCGGCACAAGCAAAATTTTACGGCTCCAAACTGTAATTCCCTCCACTTTATCCAACGGTATCACCTCCACCCGCTCTATCCACTTATTCAAATCGGTTACTCTTTCACATTGCTCTAAAGGTCTCAATACCCGCACATGCTCCTCTTTCCGGGCTGAAACAAAACCATCTTCTCCTCCCCAGATCAGGAAGCTTAAAATTATAAGAATAGTTTTCATATCACCGTTTTTTTATAAAGCAAATATAGGAAAAGAATTTATTGATAGCATTATGTAGAATTAAAATAAATCGTCTAAAATTTTGTTTATTATCTATTTTTTTGTAAATTACAATCGATACTTCGTCCCTCCATATATTAATCATTAAATCGTACGAATATGAAAAGTTTAATTTTAAGATTATTTTTCTTCTCCTTTCTGCTTATAGAAGGAGAAGAGGTATTTGCGGCTAAATATTATGTCGGTGGAGACGTAAGAGAATTTTGGACCATGGAATTACTACCAGGTGTCACCGTCCGCACTCTTGGTACTGCAATCGTTACAAAACAGATAAAAACGGAAGATACGTGTTAGTTCTCAATGCCTCTGGAACCTACACATTGGAATTTTCTCTTGCAGGATTTGGTACTGCAACAAAAACCGTTACCTTATTTAATCCCAATGAGGCTACCATAGTAGACGATATGATTCTTGTCCCCAAATCAAGTACAACAGAAAATTTATTTTCTAATAATCTTTTTCCTCATTACATTAATACATACGAATTATTAGCTTATTTAAAAAGGAAAAACTTCTATTTTTGTTAAGTCAATCTGAGATATGAACCTATATAACGTCAACACGATTCTGACCCACGAAGCTAAAATACAGGGACGAGGTATTTTGTTTAAAATCCTCGCGGGTTTGGTTATAGGCGGTATCACTTATATCGTTATGATCTACCATGGAAATTTTCCCTCCGCATCCTGGCAAAGAATCGCCATTTCCTCCTATATCCCCTGGGTCAGCACCACGCTTCTCAACCTTCTTCAGAACCTATTTGTCATCTTTACGATCAGCGGGTTCTACAAGAGATCGACAGCCGAAAACCTCGAGGTTCATCCCGCCGGGAATAGCGAGTGGTTACTCGGAAAAACGTTAGGCGTTATAAAGGTCCTATTTATTCTCGATTTAGCGTCCATCGGTATCACCTCTACCGTGCATGTACTACTCACGGACTCTCCCTTCAACATAGGAATCTATCTCTTCTATTTCATTACTCTGACCGTTCCAGCGACCCTCTTTTACTCCGGACTTACCCTCTTTCTATCCTTTCTTACACGACATAAAGGGATTACCATATTAGTTACGGGTCTACTCTACCTTTGCACCTCCGGCTTTTTTCACGATTACTGGAACGGGACAACCGATATCCTGGCCATCTCCATACCGAACATCTTTTCGAACATCACCGGACATGTTAATCCCGAACATTACCTCCTGCACCGGGGAGCTTTTTTCGGGATCGGGATTGGACTAATTTGCCTGGCGATAGCCTGTTTTAACAGAATCCCCAACCGGGTAAAAGCTCCCGGAGAATTCCGAATAACCGGAATCGTCGTGACAGTTATCGGATTGATGTTGCTCTCCTCGTACCGGATTCATTTCGTGAAAGAGAGCCAAAAAAGACAGAATCACGTGGAGATATTCGCGCGCCACGGGAATATTCCCAGCTTACAAATTCCAGAACACCAAATCCATTTTTCCAGGGAAGGCTCTATCGTGAACGCGACCAGCGAACTCTACCTGAAAAACCCGAACCCGGGAAAAGTCGATACCCTCGTGCTTTTTCTAAACCCCGGCCTGAAAATAAACTCATTGAAAGAGAACGAAAAAGAACTGCCATTCAAACAAGAAGGACAGGTCACCCTCATCTTTCATCCCCTGGAGACAGGACAAGAGATAAAACTAAAACTCCGTTACTCGGGGGAAATCGACGAGAGCGTCGCTTACCTCGATATCCCCGACAAGTTGTTTTACCAACCCAAAGATAACCCTTCTCTTCCTTTTATACTCGGCAAAAGAAGTGCTATGGTCGAAGAAAACTATATCTACCTTACCCCCGAGGTCATGTGGTACCCGTCGGCCGTACCTCCCGTTAACCCGATGGCCCCTTTTTGCTCCGGGAAAGACTTTACCCGCTTTAAATTGACCGTCGAAAATCCCGGAGAACTAATTTTCCTCTCACAGGGAAAAGAAGAGAAAAATAAAAAACAGGTCTCTTTCCATAACGAGGATCCTCTTACGGGTATTTCCCTTTGTGCCGGCAAGTTCAAAAGGAAATACATTAGCATGGGGAAATTTTACGCGTACCTCTATTACCTGAAAGAACAACCCTTCTTTTATAACGACCTAAAACAGGCCGACAACAAAGTAATAATCGAAGCGTATAAAGATTTAATAAATTACAGAGAAATAAAAGGAAATCCACCTTGTAGATTAATGTTAATCGAGATTCCCCTGTCCATTCACTCCTTTTTCAGGACCCGGAAAGAGAGCAGCGATTTCGCCCAACCGGAGATTCTTTTTTACCCGGAAAGAGGAGCAACCTTCGATCTCGATTTTAAGCAAATGAAAAAAATATACCGGAGCAATTTTTACACGAATGACGAGAAGGAGCTACAAAGTCATATGCTCTCCCGTTCTCTCGAGCTCCTTGTACAAGGAGAATCTTCTCGTTATAACGAGAAAACAGGAGTCACCAACTGGGAAAAAAACAAGTACAACATTCTTCCCGTTCTTGTAAAAGACACATGCTATACCCGATCAGACGAATTTCCAGTCATAAATTTAATCATACAAGATATTTTAAAAGAGGAACCTGTTTTCGGTGCATCTATACACGAATATACTCCTACAGCCAACATCATTTTCGCCTTGCGTTACATGGAAAAACACAGCCTGAAAGAAGCCTTGTATGACAAAAAATTACCCGAAGAAGTGCTCGCCAAGATCATTGACCTGAAAAAAAAGGATTTCCTTCATTACCTTGCCTCTCGTGCAAGAAGAGACCAAGTCATCGACCTGCTTCGAGAAACGTGTACCGTACCTTATCAAGTAACCTTTCTCGAAAAGTTTCTCGAAAAATTTAAAGAAAAGTTTAACACGGATATCCTTCCTTTTACTCGAAAATGGTACGCGGGGAAGGGCTTACCTGCAATTTTAGTACAAGAAGCTCAAATAAATAAAATAGAAGGAGACAGCCTCGGCAGATATGCCGCTCACGTCAAACTGTATAACCCGACCGGCATCGATGCAATCGTGTCTATTGACTTCGAAAATGTAAAAAGACAAAATACAATTCCTTCTTCTTCATCAATAAAATACCTCGTACTTCCACCCCACTCGTGCAAACAGATAAAAATGGTCAACGATAACAAGTATGATATCAAACTATATACCGGAATATCTTATAATATTCCAATTCAAAGATCTATCGGAAAGATCATTACTTTCATGGCAGACACAACAACCGGAATCTTCGATTGCAACCCCACGATAACAACACCCGATCCGGATGAACTGATCGTGGACAACGAGGATCAGGGATTTTCTCTTATCGAACCGGGAAAGATTCTGAACGAACTCTTTGAAAAAGAATTTAACAGGTATTACGAGTGGCCCCATAATGCCCTTAGATGGACCAAAAACTATAATTACACTTATCACGGGGAAATTACAAAAAGTATTCATTACAAGACGGGTGGAAAAGGAAGCTACAAGGCCCGATGGGAAGTAACCGTCACCGAACCGGGAGAGTACGAGATCTTCGCCCACATTCCTTTAATATACACGGTACAACCACCTGTCTTAAATAATTACTGTAACGGAGCAATTCTTCATTACACGATAGAGCAAGAAAAAAAACAAGAAGTTAAATTAGACCTTATGAACAAACGAGAACGTCGTCTTGGATTTTGGGTTCCATTGGGCACTTTTACCCTCGTAACGGGAAAAACCAGTGTCACCCTCGATGATAGGGGAAGTTCCAACCAATACATCGTCGCCGACGCCATAAAATGGGTAAAGAAAAAGCCGTCAACAAACAAATAGAAGAGCCACAATTGTTATATAAAATACTTGCTCGATCAATAATACCGAAGCCCCGCAACAATCTCCGGTATATCCCCCGATCTTGAGTTTCAGAAAAAAACGCAACCCGCATGCCATCATTAAAGCAGGGAAGACTGCACACCATAAATACGAGTCCAAAAAAAGAAAGGGTATTAAAACAAGAAAACCGACTCCCGCAAAAAGAAAGAGCTTAACTTTATTGTATAATAAATGTACTTTACTCTCTTCTACCTTCCGAACATAGGAAAGCGTATTGATCATTCCGGCCGCACAAAATTTAGAAAAACAATCCGCACTCAAAATAATGGCAAATAACACGGAGGTCTCCACTCCCGATCCCCCGATGGCAAACAACAAACTATAATAGAGCAGAAAATAGAGAAGCAATCCGATGGTTCCGTAACATCCGATATGCGAATCCTTCATAATAGCTAAAATTTTCTCTTTGGTCGTTCCCCCGCCGAACCCATCAAAAAAGTCCGCCAAACCATCTTCATGTAAAGCTCCGGTTAGTAGAACACGGGCAATGATTGCCAATACGCAGGCAATCCCCACCGGTAACACGAACGAAGCTAACCAAAAAGTTCCGGCCGTAACAAAACCGGTTAAAAAACCGATCACAGGCCAATACCGTATGGCCTCCTCGAAATAACGTTTATCCACACTTACCCAATGCCACAACGGCAATCGGGTAAACATCATCATCGCCGCCAATAAACCTTTCATAGTATTGTAAATTGCAGATTATAAATTAACAGGATGGGAGTCAGAAAGATTAAGCGATTCAGAGATTAAATCCAATCGCTTAATCCTTATAATCATTGAATCTTTCAATCTAAAAATATTTTGTTACCTCGGCCTGTTTAAATGAAGCCATTTCATTAATCATACGCACAGCCGATTCCAATAGCGGATAGGCACAAATAGCTCCGGTCCCTTCGCCCAAACGTAATCCTAAATTCAACAACGGCTTAGCTTCCAAATAATCCAATAACAATTTATGTCCCGTTTCATCTCCCTGGTGTCCGTATACACAATAATCCGTTACTGCCGGACAACATTTTCTTGCTGCCAGCACGCAATTAGTCATGATAAATCCATCCACGATAATAACCATTCCCAACTCCGCGGCACGTAACATTCCCCCGACAGCAGCGACCATCTCGAATCCCCCGAAATAACGTAAAATATCTTCTGTCGATCCGTCCCCGGTATAATTTTCCATAGAAGCCTTCAACACCTCGTATTTATGTTTAATACCGTCACTTGCCAAACCGCTTCCGGCTCCCACGCATTGTTTTAAATCGATCCCGGTGAAATAGGACATCCAAACGGAAGAAGGCGACGTATTAGCTATTCCCATCTCTCCAAAACTCACCACGTTGGTTCCTTCCGCGTAAACCATATCCACAATCTCTGCGCCGATTTCAATAGCCCGCTCAAACTCCTCCTCACTCATTGCCGCCTCGTAACGAAAGTTAGAAGTTCCTTTCCTGATCTTTCGATCGATCAAACCCTCCAATACGCCAAAATCCCCGTTTACGCCACAATCTACCAATTTAAGACCGAAATGATGCTGACGAGCGAACATATTTACGCCTGCACCGCCTTTGATGAAATTATAAATCATCTGTCGGGTTACTTCCGGTGCTGAAAAGCTAACGCCCTCTTTCACAATCCCATGATCTGCAGCGTAAATAATATTCTGCGGCTTATTCAATTTCGGAGATAATGTTTGTTGGATAGTTCCCAATTGGATAGCCAACTCTTCCAACCGCCCCAAAGAGCCTTTAGGTTTTGTCAAATTATTGATTTTATCCTCTAAAACCGGCACAATAGCCTTATTCGTCTCTTTTACTACAAACGCTCTCATTTTTATTGTATATTTATTTTATCCTTAGCTCTTAATTTTCATCTCTATCCCGGAGACCATCAACACGACCTCATCCGCACGGGAAGCCACGTACCGATTCACCCATCCCTGTAAATCGGTAAAACGACGTTGTACCGGATCCACGGCTATCCCCCCCATACCGATCTCGTTCGTTACAAAAATAAAAATTCCCTCTTGTGCCGTAAATCGGTCGAATTCATCTTTTATTTCCCTCAACGATTTTTCAATATCGGAATCATTATCGAAAAAGAAATTCGTACTCCACAAAGTAATACAATCTATAACCACTACGCGCCCCTTCAGATCGCATTTCGATATATATTTCTCTTCCTCTATGTTGGTCCATTGGGCCCCCCGGTCTCGTTGATGCCTTCTTACCCGCTCCCGGAACTCCTCATCCCATACCCGGGAAGTAGCTAAATAAACCGGACAATCCGATAACTCCAACGCCAAACGCTGAGCATAATCACTTTTGCCGGATCGCTGTCCTCCGGTTATCAAAACTATTTTTCTTTTCATCATAACGGCAAATTTCTCTGTTTTTTAACGAAATACAAAGAAATCGCAGAAAAAAAACGAAGTTGTAAAATAAGAAAACAAGCAATTCCGTTTACAATTGATTCCTCACGGAAAAAACAACCGTATCAGCATCATTCATTTCAATAGAACCACAGCCAATTGTGAGCCACAAGTATCAATCGAATCTTCCAGCAATACAATCGCCGATTTCTCACGCCAATCGACCGAAAGAGTTGTTTTTTTATGCTTTGATAATCTCTATTTTTAGATTCTATTTATACGGCATATTTTCCCTATCCGTAATACGGTAAAAAGCCTTTCGGTCCTTGTTATTTATAATAAAGCAAAAAAAATAAACCACTATCCTATACCGATCTCACTTCCGGCGAATCTTCCATTTTAAAGAATAAACCATTATATATTAATAATATATCCTGAGATAGATATCCAGAATCCACGTCCTCCTAATTCTTATTCCCGGAAATATTTCAATTTCAACAGTACTATGTATTGCATGCTACTATTTTTTATTTATATATTTGTATCGTACTAAAAATAAATTACAAAAAATAAAACCTGCAATTATGGAAACGCCCAATCTAAAAACAGCCATAACTTACGAGAGCAAGTTAGTAAAAAGAAACTGGTTATTTTACCTCTTTGTCTTCGGGGCATTGGGATTTATATTAGGTAGTCCTCTCTTGGATAACCTTATAAATACGTACGTTCCATGGCGTAAATTTATATTCGAGTCTTCTTTTCCTCTATACGGATATTACTTTTTGAACCTCTTCCAACCGATATTCGTCACATTTATCGTCTGCGACATCCATAGGAAACGGAAAAAAGCCGAAACCCGGGAAGTGCTTTCAACACGGCCCATCGGTAACGGTCAATCCTTTCTCGGGGAATTTTTGGGTATTCTTATTCCGTTCCTCACGATAGATGTCATCTTTATGATCATCTCCATGATTATCCACATATTTGTACCGAATTCCCCCGTCAATATAGGAATATATCTTTTCTATCTTTTCACGCACGTGCTGCCCACGCTTGTTTTTATTACCGGGTTATCCGTATTGGTAAACAGGTTAGCCAAACACCCTTTCGTCAGCTGGCTTATCCTGATCGCTTTTCTCTACTTAGCGTACACCTACCTGACGACGCCTCTTCACGGGATATTCGATTTTCGTGGAAATTCACTTCCGAACTTTTTTTCCACCTTAGTCGGGTTCATGCACATGGAGAATTACCTGCTCCAGCGAGGTGCTATCCTGTTATTGGGTATAAGCCTGCTCTACCTCGCCGTTTTAGCCACGAAGAGATATCCCAATGTCGCCGGCCGGAAACGCTATTTAACGGTTCCCGCTTTCTTGTGCTTCGTACTTGCCGTAGGGCTCGGCGTTATATACGTTACCAACTTTCAAAGCCGTTTGAAAAACAGGATCGGGCATCGCGAAACTTTCGTGAAATACAATGAATACCCCACGGCACGCGTGAGCGAGCACGATATCACCTATCGACCCGGGGGAGATAAATTCTCGGCAACAAGCCGGATGAAGATCCAAAACCGGAAAAAAACAACAATGGAACAGCTTCTGCTCTTCTTAAACCCGGGATTAAAGATCGACAAGATCGAATCCGGGGGACAAAACCTTCCCTTTCACAGGGACCGGCAGGTGATCGTCATCGAGCGTTCCCTGGCTCCCGGGGAAAATATCGAGATAGAGATGGAGTACGGGGGAACGATCGACGAGGATATTTACCAGATTAACATTCCGGATAATAAATTCTTTTCTACCGTCAGGTATCGTTTTGATTACGAAAATTACGGCAGACACACGGCTTTCGTATCGGATAAATACACTTTACTTATACCGCAAGTGATGTGGTATCCGACCGCGGTTCCTCCGGTCGAGTTACAGGCATCCAAGGAGACCGATTTCACGGATTACACCCTCCGCGTCAAAAACCCGGGCGAGATGACCGTCTTATCTCAAGGCAAACCGACGAGAGAGGGCGATAACGTCACGTTCAACAATTTACAAAACCTGACCGGGTTAACCCTCTGTATCGGGAATTACGAGAAAAGGGCGATCACCGTAGATTCCCTTACCGTCGAGTTTTACACCTACCCGGGAAACGATTTCTACCTGAAGTGTTTCGATGAATGGGAGGACCTGAAAAAAGACAATCCTGACCGGGAGAAAAATTTAAAAAAGGTATTTTATCAATGCAGAAATAAAATCGAACACGGCAAACCTACCCCTTACCCCTTTCACTATTTCAAGCTGGTCGAGGTTCCTTCGTCCTTTCTCAACAGAAGTCCGTTCAGCGATGGCATTCAACCGGAGATCGCACTTTTTCAGGAACGATGGTGCGAATGGGAGAATACACATCCCGGTACTTTTACTCCTCGCGAGGATTGGAGCATACAGAATTATATACTGGACTACCAGCTTCCCTTTTACCTGGACCAAATGCGCATAAATCGTATTTTCTCGGATTATACCAGCAGCATCACCTCCGACAGATATCAGGGGATAGACGCCATATTCAAACAAATAATCAACCCGAAAGTATCTAAGAAAGATATGAATCCCAAAACGATAAACCGTATTGCGGAAAAAGGATTGAAAGGGATCATGGCCGAAGAATACAGCGAGGAACAACGCCTCGTCATTTCTACAAAAGTTTCGCATTTATTAAGTTATCTCTCGACAATCACTACCTGGGACTCCCTAAACCGCTTCACGCGGGAATTTAACGAGCGTACCCGCTTCCGGGAAATTGACTTCGACTCGTTCTTCGAGGAATTCGAGCAACGTTTCGGGCAGGACATCAAGGCTTACATGGACGAGTGGTACACGAGTCGCCGGATTCCCCTGTTAACGATAAAAGATCTGTCCCGGAAAACGACAGAAAAGACACAAGTCATCGACTTTATGGTAAACAATTCCAGCGAAACGGACGGTATCGTCTCGATCATTAAGCTTGGTCAGTATGGTATCGGGGGACAGCCAATCGAAAACTGCCGGAATTACATCATCAAACCCGGAGAATACAAACGAATTGTCGTTCATGAAGACATCGAAGAAGAACTCCTGCTGACCACCAATTTCTCGGGTAATTTACCGAAAAACATTTCATTCAATAACAATGAATCCCCCTTATCAGGCCCCGTACCGAAAGAAGGAGTCACATTGATCGAGAGGAATCGATTCTCCCCCCCGGGAGAGATCATCGTCGACAACGAGGACGAGAGCTTCCAGCTGATCGATTCGGCAAACAATCGAAAACGATTAGCCGATCTGGTCAAAAAAGAAGACGCCCAAGAGTACACTTATTTAGAAAACTCGAAAGCCAACGCTTGGATTGTTACTTTATCGCAGGAATTCTACGGCAAACATATTCGTAGTGCTTTCACCAAAAAATCAAGCACGGGAAATTTCAAAGCAGTCTGGACAGCAAACCTCCCGGAAGCAGGGAAATACGAGATACTTATCCACCGACCCCGTATTGTTGACGCTTGTGACGGAAAACTATGTACAGCCGACCACCCGGGGATGAAAAACTACTATACCGTCTACACCCCCAAGGGAAAAGAGGAAATCATCATAGAAAACCGAGAAGAAACTTCAGACTGGCTACCGGTTACTTCCACCCTGTCGCCGGAAGAAGTCTGGGTATCCTTAGGCACGTTCACTTTACCGGCTGGAGAATCCCGTGTCGTGTTGGACGACCGGGGGGCTTCCGTTACGAATAAAATATTCGGTGAATATCTTCAACTGATAATTGCCGATGCTGTCAAATGGGTACCAGTAAGATAATCAGAAACACTCATACCATACTACGAAACCTAAATCCGAGAACATTCACAACTTGTACAAACAAATAATGTTCCGTGCATCGAAATAGCCATTCCCTCACGACCGTATGGCCGTATACAGGGAATGGCTATCATCTAAATTACAATTGACGAATGTCAATTAGAAGATTCGAAAATACATACCTAAAAAGCTGAATAATTTTTTCGTCAAACAGCTCACTTAAAACCCCAAAATCCTATTTAAAACTTATAAGACACAGAAAGTTGATAGTTTCTCGGAGTACCCTGTACCGGACTGGATGATTCGAAATACTCCTTATTAAATATATTATTTACATTACATGCTAACGTAATATGACTCTTTATCGTATAAAATACGCCTCCATCCATCAACCAAAGAGAGGGATAATACAATCGGGAAGCTACATCCCGGAAAATTTTGTCCCGGAAGTTTCCACTCAAATGAAAGGACAAAGCCTTAAATATCCCCGTCGGAACAGTATAATCGGCAAACACATAGAAAGTAGTCCGAGGTACTCCTGTGGTTCGCATGTTTTTCCCCGTCTGCTTATATTCGGGGAAAGCACTACTTTCCCGAATGGAGCGTATCCGATAATCCGACAAACATAAAGCCCCCCTCAAAGAAAGAGTAGGTAAAATCCGGGCCGTAACATCCATATCCAGTGTCTTCATATCGGCTCTACCTACCTGCGCATTAACCGTCATCTTAGTCACTTCCACGGTTCCATCCCCTTGCTCTTCTTCCACCTCACGGGTTCCCACGTTCGTAACCATATTGGTACGACGGATGTAAGAGAAATTTACGCTTGCATCCAACCACTCGTTAAAAGTATAACGAACTCCCGTCTCAAAAGAGTAATCCCGTTCGGGTTTGAAAATTTGATCCCCTTCCTTATCCGGATTAATCGAATTTCCGTTTTTATCCAAATAGATATTATTTACACGATATGTCGTCGTATTCGGAGTAAAGGCTGACCCGTGGGCAATATGAATCGATAATTCTGGACGGGGAAAATAAACAGCTCCCACATGCCAGGTAAAAGCTGAGGCATGAAAATTCGCCCATTTTCCCATATCTTTTTTATCGTAATCGAACGATTTCCCGTCGATCGTCGGAAAATTGGCCATCATTCTTCTCTTGTAAAAATCCATACGCCCGGAAGCCATGAATTTCCATTTATCATTCCATTCAAATACATCACGGAAATAGATACCGTTTGTATACCATTTTCTCAAGTAAATGGAAGATACATTCTGTATCCAGTACCCTTGTACAAGTTCCGGATTTTTCACGGACAACATCACATCGGTTCCCGGACCGTAGGTATCTCCGTTATCCCAACCGCAATATTGTCGCATATCAAATAACGACCAATTCCAACCGATAGCATAATGGTGTTTTGTAGAAGCTATTTCCGCATCGCCGGTTAACTCTAATGTGTTGTTATAAGTATCGTGACGCGGGAAAAAACCGCTCGCCCCGAAACGGCGCAAAGAATCTATATCCACATAAGTCGCTTCCCGAACCCCGTTCTTCTCCGTATAATATTTGTAATCCGCTCCTTCAAAGGGAGTTTTCGCACTTTTGTAAGAAAGACTTCCTACTCCGGAAGTCCGGTGATAGCTGTGATCAAAAGCAAAAACCTCCTTCAATTTCAAACCGTTCGTAAAGGTATAAACATAATCAAGTTTTATATTATACCCTTTCCGGCTATGCGAATCATTGGCAAAATCATTATAAACCTGCCCGAAATCGGCTGTTGGATGACGATCTCCCTTACGCATAACCACTTTATCGGTAGCCATATCCACCATATCCCCCGGCATATAAGGAGCAGCCCCCAATTCGACCGTATAATGGTCGTCTTCAAAACCAAAGGCGACATCAACTCTGCTCTTGCCTAAAGTAGCTCCCAATGTCGCTATTCCGGATAAACGCTGAGGAGACATACGACGCCAACCTCCAAAAGTAGCGTAATGCAAGTTAGCCATGTACTCTACCGGTCCGACCAATTTACCGCCGAATCCCAAACTTACCTTCTTTACATCCCACCTTTCATAACTGAAACGGGCATTCGCCAAAAATTCGGGAGAGGCTTTCTTACGCACAATATTGATAACACCTCCCATGGCTCCGTAACCGGCAAGGATGGCTGCAGGTCCGCGAAGCACTTCGATAGACTCCGCCGAAGCAAGATCCCCCAAAGGAAACGTGTTAATACTCTGCCGGTCATCCCGAATACCGTCCACCATTAAAACGGCCGGCATATTGGAGCCTCCGACGTAAAAACGTCTCCACAAACCGCCCTGGTTGCCCAGTCGGACGCCAGGCAGAAAACGAACGGCATCCACCCATTCGGTAATTCCTTTCCGTTCAAGCACTTTTGCAGACAATAGAGATACATTTAACGGAACGAATCTGAGAGGTACATTCAGTCCCATTAATTCCATTCTTTTCTTTTTTCCCAAGACCGTCGCTTCTTCAATATTAAAAATCGAATCCGTGATACTCTTTTTTTTCCTTTTGTCTTTATCTTCGGCCAAAAGAGAGCCGACACACACCAGTAACAATAATGTTAGTACAACAACTTTTTTCATAAAAACTATATATTAATAATGAATAAAGCATTATTAACATAGTTTAAGGGTACATGAGTAAAAAGTATAAATTTATCTTTCTCCTCTCGCTTTTGTTCCCGAAAGCTATGGTTTACGTGCTTTGGCAGGTCTTCTGACTTGTTCCGAATTTTGCCGCCTTCCCGGTTTCAACCAGTGACATTGAAGTACAAAATTCTTTTACAGGAACTTACAGCTGCGGGTACAGTTCCGGATTCACACCGGATTCCCTATTCTGTTTCACCTCAAGAAAAGAGGTATCGCACCAAAACGGCACAAAAGTAATACAAATTTCTTTATTAGAAACACTATTACCATTTTTTATTTCATGATATTTTTCCAGAAATAACATCATTTCAAAAAAAATTGTACATTTGCAGCGTTTTGGTGTTGTGTTATCATTCTAACTAACACACAAGAGGGAAACCGGTCAGAATCCGGTACAGTACCCGCTACTGTGATGCCCGCTTCTTCTGAAAAGAAGATATATGACGGATAAATTCTTACACCACTGTTCCAGCGAATACGAGGGAATGGGAAGGTATCTATCCGGGGCGAGTCAGGAGACCTACCGAAACCAATAGTTAACGCATATGCTCGGGGTTAAGGATAGCGTTACTGAAATGTTTTTCATCAAAAATGAAAGATTTTAACTATCAAGCCGTTATTGAATCGTTATCGAGCGATTCGATAAGAGTTCCGATGAATTCCTGGCGTGAAGTAAGCAACATATTTATAAAACTATAAACTAAAAAGATATGATTAAATTTTTTATTCACGTACACCGGATTCTCGGACTTTTACTCTGTATACTGTGTTTTTTATGGTGCATTTCCGGTATAGTATTGATATACCACTCCTTTCCCCGGGTAGGACCGGACAAAAGACTTCCTCGCCAGGAAGCCCTGGATACCTCTCGTCTACCCGCAATCAACGAGATACGGCAACGTTTACCCCAAAATGTACTCTCGAACAACTTTAATTTAAACAATCCCTTCGGCGAACCGGTTTTCCATTACGGCAGATGGCGTGAAGTAACCGATCTCTACGCCGACAGTACCTATATCCTCCCTTCTCCCATCTATTCCCTTTGCGAGGAGAGAGCCAAATACTGGTGTCCGGATCGTAACATCACCGAGGTCGATACACTCCGCAAATTAGAGGTATGGATTCCTTTCGGACAATTGAAAAAAGACCTGCCTATCTACAAATTCTATTTTGACGGACCGGAACATTACCAACTTTATATCTCTTCCCGTACCGGAAATATCCTACAGTTCTCTTCCCGGGAACAACGCTTTTGGGCCTGGATAGGAGCTATTCCCCATTGGTTATACATCACCTCTATTCGACAGGATATACAAAAATGGGATACTCTTTTGTATTGGAGTTGCTTACTCAGCCTTATCATGTGCATCAGTGGAATCTTTCTCGGAATCCGAGCCTACTGGCTGGCCCGCCGGAAAGGCTTTCTTCATTCTCCCTATACAAAGCCGTGGTTCCGCTGGCATCACATCACCGGTTTCTTTTTCGGTATCTTTATCTGTACTTGGCTATTCAGTGCATGGGCGCCCATATCACCCACCTTTTCCAATTTATTCAACAATAACAAAAAGGCAGGTAACGCGTTCAGAAGCCGTCCTTCCATCCCGGCTGCTCCTCCCATCGAAAAATATAATCTGGATTACCGGAAGGCTATTGCCGAAGTATCGAAAACACATGGTCCTGTAAAAGAGATTACCTGGAGTAATTACAACGATATACCACTTTACAAATTACGGACAGTGGAAAAAGAAATTATTCTGGATGCATCCGCCGACTCGATACGCCCTTTTCAAATCACCGAAGAGACGATCTACGCTGCCGTAAAGAAACTGACGGCCGATACGGTTCACTACACCATCGTCAAAATGGAAGAATACGATAACTATTACATCTCCCGTCGCAGAACTTTACCTCTACCTGTCTATAAAGTAACGTTGGATAATGAATCCGGAGATTGCTATTATTATAATTTGAAATCTTTTCAACCGCAACATTATGATAACAACGGACGTTGGAAACGCTGGGCCTTCCGGGGATTACACCGGTTGGATTTCAAATTTCTAATCGATCGTCCCGTATTATGGACAATCGTCATGTGGGGACTTTTGCTCGGATGTACCTTTGTCTCCGTGAGCGGGATTGTTTTATCCGTAAAATACATCATCAGATTGGTAAAAAGACGATAGTAACAAAAACTTGAATTTGTTTATTACCTTCGCGGGAGAGAATCAAAGAAGAGATGCCATGATAGAACTCACTCTTACCCGTCATGGGGAAACGTTAGAAAATCAACAACATATTTTGCAAGGGCAACTCCCGGGCACCCTCTCCCCGTTAGGTATTGAACAAGCAAGAAAGTTAGCCGAGAAATTAAAAAATGAAAGAGTGGATGCCGTCGTATGCAGTGATCTGGCCAGAAGCCGGGAGACGGCCGAAGTAATCGCTTCATTTCACGAATTGGAGCCTGAAGCGACCCCCCTGCTCCGGGAAATGGACTGGGGCGTATACACGGGACAACAATTGGACGATGTAAATTGGAGCGATTTACCGGATAGTGTCGAATCGGTAGATGAACTGTTCAACCGGGCTGCCGCTTTCATTCGGTATTTAAAGACATATCACGAGGGAAAACGAATCGTCGCCGTAGGCCACGGAGCCTTTAACCGAGCCATCGCCACTTACCTGCAAGGAAAAAAAGCCATGGAGATGACCGAATTACCAATTATGGAAAATACGGCCTGCATTTTATTTCAGATTTTATAAACAAACATTCTATCGACACTTACAGACATGAAAATATACACCAAAGGAGGAGATAAAGGAACAACAGGAATACACGGGGGAAAACGGGTCGACAAAGACGATCCTCGCATCGAGGCCAACGGAACCCTGGACGAATTGAACTCTTGTATCGGACTTATCCGGGCCCAAATCGGAGAAAGGCACGAGTGGCAGGAGATGCTCCATTTCATTCAAAAATCCCTCATGACCGTTATGTCCCACGTGGCAACTCCTACCGCCTTACGTCCCCAAAATCCGAATCCGCTTCCCGAAGACTTAGATATTTGCTGCGAGCAAGAAATAGACCGATGGCAATCGGCTATCCGACATCCCTCCTCACATTTTATTCTTCCGGGAGGGACCCTCGTTTCCGCTCAATGTCATATGGCTCGCACCATCGCCCGACGAGCCGAAAGACGGTTATGGACATTAAACAAAGAAGAGGAGGTCACTCCGGTTATTCTTCGGTTCATCAATCGCTTATCGGATCTCTTTTTCACGCTGGCCCGCTATGAAATGGATTTACAAGGGACGGAAGAAGAACGTTGGCAATCTTTTCTATACAAGAAAAAATCTTAAACGACAATATTTGAAAAATTCATCTTACAAACTACCAAAATAAATTTGCACCGCGCTATATTTGCATCGTGTTAAGCTGGCAAGTGAAATTTAAAATTTTCTATTTATGCGGTTAAAACCCATCATGTTCGTCGGGACTTGCTCCGATGCTGGAAAAAGTATCGTGAATGCCGCTTTTTGCCGCATTTTTAAACAAGACGGTTATTATCCGGCCCCGTTTAAAGCTCAAAACATGTCTCTCAATTCCTATTCCACTCCGGACGGATTGGAGATCGGACGTGCTCAAGCCGTACAAGCGGAAGCCTGCATGATTCCACCGCAGAGTGATATGAATCCCGTGTTGCTAAAACCGACGAACGAACAAAGTTCACAGGTCGTCTTAAATGGAAAGCCGATCGGTAATATGACGGCCAAAGAGTATTTTCTGGCGAACAACAAAGCGGAACTGTTTAATCAGGCCTACGCGGCTTACCAACGCCTCTCCCGGCGATACAACCCTATCGTGTTAGAAGGAGCGGGAAGCATATCCGAACTGAATCTGAAGAACAGGGATATTACCAATATGCGCATGGCTGTCCGCACGGGAGCCGCAACTTATCTCGTGGCCGACATAGACCGGGGGGGGGTATTCGCTTCGGTATACGGCTCTATCGCCTTACTCGACGAAGAGGAAAAGCGTCAGATTAAAGGCATTATCATAAACAAATTCAGGGGAGATGTCTCTCTTTTCGATGAAGGAAGAAAAATCATCCGCGATTTGACCCGTATTCCCGTGGTAGGAGTCATTCCCTATTTCCGGGATATCCATATAGAAGATGAAGATTCAGTGGCACTCGAGAATAAAAATGACCGGGCAACGAAAGGAAAAATCAACGTGGCGATCATCCTCTTGAAACGCCTATCCAACTTTACGGATTTCAACATACTGGAACAAGATCCCAGATTTCATGCCTATTACACGAACAATACCCGGGAAATCGAAAAGGCCGATATCATTATCCTGCCGGGTTCTAAAAACACCATAGCCGACTTACAGGATATCCGTTCGAACGGAATTGCCGATGCCATACTTCAAGCCCACAAATCGGGGAAGAAAATCATCGGAATATGCGGAGGGTATCAAATGTTAGGATCCAGAATAGAAGACCCATTCCATATCGAAGGAGAGATCGACGCGATTCCCGGATTAAGTATTTTTCCGACAGTCACCGTGTTGGAGCCGGAAAAGATCACCCGCCAATGCAGGTTTCGATTCAAAGGACTCGAAAATACCTGCGAAGGCTACGAGATTCATATGGGAGGGACGACTCTTTTGAACGATTCTCCGGCATCACCTTTAAATAGATTGAGCGACGGGCGAGAAGACGGATACCTTCTCAATGATAAATGTTGGGGCACCTACCTACACGGTATATTAGACAACAGTATCGTTCTAAATGAGTTGGCGGAAGGATTGACCCCGATGGCTCCATCCGAATTCGATTATGCCGCCTACAAAAACAGGCAATACGATTTACTGGCCGATCACGTGAGGGCTGCCGTAGACTTAGCCTATATCTATTCCACTTTAAAAACAGATGAACGATGATACACGGACACGGAGATGATATATACAAGGCCGCCGGAGAGATAAAAGCGAACTTTTCCACGAATGTCTGGTACGAAACAGATATCAACCTATTGCAATCGGTTATCCTGCAACAAATGGACAAGATCCTCCATTATCCGGAACCCGATGCGGGATCTTTTGTGGAAATAGTCGCCCGGCATTATGGAATCTCCTCCGAGAATGTAATTGCAGGTAACGGGGCAACCGAGCTCTTCTACCTCATCGCTCATGCTTTTACGGGAGCCAATACCTGTTTGCCGATCCCCTCTTTTACAGAATACGAAGACGCCTGTTCGTTATATAAACATCGACTCGCTTTTATCCCTTTTTCCGAACGGGAATGTACTCCGGAAGAAATAGGAAAAATTTGTCCCGAACCGGAACTCATGTTTATCTGTAATCCGAATAATCCGGACGGACGAGTATGGGAACTTGACCAGATTCGGAATTTACTCCGACATCACCCCCGAATGACACTTGTTGTGGATGAATCCTTTATTGATTTCGCCCCTTCTGCTTATCCGGCAGAAGGGCTGCTGGAACAATTTCCGAATCTATTAGTAATCCACTCCATGACCAAGAATTTTGCCATTCCGGGACTCCGGTTAGGCTACCTGTTAGGAAACGAGCAACTGATCTCCCGGATTAAAAAGTTCAAACAACCCTGGAGTATAAACGCTCTTGCCATTGAAGTCGGAAAATACCTCTTGACACATGGAGAGGACCTACTTCCCGATACACAACATCTGTTACGCAGAAAGCAAACATTCGTGACAGCCCTGCAAAAGATTCCGGGATTCCGTCCCCAACCCTCCGAAACCTCCTTCTTTTTAGTCGAGACTGACTGGAATTCAACGGTTCTAAAACATATCCTCCTTGAAAGATACGGACTTCTGATTCGGGATGCCTCCAATTTCCGGGGACTAAACAACCGCTATTTCCGGGTAAATACCCTGACCGATTTTAAAAACGGCCTGCTGATAGAGGCATTACAAGAACTTGGGGCCAACGAAGGTTCTCCTGCCAAAACGAAACCGTATTAAATCTTCCGACCATGTCCCTTCTACCTGTTTTGCTCCCTTTAATCTCCGGTTACATCCTGGACCTGCTTTTCGGAGATCCTCGCAAACTTCCTCACCCCGTCGTGGCTTTCGGGAACTTAATCAACTGGTGCGAACGTCATTTGAATCAAGGAAATTATCGAAAAACCAAGGGATGTTTAGTAGCTCTGCTCCTACCGCTTTTCATATGGGGGATCGGTATGGGAATTTCAATCCTAACCTGGAAAATTTCACCTGTCTTCTATTATATCGTCGCTTCCGCTTTCGTCTTCTACGGATTAGCCAACCACAGTTTGATCCAAGAAGGAAGAGAGGTCATAGATACGTTGGAAAAAAAAGGAGTAGAAGCCGGACGCAAGCGTCTGTCCTGGATCGTGGGACGAGATACCTCTCAACTTCCCCCGAAAAAAATATACACGGCGGTTTTGGAAACCATGGCCGAAAATTTAAGCGACGGCGTCGTTGCCCCGCTTTTCTTTTACGCGCTCGGCGGATTTCCCGCTATGATGGCTTATAAAATGATCAATACCCTCGACTCTATGGTCGGTTACAAAGATCCCAAATACAAAGATTTCGGATGTTGTTCGGCTCGTATTGATGATATTTTCAATTATATCCCTGCCCGGATAACAGCCCTGTTTATTGCCATCGTCGGTTATCGGAAAGGAATCTTCAATTTTATCCGGCAATACGCTCGGCAGCACGCCAGCCCTAATTCCGGCTACCCGGAATCCGCAATGGCCGGAAGTTTGGATTGCCGATTCGGGGGACCCAACATCTACCACGGTATACTTGTCGATAAGCCATATATCGGGACCAACGATCGGGAACTCTCCCGCACGGACTTTCGTCGTGCCGCCCGCATCAACCAAATGGTTTGTTTACTTACGCTCCTGATAATCTCTATTTTCTACACTATATTCGCTTACAACGCGTAATTCTCGATCAGAAATACGACAAAAGCCTTTTCGCTTCTGTTTTTTTCGACATTTAATCCGTTCCGAATCTTATACTCGAACAATCTTTCCTTATTTTAACAATACTATGTATTACATAATAGTTTTTTTTATTTATATCTTTGGGACGTACTAAAAATAAATCACAAAAAAACAAAACCTGCAATGATGGAAAAAACAACTCTAAAAGCTGCCATAACTTACGAGAGCAAGTTAGTAAAAAGAAACTGGTTATTTTATCTCTTTATTTTCGGGGTATTCATATATACTTTAGGCTTACCTTTATTGGATACTTACCAATACGAATACATCAATTGGAGAAAATTTGTATTTGCATCCTCCTTTTCTTTATTCGGGATTCACTTTTTAAACTTGTTCCAATCGATAATTGTCGCTTTTATCGTCTGCGATATCCATAGGAAACGGAAAAAAGCCGAAACCCGGGAGGTTCTTTCCGCCCGGCCCATCGGTAACGGCCGATCTTTTCTCGGAGAAATTTTGGGTATTCTTATCCCGTTCTTCGCGATAGATGTCATCTTTGTAATTAGCTTAATGTCTACGGGAATATTAATACCGGATTCTCCCGTTAACTTGTGGGTAAATCTTTTTTATCTACTCACTTACGTGTTGCCCACGCTTGTTTTTATTACCGGGTTATCCGTATTGGTAAACAGGTTAGTTAAACACCCTTTCGTCAGCTGGCTTATCCTGATCGTTTTTCTCTACTTAGCGTACACCTACCTGACGACGCCTCTTCACGGGATATTCGATTTCCGGGGAAGTTCGCTGCCGAACGCTTTTTCCACCTTAGTCGGGTTCATGCACATGGAGAATTACCTGCTCCAGCGAGGTGCGATCCTGTTATTGGGTATAAGCCTGCTCTACTTCGCCGTACCCTTCACGAAAAGACAACCCGGTACTCCCGGTAAAAAACGTTATTTAACCATTCCCGCTTTCCTGTGTTTCGTACTTGCCGTGGGGCTCGGCGTTATATACGTTACCAACTTTCAAAGCCGTTTGAAAAACAGGATCGGGGATCGCGAAACTTTCTTGAAATACAATGAATATCCCAAGGCTCGTGTAATTGAGCACGATATCACCTATCGACCCGGGGGAGATAAATTCTCGGCAACAAGCCGGATGAAAATCCAAAACCGGAAAAAAACAACAATGGAGCAACTTCTGCTCTTTTTAAACCCGGGATTAAAGATAGACAAGATCGAATCCGGGGGACAAAACCTTCCCTTTCACAGGGACCGGCAGGTGATCGTCATCGAACGTCCCCTGGCTCCCGGGGAAAATATCGAGATAGAGATCACGTACGGGGGAACGATCGACGAGGATATTTATCAGGTAAACATCCCCGACGACGAATTCTTCTCTCCCCGCACCGATCGTGAAGGTGAAAACTATGGTAACCGTACGGCTTTTGTATCGGATAAATATACCTTGCTTCTGCCGCAAGTGATGTGGTACCCGACGGCAGTTCCCCCTGTCTGGTTGCAGGCATCCAAGGAGACTAATTTCACGGATTATACCCTCCATGTCAAAAACCCGGGCGGGATGACCGTCTTATCGCAAGGCAAACCGACGAGAGAGGGCGATAACGTCACGTTCAACAATTTACAAAACCTGACCGGGTTAACCCTCTGTATCGGGAATTACGAGAAAAGGGCGATCACCGTAGATTCCCTTACCGTCGAGTTTTACACTTATCCGGGAAATAGTTTCTATATGAAATATTTCGATGAATGGGAAGCCTTGAAAAAAGATAACCCGGACCGGGAGAAAAATTTAAAAGAGATTTTTTATGAATGTAAAAATGAAATCGAATACAATACTCCCATCCCTTACCCCTTTAAATATTTTAAATTGATCGAGGTTCCTTCCTCCTCCTATTTTTGGACCAACAAAACTTCGTTTAGCGATAACAATTCGTTTAGCGATAACATCCAACCGGAAATGGCTCTTTTCTGGGAACGTTTATGCAGAGTACAATCAACCCATCCCGGTACTTTTTCCAAAGATCCTAATCAAGACGAAAGCGTGGAGGAATACGTTCTGTACCGCCAAATGCCCGCTTTTCTTAGTAGGATAGGAATAAAAAACATTTTCTCGAATTACAATAGCAGCCTCACGTCCGATTCGTACCAGGGTATAGAATCGATATTCAAAAATATGATAAACCCGAGACTATCGGAATCCGAAATAAGTCCGAAAATATTAAATCATTTTGCAGAGAAGGGGTTGAAAGGAATTATTGCGGAAGGATACAGCAGGGAACAAAGTTCGGCCATTTCTTTAAAAGTTTCGCATTTATTAGGCTACCTTGCGACAATCACCACCTGGGACTCCTTAAACCGTTTCATGCATGAATTCAACGAGCGTATCCGTTTTCAAGAAACCGATTTCGACTCGTTCCTCGAGGAATTCGAGCAACGGTTCGGACAGAACATCAAACCTTACATGGACGAGTGGTACACGAGCCACCAGATACCCCTGTTAACGATAAAAGACCTCTCCCTCAAAACGACGGGAAAGACACGGATCATCGATTTCAAGGTGGGCAATATCAGTGAAACGGACGGTATCGTTTCACTCCTTATAACCGATATGTACGGTGCAATAACCGGATACGACCGAAATTACCTGATCAAACCCGGAGAATTTAAACGAATCGTCATTCATGCAAACATCGAACACCGGTTAGAATTGACCACCAACTTTTCGGGCATTTTACCCAATGATAACATTTTATTTTCCCCGGGAGAGTTCCCCTTCTCAGGTCCCGTACCGAAAGAAGGAGTCACGCCGATCGATAGAAATGAATTCTATCCCCCGGGAGAGATCGTCGTCGACAACGAGGACGAGAATTTCCAGTTGATCGATTCGGCAAACAACCGAAAACGATTAGCCGATCTGTTCAGAAACGAGAGCGATCAGGAATACGTCAACCCGCAAAACCTTAAAGCTAACGCTTGGAATCCTATATTAGAAAAAGGAATGTACGGCAATCGTATCCGTAGCGCATTTGTAAAAGAAGTCGGTACCGGCCAATTCAAAGCCGAATGGACTGCCAACCTTCCGGAAGCCGGAAAATACGAAATATTTATCTATCGGCCTCATTATACGACATCAAGAAGAGATATATATACGACCGACTTCCCGGGGATGAAAAATTACTATACCGTCTACACTCCCCAAGGAAAAGAGGAAATAATCTTAGAAGTTCAAGAAGGAAATTTCGATTTGTCAAACCTCTACCTCTTACCGGAAGAAGAAGCCTGGGTATCGCTGGGCAAGTTTAACCTGCCGGCCGGAGAATCCCGTGTTGTGTTGGACGACAGGGGAGTAGATCATCCTTTTACATCAGAGAAATATCGTTATTCATTTATTCAGCTCGTGATTGCCGATGCCGTTAAATGGGTAAAGGAAAAGTAAACGGATCATTGAAACTCCGGTAATGTTATGATTAAGAGATTAGGTGATTACCTCAATCTAATCTCTTAATCATTTTTATATCTACTTATTTTTCATGTACGGGTACTCGTATCCTGTAATTACAGGAAAAGATTAACTACCGATCGGAGAATTAGCCGTTACATATCCCCCAATCGCAGGCCAATAAGTTAATCCCTTGTTCGTTTTTTTATATTTATTCTTAAAAGACGATAATACTTTTCTACCTTTAAAGCATTTTATTATAAGATATAGCGTCTAATCATACTTTTTTTATTTGGAATAGCGAGAATAACGATCCTACAATATCCTATCTTATGAAAACAAGCTCAATTCTAAAAAGCCTCTTATTCGGCATCCTATATTGGGGATTCGTACCTCCTGCCTCTGCCCAGCAAATATCCTATGACCGTATAACCCGAATCGATAGCGTTCACCCGTTAAAAGATTCCATCCGTTCGGACGAAAATTTTCCTCTTCCGTTCTATATCCGGTTTTCCCAAACGGTAAAATAGAAAATTATACCTCTTCCATAAAGTCATTAAAAAGCATCGAACTCATCCTCGATGGAAAAAAAGAACGATTAGAGAAAAGAAGTTATAGTCCCTTTTAAGAAAGGATGCCTCTCCTATTCATCGTATTAAAATAAAAAATATAATCCTTTTTCAAAAATCAAACAATCGAATACAAAGACTGAAATGTTTCCTCATCCCAATAAAAATGGATATAGGAAGCCAACACGTGTTTGTAATGATAAATCGGCGTGTCCGTTTCCCGCCCTTTAGCACTATATGTTTTTCCAACCGTAGGGATAAGCCGATCTCCGGACACTACCCGGGAATAGTGGAATTCATGTCCCCGGAACACCATACCGTCGATCTCTATCCGCCGATATCCCAATTTCAAACCCATCTTCTCCATGGTCGCCCTATGTTTCAAAAGTCCTGCCATAGGGTATACCTTTCCGTCCATACCCGAAATAGAATCACAAAGATACATCATCCCCCCGCATTCGGCAAAGACTTTTCCTCCACTCTCCCCATAATCCCGAATCGAAGCCAACATTTCCCCGTTGGCAGATAATTCGGGCAAATAGTACTCGGGATATCCGCCGGGTAGATAGACAAAATCCGATAACGGCAGCTCCCGGTCCCGCAAAGGACTGAAAAAAGTAACTTCACCCATTCGTTTCAATACCTCCATATTTTCACGGTAAACAAAGTTAAAGGCCTCATCCATGGCAACAGCGATCCTCAATCTTTCGGTTACTCTCCTCTCACTAACAGCAACCGGTTCAAAAGCCCTTCGGGTCAACTCCAATAAACGATCCACATCTACCGTCCGTGTGATAACCTTCGCCACCCGGCCGGCAAATGCATCAAAATCAAAAGTTTCATCAAGAGTTAACCCCAAATGCCGGGAAGGCACCTCAAAATCTTCCTGGTTCGGGAGGTATCCCAAAGCTTCCATACCGACATCCTCGCACGCTTGTTGCAAATAAGAGTAATGCATAGCGGAACTGACAAAATTAAAAACGACCCCCGCAACCTGCAACTTCGGATAAAAATGTTTGAAACCGTACAGGACAGGGGCTACGGAATAAGCCGTCGACCGGGCATTCAACAACAATATCACGGGAATATTCAACAAAGCGGCAATTTCCGCACTACTCCCGTTCATGCCGTCATAACCGTCGAATAGGCCCATTACCCCTTCGGTCACGCATACGTCCGAATGTTCGCCATAACGGGCATATACCTCCCGTACACGCTTTTCAGCAGCCATAAAAACATCCAAATTCACCGATTCTTCCCCCGCGGCAATGGCGTGATACTTCGTATCGATATAATCCGGTCCGCATTTAAAGGGCTGTACGTCCAAGCCTCGATCCTTCAAAGCCCGCAACAAACCGATCGTAAAGGTAGTTTTCCCGCTTCCAGAAGAAGCCGCTCCGATTAAAAACTGTGATTTCCGCATTTGATCCGAATTGAAGGACAAATATAATGATAATTCATGATCGCGGATAAAAAGATTGAGTGATTAAAAAATTTTGAGATAGAACAGCACACAGGGACGGGTGCAACAGGTTATTTTCCTTTCGACCGGATATAGCTCTTTTTTATGCTCCGATTTAACTTGTCATTTTTTTCAAGTATTTTTTTATTTCAAATCAAAAAGTAATACATTTGCACTGTCTTTGGTGTTGTGTTGCATATCTGCTAACACACAAGAGGGAAGCCGGTTGGAATCCGGAACAGTGCCCGCTACTGTGATGCCCGGTCCTTTAAAAGGAGGATCAAAGAACAGATTCTTACACCACTGTCCGATTGCGGACGGGAAGGTATCGTTCTTAGGCGTAGTCAGGAGACCTGCCGAGACATATAGGTAATAACTATTCCCGGGGTCAGGAATAGAATTATAAACAGCTAAAATTAATCATTGTAATGAAAAAGTTTGTTGTGTTAACAGCTTTGCTGTTATCGGTTGTCAGTGTTTCACTCGCCGGCATCACCCTAAAAGGAAAAGTCGTCGATGCCAAAACCCAAAAAGCTCTCGCGGGAGCTAACGTGAGATTGATCGGCACGAATATAGGTATCGCAACGGATAACAAAGGTGAGTTTACCCTGAAAAACATCGCAGAGGGGACATACATCCTCAGAGCCAGTTTTTCCGGTTATGAAACGGAAGACATAAAAGTAAACAGTAGCACAGAAGAGATCGTTTTCAAACTATCCCGGACGCCCGTAAACTTGAATCAGGTTGTTGTCACCGGTACGGGAACTCACCGCAGACTAAAAGACTCTCCCGTACCCGTGGAAGTTTTAAGCGGAACAGAAATAAGAAAAGCCGGAGTCACCTCCTTCGAGGACGCCTTATTATTATTAAATCCCTCTTTCAACATCCGTCCGACCGTCATGGGCTCTTATTTCACGATGAACGGGTTGGAAAACAAACATATTCTAATTTTAGTGGACGGGAAAAAAATGGCGGGAGATGTTTCCGGCAATACGGACTTGTCGCGTATTGATATGAGCCGGGTAAAACGAATCGAAATACTGAAAGGAGCAGCTTCTTCCCTCTATGGTTCGGAAGCCATTGCCGGAGTTATCAATGTCATTACCGAGCAACCCAAAGAACCTATCAGCATCCAATCGAAAACCCGGTTCGGGGGAAAATCCAGTTTCGTCCAAAACGCCAGTTTAGACCTGAACTTCGGTAAATTTACCTCCTCAACCTCTTACCAAAGACGCCAATCGGACGGGTGGAAATTAAGTCCCTACGAAACGAGCGCAGATACGGTCGTTCCTACCAGGAAAGAATCCGTCAACTCCTTTTTTTCCAATATCGTAAGCCAACGTTTCACTTACGAGCCGAACCAGAGGCTATCGCTTTATGCCCAAGGAAGCTATTTTGACCGGGAGGTGAACCGTCCCGTCCAACACAAGAAAAGCGACGGAGGCTACACGTACGATTTGACCTATATGGATTACAATTGCGGTGTAGGAGGAAAATACCTGTTTGATAACAAAGCCTATATTGCTTTAGATTTATACATGGACAACTACGAGTATAACAAGCTTTATACCGTGGCACAGGTGGTCAAAAACGACACGACCTTCCGGGTTGGCGACGAGGAACTGACCAAACGTCAAAAGTACTATAATGCCAATCTGAGAAGCGTATTCCGGGTCGGTGATTTTAACAAATTCACCGTGGGTGCCGAATACGTGGACGACTACATGAAAAATCCCGGCAGCTTGGATGAACCTAAAGAGGTATATACACTCGCCATTTATGCACAAGACGAAATACGCCTATGGGACAAACTTCAGATCCTTCCCGGATTCCGTTACGTTTACCATGAAAATTTCAAAAACAGGTTTACCCCTAAATTAGCCTTGATGTACTCTTTGAAAAAATTCAATTTCAGGGCTGCCTATTCCGCCGGTTTCAAAGCACCGACCTTACAGGAACTCTATTATGATTACGAGAACCGGGGATCCATTACCATCGGAAATCCGGATTTAAAACCGGAAAAATCAAACTATTACAGTTTGAACGTCGAATATGTCGGAAGATTTCTGAATATCTCGGTAAACGGATATATCAATGACATTAAGGATATCATTGACAGTTACGAGTTGGAATTAACGGAAGAGGACAAGGAAAACGGAATCAAAACGAGGAAAATGTATCGCAATTTAGATAAAGCGCGTGCTCAAGGGTTCGATATTTCCGTTAACAGTTATCTCGGATACGGTTTCTCCGCAGGTGGAGCCTATAATTGTGTTTATGCCAAAGACCGAAAAACCGGACACCGGTTGAACGAGGCCGTAAGACACGCGGCCACCTTCCGTGCCGGATGGATGCACGAATGGAACAAATACAGACTGAACGTAAATGTAAACGGAAGAATACAAGGACAAAAATACATCTATTCCGAAACAAAGGATAAAACGACGGGGAAACCCATCTATACGGACAAGAGCGCCCCGAAATATCAATTATGGAATCTGGCAACCACCCACACTTTTGCCCCGGTAGGAAACTTCTTCTTTGAGGTGAATGCCGGAATAGACAATATTTTTGACTGGACGGACGATCGTCCGAACGGGGTGAATTACGCCACGCTCAATCCGGGCAGGACCTTGTTTGCCAGTTTGATTATTCGTTTCACCAAATAACCCATCTCCCCGGAGATGTTTGAAAAACACATCTACCCTTTTTTAGAATTTTCGAACATCCCGGGGATTATCCCTTTCTTGTCATGAAAAACATACTATTTGTCATCTTATTACTACTTTTCCACATAACTCTCTTCGGACACGGAGAAGGTTTTAAAGAATCCGACATCTTTAAAACAGTAGGGCCCAACGATAAAATCGCTCTTCTCGTCGTACATTTCGGGACAACCCATGACGATACCCGGGCCTTGACCATCGATGCCATTAATCAAAAAATGAAAAAAGAGTTTCAGACTATCGAAGTCCGAGAAGCTTATACCTCCCGTATGATTATACGCCGTCTAAAAGAAAAAGGTGTTCGGAAACCAAACCCGACAGAGGCGTTAAACAAATTGGCAACAGAAGGCTATACTCATATCATCATACAGTCGACGAACATTATCGAGGGTGTCGAAATGGAATCATTACGTCGGGATGCGGCTCAACTACAATCCAAATTCAAAGATATCCGTATCGGAAACCCGTTACTCTACTCACCGGAAGACTACCTCAAAGCCATAAAAGCAATCGCCGCAGAATTAAAAGGAAAAACGAAAGGAGAATGCGTATTTGTCTGCCACGGAACCTATCATCCGGGAAACGCCTCTTACGGTATGCTTGATTACATGATGAAAGCAGAAGGACATAAAAATTACCATATCGGAACCATAGAAGGCTATCCGACCTTTGAAAATGTACTGTCCGGCCTTAAATCATCCGGAAGTAAAGAAGTTACCCTTATCCCCTTTATGTTCGTAGCCGGAGATCACGCTAAAAACGATATCGCCAAAGAGTGGAAAGAAAAATTGGAAAAAAACGGATATCGTGTTTCTCTCTTTCTGAAAGGATTAGGTGAACATTCCCGCATTCAGGATATTTTCATCCAACATGCACGTTACGCGGCTACCCACAAAAAAGAAGATATCGTAACCAAGAAAAAGAAATACGAAATATCGGACGATATCGAGTGATGGAAGAATTAAGAGATAGAAGGATTGAAAAGATTGACGATTGTAAATTGTAGATTGTAAATTAAAAAGCAGCAGCCAATCTTAAATTTACAATGAACGGAGGAGAGGGAAGGATAAAACGAGGGAACATAAACAAGGAACGGCGAGTGTTGCGTGCGGTTTCCGGAATGTCCGGACGACGGAATGTCCGAGCGAAGCGAGTCCCGGAGACCAGGGAACGGAAACCGTCTACACGACCGTCGGGAACGTCCCGGTCCCCCGAGGGGTATCCCGAAGAGATCAAAAGATTAAAAAGATGCTGGAATTAAGCAACTTAGCGATCGAATGATTAAAAAAGATTGACGATTGTAAAGAAGGCAAGAGCAAAACTCAATCAGAAATCATTTATACCCCATGGGCTTTTAAAACTTTATCGATTTGAAGAACCTTATGGATTCTATGAAAGTGAAATAAAAAAAGTAACTTTGTTCCGGTTAAACAATTCAAATATGAATAACGGAAAAATATACGTAGCGGGTATCGGTCCGGGAAGCGAAGAAGATATTACGCCTGCCGTACGGACAGCCATAGCCGATTCAGACGTTGTTATCGGCTATAAATACTACTTCGGATTCATTCAGGAAATTATCGGCAGTCACGCAAAATGTGTCGACACGGGAATGAAAAAAGAACAAGATCGGGCAGCAGAAGCTTTCCGGCAAGCTCAAAACGGGAAAACAGTTTGTGTGATCAGCTCGGGGGATGCCGGCATATACGGTATGGCTCCCCTTATTTTGGAAATGAAAAAAGAGTTAAACAGCGACATCGAAATTGAGATTCTTCCCGGCATCAGTGCCTTTCAAAAGGGAGCAGCTCTTTTGGGTGCACCGATCGGACACGACTTCTGCATCATCTCCCTTTCCGATTTAATGACCCCTTGGGAAAAAATCGAAAAACGAATAGCAGCAGCTGCTGCTGCCGATTTCGTCACAGCCATATATAATCCGAAAAGTGAAGGCCGTTACTGGCAACTTCATCGTTTAAAGGAGATCTTTTTAGAGTATCGCCAACCGGAAAACCCGGTCGGGTTTGTCCGTCAAGCAGGCAGAACGGAACAAAAGACAAAAATAACTACCCTTACCGATTTCGACCCGGAAGAGGTCGACATGTTTACCATCGTAATTATCGGTAATTCTCAATCCTACGCGTGGGACAATCACATCATCACTCCCCGCGGCTACTATCGGGATCAAGAATCCGACACCGAGATGAAAATAGGGCAAGAAATTATGATTCAAAGTTTCCGTACCATAGCCTCGGAATTAAAGAACAAGGATATACCTTTGGATCGGAAATGGGCATTATTACACACGATCCATACCACAGCCGATTTCGATATGGAAAATATCTTTTACTCCGATCCCTTAGCCGTGGAGAAATTGTACCAAGATTTCAAGGAGAGAAAGATCCGGACAATCATTACGGATGTTACGATGGCCGCATCGGGTATCCGAAAAGGAGCTCTCGAACGTTTAGGAGTATCCGTAAAATGTTATTTGCATGACGAACGAACCGCTGAAATGGCTAACCAGCTGAATATCACCAGGACACAAGCCGGAATCCGGTTGGCAGCAGAAGAACATCCTGAAGCTTTGTACGTTTTCGGGAACGCCCCCACCGCCCTGATGGAACTCTGTTCGTTAATCCGCAAAGGGAAAGCCCGTCCCGCAGGAGTTATCGGAGCACCCGTTGGATTCGTCAATGTACGGGAATCCAAGCATATGCTTAAATCATTCACCCGTATACCCAAGATTATCATAGAAGGACGTAAGGGAGGAAGTAATCTTGCTGCTACAATTGTCAATGCTATCCTTTGCTTCGACGATGCGTCGCAATTACGTCCCGGAAGAGATTTATAATTTCAGATACCCTATTTGCGTTCCGTGTGTATTTCATTTTTAATTTTATTCTTATGGAATTTATTGTAATCGGATTGGACGACAACAAAGAACCGGATTTTAATAAGCATATCCGTTCGCTCATCAGTAGTCATTCTGTTTTTTCCGGAGGGAAACGACATCATGAACTCGTTAAGAAGTTGCTTCCGCCCGATTACACTTGGATAGATATAACCGTTCCCTTGGACAACGTATTCCGACAATACGCCTTATGGGGGGAAATCGTTGTTTTTGCTTCCGGTGATCCTCTTTTTTTCGGGTTTGCAACTACGATCCAGAAACGATTGCCTCAGGCAAAGATCATACTACACCCCTGTTTCAATTCGTTACAAACCCTGTCACACCGCCTGCTTCTGCCTTACCACGACATGCATACGGTCTCTCTTACAGGGCGCCCATGGCATGAATTCGACAAAACATTGATTGAAGGAGGGAAAAAGATAGGTATTCTGACCGACCGTGAAAAAACGCCCCCTGCCATTGCCCAACGAATGCTTGAATTCGGATACGACAACTACCAAATGACCGTCGGTGAATTACTGGGAAACACAGAAGAAAGAATACGGAGGTTCTCCTTGCCGGAAGTCTGCAAACAAGAATTTCAATTCCCCAATTGCATTATCCTCGAACAAACTTATCCCCGAGAGCGACCTTTCGGCCTCCCGGAAGAGGATTTCCATCTGTTGAACGGAAGAAGCAAGATGATCACGAAAATGCCGGTTCGCTTACTATCTTTAAGCATGTTAGATCTCCGATCCCGGCAACATTTATGGGATATCGGATTTTGTACCGGTTCCGTATCCATCGAAGCTAAACTACAATTTCCCCATCTTCATATTACCGCTTTCGAACAACGACCGGAAGGAGAAGAACTGATGTACGCCAACTGCCAAAAGTTCGGTACCCCGGGAATCGAAACCATCGCAGAAGATTTTACCACGGCAGACCTGACAGGCATCCCTTATCCCGATGCCGTTTTTATCGGCGGACACGGGGGAAAAATGAAGGAGATCTTACATATCCTAAGCGAAAAGATCGTTTCGGGAGGCCCTGTCGTATTCAATTCCGTCTCGGAAGAGAGCAATCGATTATTTACCGTTACGGCGGAACAATGCGGCTTTACGATCACCAAACGACACCGTATAACCGTCGATCAACATAACCCGATAGAAATTATTCAAGCGACAAAAAACAGTTAATCATATGAATTCGATAGCCATCATCATAGCCTCGGATCAGGGAGCCGAAACGGCTCGGATCATCCGCCGGGAGATGCCAAACAGCGAAATATTTTCATCGATAGAACGAGAAGGATGCACTCCTATCGACTCCATCGCCGCATTTACCGCAGTTCATTTCCATGATTTCGACGCTCTCCTGTTCATAGGAGCTTTAGGTATATGTGTTCGGACCATAGCCCCCTGTATCCAATCCAAATACAAGGATCCTGCCGTGATCAACATAGACGCCGTAGGGAAACACGTCATCCCGGTTTTGTCAGGACACGTGGGAGGTGCAAACGAATTAGCCAAACGCATAGCGGGAATTATCGGCGGAGAGGCCATTATTACCACGCAGAGCGATAATACAAACCTATGGGCTCTCGATACCCTCGACCGCCAATTCGGATGGAAAGCGGAAAAAACACACCCGATGAACGAGATCATCGCCGCCTTTGTAAACAAACGCCCGACGGCCCTGTTGTTGGATATTAGAGACAAAGGCACAAACTATTTGGAACATACCTGTCCTGAACATGTAGAACTATTCTATCGATTTGAAGACGTTCCTCAAGAACGCTTTCACTTGTTGATCGCCGTCACTCCCCGCATTTACAATTTTTCCATACCGACCCTTATCTTCCGCCCCCCTGTCCTCCACATGGGAATAGGCTGTAAAAGGAACGCTCACCCGGAAGGAGCGTGGGAATGGATAAAAAAAGATATGACAACCAAAGGCTTATCTCCTTTATCTCTAAAAAGCATTTCCACTATCGAACTAAAAAAAGAGGAGCCTCTTATCCGGGAAATCTCCCGACAAACAGAACTTCCTCTTACCGTGTATGCGACAGAAGATCTACAAGGCATAGTGGTTCCCAATCCTTCCGAAAAAGTTTTCGAAGTTACCTCTGTTTACGGAGTGGCAGAAAGTACAGCTTTGAAAAGCGCCCGCAACGAACAGCTACTTATTGAAAAACAAAAAATGTCCCTTCTTGAAGGGAGTCATTTTACATACGCCATAGCATGCGATGCCCTTGCGGAACGTAAAGGTTTCATAGAAATTGTCGGCGCCGGACCCGGGGATCCCGAATTAATTTCCGTAAAAGGAAAGCGCTTCCTCGAACAGGCAGACCTTATTCTGTATGCCGGTAGTCTGGTGCCCGTGGAACTAACCTATTACGCCAAACCAGGAGCAACCGTACGCAGTTCGGCTTCTATGGATTTGGAAGAACAATTCGCAATTATGAAAGAATTTTACGATAAAGGACTCTTTATCGTCAGACTTCACACCGGAGACCCTTGCATTTACGGGGCGATTCAAGAACAAATGGCCTTTTTCGACGAATACGGCATGCACTATCACATTACGCCCGGAATCTCTTCTTTCCTGGCAGCAGCAGCAGCTTTACAATCCCAATTCACCATACCGGAAAAAGTACAGACCATTATCCTTACCCGGGGAGAAGGCCGCACCCCGATGCCGGAAAAAGAGAAACTACACCTGTTGGCCCGGTCACAAAGCACTATGTGTATTTTCCTAAGTGCTTCTATCGCAGAGCAAGTACAGAGCGAGTTGTTGGTACATTATCCGCCCACGACTCCGGTAGCTGCCTGTTACCATCTGACTTGGAAAGACGAACGAATTTACCGGGGAGAATTAAAAGATTTGGCCCGGATCATAAAAGAAAATCACCTGACTCTCACCACAATGATCGTTGTAGGAGAAGCTATCGATAACAGACAGGGACTTTCCAGGCTCTATTCGCACCAATTCAAACACTTATTTCGCAAATAAAATAATTTGATCGTAAATTACAAATTGACAATTGTAAATCAAACATCGTAAGATTCTCGATCCAAAATTACCATGGTTTTAATATTCGGCGGAACGACAGAAGGAAGGGCAGCGGTTCGTACATTGGACGAAGCGGGAAGTTCTTATTACTATTCCACCCGAGGTAAAACCCAACAGTTGGAATGTAAGCACGGTACCCGAATCAACGGAGAGATGGACCGGAAATCCATTCAAGACTTCTGCATTTCCCATGATATTCGCCTTATCGTGGATGCCGCCCACCCTTTTGCCGAAAATTTACACGCGAATATCGCCCTTATATCCGAAGAGTTGGAAATTCCCGTTATCCGTTTCGAACGCCGTTATCCCGAACACGATCCTTCGTTTATCTGGTGCGACTCTTTCGATGAAGCCATCCGATACCTAAAGCGACACTCTATCCGGAATTTACTGGCCCTAACAGGCGTCCAAACGATCCATAAGTTACATCCTTACTGGTCGCAATATCCTTGTTGGTTCAGAATACTTAACCGGGAAGACTCTTTACAACTTGCCAATAAAGAAAATTTTCCCCGTGAAAAATTACTTTTTTGGCAAGAGGGAGAAGATGAAACCGCTCTTTTGGAAAAAATACGACCGGAAGCCATCCTCACGAAAGAGAGCGGAGAGTCGGGTTTTTTCCGTGAAAAAACAGAAGCGGCCAAAGCTCTGCATATCCCGCTACTCGTCATTAAACGTCCTCCATTACCGGATTCTTTTTATACCGTCAACGGAGAACACGGACTTCGTTACCGGGTGGAACGTCTTTTACCCGGATTTTACCCGTTACGCAGCGGTTTCACGACGGGAACCTGCGCCACGGCTGCAACCAAAGCCGCCTTGCAAGGACTTCTTACCGGAACAGTTCCAACAGAAGCAACAATAACTCTGCCCAACGGGGAAGAAGTGACTCTACCCGTTGAACAAGGTTTTTTGAATGAAGACTCCTGCAAATGCTGCGTTACCAAAGATGCGGGAGATGACCCGGACGTAACCCACGGACGCCTGATCTGTTCCGAAATCAGGTTCAACTCTTCTCCGGAAATCCGATTTCTGCCCGGGGAAGGGGTAGGAACCGTGACCCTGCCCGGCTTAGGAATCCCCGTGGGAGATCCGGCAATTAACGCCACACCCCGAGCTATGATGATTCGAGAGGTAGAACGTATGATTCATCAACACAAAGTCGATCAGGGAGTTGACATCCGAATTTCCGTACCCGAGGGAAGTATTTTAGCACAAAAAACATTTAACCCGAAATTGGGGATTACCGGAGGAATTTCCATCATCGGCACTTCCGGAATCGTACGTCCTTTCTCCACGGAAGCATTTATCAATTCCATCCGTAAAGAAATTCAAGTCGCCAAAGCCCTCGGTTGTAAACATATCGTCATCAATTCCGGGGCCAAAAGCGAAAACAGGTTGCGGGAACGCTTCCCCGATCTTCCCCCCCAAGCATTTATCCATTACGGGAATTTCATCGGTGAAACGTTAAAGATGGCGGAAACAGAAGGCATTGAAAAAATCACCATGGGCATTATGATCGGTAAAGCAATTAAATTAGCGGAGGGACATTTAGACACGCATAGTAAAAAAGTAGTCATGAACAAAGAGTTCATCCGTCAAATTGCCAAAGAAGTAAAAAGTCCTTCTGCTTTAATCCATTCGATTGCAGATATTACCTTAGCCCGGGAATTATGGACATTATTTGCTGATTCCCCTGCCTTCTTCGAAAAACTCATCGAATATTGTTATAAATACTGTCTCCCTCAGCTCTGCTCTTCCGAATTGGAAATCATTCTTATACAAGAAAACAATTGACAAGGCTATCATTCTTCGATTGAAATATCCGGAGATGTACAATTTAAAATCACTGATTATTCCCCATCTTTTTTACCCGAAACAACAACATATAAAACAGGTTTAGTATTTTTGCGCCGAATTTTTGAGATATGAGTAGGATAAAAGGGATTATATACGCAATCGTGGCCTCCTCAACATTCGGGCTGGCCCCATTTTTCACCCTGACACTTTTAGCTGCCGGATATTCATCATTTGAGGTATTATCTTATCGCTGGGGAGTAGCCTCTCTTTGTTTAATCCTATTCGGATTATCTCTTAAGTGTAATTTTTGCATAAGTAAAAAGGATTTGGGTATCGTTTTTTTATTGAGCCTGTTCCGGGCTGCGACCTCTTTTAGTTTAGTTATTGCCTATCAAAACATATCGAGCGGAGTCGCATCCACGATCCACTTCATGTACCCGTTAGCCGTTGCTATGGTCATGATGTTTTTTTTCCGCGAAAGAAAATCAGGTTGGATCCTTTCAGCTATTTGCATGTCTATCGTCGGAGCCGTCATGCTCTCTCTCGGTAATATCAATCACAACGAAGGAGATGCGACTCTCGGAATTATATCCGCCTGCATCTCTATCTTCTCTTACGGAGGATATATCGTCGGCGTGAGAAAAAGTCGTGCCGTACAGATCGATTCGATCGTTCTTACGTGCTATGTAATGGCTTTCGGAGCCCTAATGTTTATCATTTGCGGCAGTTTCACGGGAGGAGTTCGGTTAGAGACCGACGGAAATCTCTGGCTTTACATCCTGGGTCTGGCATTGCCGGCAACCGCCATATCCAACATGACATTGGTTAAAGCCATCAAACACATCGGCCCAACCCTTACTTCCATATTCGGAGCCATGGAACCCTTAACGGCCGTAGTCATAGGGATATGGGTATTTCACGAGTGGTTCACCGTTCAGGGAGCCCTCGGAATCCTGTTAATCATCGTGGCTGTAAGTATCGTCGTCTTACAGGAAAAACGAAAAGTCAGTTAACCCAATCCAAAAATTGCCGACGAAAGAACTCCGAGACTAACAATCACCACGGAATTCCTTTATTCACAATTGTCAACCAGTTGTTTCAGTAAAATATCGATATCGGGAACGGATACGATTTTTCCGGAGGGGAACTGTATCTTAAAACCTTGGGTCGTAAGATCTCCGGTCTCTACGACAATATCCGACACTACATTCCGATTGGCTAACATACCGTTTCGTTGCAAAGCTTTCCGAACCATGGCATATTTCTGGCCATGCCCGATCAACCGCACTTGCCTCGTATATTGATTTTCAATCCGGAACAAACCGGTCTCCATATCGAAAACAATTCCCTTACGAGCAAAAAAATTACTCAAATGCCCGTCTAAGGCCAAATCTTCAGGAGTCCCGATCGTAATGCCGTGTTGACGATCCATTAACCAAATTTTATCGGCAATCTGCAAAGCCAACTCCAAATCATGGGTCGAGAGAAAAATGGTTTTATCGGTTTCACGCGTCAAACGATGAAGCAATTGCATGATCTCCACTTTACTCGGGAAATCCAAAAAAGCAGTAGGCTCGTCTAAAAAGATAATCGGAGTCTGCTGCGCCAATGCTTTGGCTATCATTACTTTTTGACGTTCTCCGTCACTCAAGGTATGTATCATCCGGGAGGCTAAATTCTCTATCCGGACCAAGGCGATAGACTCCTCGACAATCCGGCGATCCTCCTTATTCAACACTCCCCAAAACCCGGTATAAGGACTGCGTCCCATTTCAACCAATTCCCGGGCCATCATGTTCCGGACATCACATTTCTCCGTGAGTACTACCCCTATGGTCGTCGACAACTCCTTATCGGTATATCTCTCGATCTCTTTTCCCCTGATCTCGATCTCTCCTGCCAACTTCGGTTGAAAAGCAGAGAGCGTCCGCAAAAGTGTCGATTTACCTACCCCGTTAGCTCCTAACAAACAGGTCAATTCCCCCCCGTAAATCGTCGTACAAATACCTTGTGCCACTATTTTCGTATCACTTTTCGTCTTATAACCGATAGAAAGACCTCTTATATTTACCGTATCCTTTAATGCCATAACCTCATTTTATTCGTTCCAATCCCCTTTCCGTTTCCTAAATAAAACAGATGCAACCACAGGAGCCCCCACCAATGCCGTCACGGAATTAACCGGAAGAGCTCCTTCAAACCCAGGCAAACGGGCGATCAAATTACAGGCCAAAGCCAAAGCTGCCCCCACCAGCATGGAAGCCGGCATCAACATCCGATGATCCGAAGTCTGAAATATAGCCCGACACAAATGAGGAACCGCTAAACCCAAAAAGATAATCGGTCCGCAGTAAGCCGTCACGATAGCCGTCAGTACCCCGGCACAGGTAATTACTTCCACCCGGGCTCTTTTTATGTTTAATCCGAGATTACGGGCATATCCGTCACCCAGCATCAACAGATTCAAAGACTTGATCAATAAAAACGATAGGGGAATGATCACCGCCATAATTCCGACAAACAACATCATCTGATTACCAGATACTCGAGAGAAACTTCCCAAACCCCAGATAACATAAGCCTTGATATCCTCCTCCACGCTAAAAAATTTCAACACCCCGATAATCGCGTTGGCAATATAGCCGATCATCACTCCGATAATCAATAAAGTAACACTCCCTTTTATCTTCCCGGAAGCAAAAACGATCAAAGCCATAACAGACAGAGCCCCTATCACAGCCGCTACGGACATGGCCACCTCTCCGATAAACCCTAAACGGCTCAAAGCGACCCCTCCCAGATTGCCCGAAAGAAGCACAACGAAAGCAACTCCCAAACTGGCTCCGGAACTAATCCCCAACACGGAAGGACCGGCCAAAGGATTCCGGAAAATCGTCTGCATCTGTAATCCACTGATAGACAAGCCAGCTCCTGCCACCAATGCGGTCAACGCCTGAGGTAAACGAGATTTCCAAACGATATTCTGCCAAGCCACCGGTTCTCCCTCTCCCCCTGTCAACACGTTCCACACGGAGGTAAAAGGAATGGAAACCGATCCCAAAACCAGATTCAGCAACAAAAAGACGATAATAAATACTATAATGGAAAAAATCAATACCGTATTTCTCCGTATGTTCATCTTCCTACTTTTTTAACAAATCATAATACACCGGCCGATAATCCGGCAACAACTCCGGATGAAAAACCCTAATCATATCAGCCAAAACAATATCCGGCTCGGCCGGCATACTCTCGTAAAACGGTTTTTCCCTCATATTGCAATAGATCACCCCTTTTTGCCGGAACGCCTTGAAATCCGCGTATCTTTCATCCTGTGCTTTCAACGCATCGTAATTATACTCTCCGGGAAAGCTGTTCGCGATACGCCAATAATCCGCACTCTCGGCCTGATTATAGACCGTTTCAAAATCGAGAGTAACTCCTCCCGATCTGGGATCATCTTTTAAAAAATAATCGGCTCCCGCATCATGAAACAATTGAGCCAAAAAACTTTTTCCCCCGACCGCATACCATACGCCACCCCTCAGCTCTCCACTGAATACAACCGGGCGCCGCTTCACATCCCGTACCAACCGTTTCAATTCATTATATCGTTGCTCTATCTGACCGAATATCCGATTCGCATCCTCTTCCATTCCCAACAATAAACCGGTAAACTTAATCCATTCGGCCTGTCCCAACGGAGTCATCTCTTTGTAGCCCAAATGAGGAACCAAAGGAATGCCTATATCTTTCACCGCATCATATCCCCCTCGTTTAAAAGGGGAAATCAGCATCAAATCCGGATTGATATTCATGATCACCTCATTATCGAAATTACCTTCGATACCGATCTTTTGAGTCCTCCCCTCGTCCACCTGCTTTTGCATGGTTTCATTGAAAAGGTAACGGGTACTCGTAATTCCGACCACCCGATCCATCGCTCCCAACTTAATAACATTGGACAACTGTAAAGAGGTCATACAGATCAAATGCCTGACCGGAAGATCGATCACGGGAACTCCCTCGGGAAAAGAGGCATGACCTCCCCGCTTCTTCAAAACGAACCGGTAACAAGTACTATTTTTATTTTGTGGGTCTTGTATCTCCAATAACAAATAATCCTTCCGATATTCGACCCGAAAGCCTTGCGCATACTTCAGCCGGATTTGTCTTGCAGTGTCTGATTCCGCTTTAATACCGGATACGACAGAATCAACCTTAGCCCGACGTTTTTCCGGTTTACAAGAAAGTAAACCGACAGATAACAACAATACTAAAGATAATTGCATGAATGTATTCATTTTCTTTTCCTCCGAAAGATTAAATTTAATCAATGTACACATCTGGCAGGTTTTCTGGCTTGTCATCTTTTCTCCTTCCCAAAACAGACACATTTCAGTGGTTGTACCGAAAAGATCTACCTCATTACGAGATAGCGATTGACTTTACAGCTGCGGGGACAGCCCCGGAATTTCACCGGATTCCCTTTTCCTTATGGAAATACCAAGACGCATGCAAAGATATAAATATTATTTTGATCACATTCTTTTTTTTACGACTTTTGCCCTCGCAAATTTATGACCCAGAGATCATAAAGAGATTCAAATTTGCTTTTTACGATTAAAATCATAGATATGGCAATAACAGGAAAAATCATAAACGTCTCATTAGGACCAGGCAATCCGGAATTAATCACGGTTAAATCCCTGAAAACCTTACAAGAATCGACAAGCATATACTGTCCGGGAACCGCAGATAAAAACGGTAATTTTAAATCCCGTTCTTTAACCATATTGCGGGCATTGCCCGTCGATACAACCCGGATTCACTGTTTTCCGGTCCCTATGTCAAAAGACCGGACGGAAGCCAATCGGATGTATGATCAAATAGCCTTGGAAATTCAGGAAAAAATAAACAAAGGGGAGATCGTATCCATTACAGCGGAAGGAGACTCCGGTTTCTATTCTTCCGGCAATTATCTGTTTGAGAAACTATCAAACGCCGGAATTCCCATCACGACATCAGCCGGAATTCCGGCTTTTATCGCGGCCGGTGCATTGGCCGGTCTCCATATCGTGAAACAGGAGGAAAAACTAATTGTCCTTCCCGGCACCGTTTCCTCGGGAGAACTCCAGGGCTTAATAGAAAAAAACTATGTCATTGTAATTATGAAACTTTCACAATGTACGGACGAGATCCATCGCTTTATAGCAAAGAACCCGTCACTTCATGTTCATTATTTTGAAAATATCGGTACGACCGGAGAGCTTTATTACCAAGACAAAGAGGAAATCATGACGAAAGAATTTCCTTATTTTTCTTTGATGATTATCAAAAAGTAAACAAATGGCATAAATCTTGCGTACATCGTCTAACAGAATTAAAACCGTGTATTAAAATCTATATTCCAACTACTTCCAACAAAACAAGATATGATTCAACGATCACTATATATCTTTATTCTCCTGTTTGGCTTTGGTATATCCCAGGGCAAAGCAGACGGACTAATAGAAAAAAGGGACAGCATAAACGAGATTCCTGATTCCGTGAAAACAAAAAAAGATAATTTTTTCAAGCGTTTTTATCGTTATTTTGCCGAATCGAACGAAGTAAAAGAAGAGAAAAAATTCGATTTCTCCATCATCGGAGGACCTCATTTTTCGAGCGATACCAAATTAGGCCTCGGCGTGGTCGCTTCCGGTCTATACCGATTAGACCGTTCAGACAAATCCATATCTCCCTCCAATGTTTCTATTTACGGTGATATCACCACAACCGGATTTTACCTGTTAGGGATTCGCGGGAATACGATATTTCCGAAAGACAAATTCCGAATCGACGGAAACATCTATTTTTTCTCTTTTCCGAGTTCTTACTGGGGAATCGGTTATGAAGCCGGACACAGGGATTCCAGCACGACCTTTAAACGGTTAGAAAATCAAATTAAACTGGATTTTTTATTCAAAGTCGCCAAAAATACCTACGTGGGGCCCAACCTGATGTTCAGGAACGTTAACGGAAAAGATTTTAAAGATATTTCATTCCTTAACGGAGAAAAGAGCAGCATCTCCTGCTTCGGTCCCGGAATCGTAGCTTCCTACGATTCGAGGGATTTTATTCCGAATCCGAGCAAGGGATTTTATGCCAAATTAGAACAACAATTTTTTCCTAAATTTTTGGGAAATGACTATGATTTCAATAGAACGAGCGTAGAACTCCGTTATTACCATAAGCTATGGAAAGGAGGTATCCTTGCTTCGGAGATACAAGGTATTTTCAATTACGGAGATACCCCGTGGAGTATGGTTGCCCTATTAGGAGGTCCCTACCGGATGCGCGGATATTACGAAGGACAATACAGAGACAACGATATGGTTCAGACCCAGGTGGAACTCCGGCAAAAAATCTACAACCGACATGGCATTGTCGTTTGGGGTGGAGCCGGAAATGTTTTTCCGAAAACGGACAAATTCAAATGGAGTCAAACCCTTCCCTCCTACGGATTGGGATATCGCTGGGAATTTAAAAACAGAGTTAACGTAAGATTAGATTATGGTTTCGGCAAAGGACAGAACGCATTCTACTTCAATATCAATGAAGCTTTTTAATTTTATTTCCGATTTCACGAAAAAACCCAAAGCAGTTTTTTGGTTTTTCATCATCCTGAACATGATACCGAACTGCTTCTTAATCTTCACGGAACCTCTTTCGGGATTAGGAAGGATCATTCTTATCCTTGCTCCTTTAGGAGTATACCTTATCGTGTTTTCCCTGCTCAAAAAGGCCGGACTGATCCAACTCATCCTAATCCCCCTATTGATATTCCACGCCTTTCAAATGGTCTTGTTTTACCTTTTCGGAGAATCCGTTATTGCCGTTGATATGTTTTTGAATTTACCAACGACCAACGCATCCGAAGCAGGCGAGCTGCTAAACAGTTTGTGGCCGGCTATAATCCTGGTCTGTGTCCTTTATATTCCGACCATCGTTCTCGCTTCTATGTCGGTACATTATAAAGTAATCTATCCCGCGGCATTTCGCCGACACATGATCATAGGGGGAGCGGCTTTACTCGTCCTTACATCCGGAGGTATCGTTTTTGAGAAATCACGGGACAACAGCTACGAAATAAAAACGGATATCTATCCTGCCAATATATTTTACAATTTAGGATATGCCGTTCATAAATGGCACCGTAGTGAACTCTACCCAAAAACGTCTAAAGAGTTCACCTTTCATGCCACTCGGGATTCGCTGGTTTCCGAAAAGAGAGAAATCTATATACTCGTTATCGGAGAAGCTTCCCGCGCCAAGAATTGGAGTTTATGGGGATACGAAAGGGAAACCAATCCCCGTCTAAAAACGACGGAAAACTTAATATTGTATAAAGATGCCCTTACCCAATCCAACACCACGCACAAAAGTGTACCCTTAATCCTTTCTGCCGCCGACGCGGAACATTACGAGGCTCTTTATACCCAAAAAAGTATTATTACCGCTTTCAAAGAAGTCGGTTTTAAAACCGTCTTTTTTTCCAATCAGATTCCCAACCGTTCTTTCACGGACTATTTCGCTTCGGAAGCGGACATCTACAAAACAATCCGATTACCGTTAGAAGGAGGACTAATCACCGAAAATAATTACGATCAAGCCCTAATCCCTTTGATTAAGCAATGCATCGATTCCTTGTCCGACAACCTTTTTATCGTACTCCATACCTACGGATCACATTTCAACTACCGGGAACGGTATCCGGCAGAATTTGCCGTTTACTCTCCGGATAACACCTCGGGAATCGAATACAAATACAAACAACAACTGATCAATGCTTACGACAATAGTATTCGTTATACCGACGGTTTTCTGGCCGACATTATCCAATTGTTGAATGAAAATCAGGCAGAATCAGCCCTATTGTACTCTCCGGACCACGGAGAAGATCTACTGGATGACTGCCGGAAAAAATTTCTTCATGCCTCTCCCATCCCTACCATTTATCAAATACACATTCCTTTCTTCCTGTGGTTTTCCGAGTCTTACAAAACATTAAAACCGGAACATTACACCCAAGCCCTTGCACATGCCGATGCTCCGGTCTCTACAAATGCCATTTTCCACACATTACTGGATTTGGCAGACATCCGCACGGCCTACTTCAGACCGGACTTATCTTTAGTCAATCCGGGATTCAAACGCCGTCCCCGCATGTACCTGAACGACCACGACAAGCCCGTCAACTACTACCTCGTAGGAATGAAAAAGCAAGACAAGGATTACATTCAAAAAATGAAGCTAAACCATGATATTAAATAAATATTGATATTAGGTGATTTAGTGATTGGATGATTAAAATGATTGACGATTGCAATTAAAATTATCATACATTTGTCGTTGTTTTTAATACCATTAATTATAAATTCTGCAATCCCAATATATCGATTGCAAAAAACTGAAAAATATGAAAGTAGCAGTAGTAGGAGCAACAGGTCTTGTCGGAAGAAAGATGTTGCAAGTTTTGGAAGAGAGAAATTTCCCCGTAACCGAATTAATTCCCGTGGCCAGCGAAAGCTCCGTGGGCAGAGAGATCACATTTAAAAACCGAACATATAAAGTAGTAGGCACGCGAGAGGCTATACAAATGAAACCTCAAGTAGCTATTTTTTCAGCCGGAGGGGAAACCTCTTTAACATGGGCTCCTCAATTTGCAGCAGCAGGGACCACCGTCATAGACAACTCTTCGGCTTGGAGAATGGATCCCGCTAAAAAATTAATCATTCCCGAAATCAATGCCGATACATTAACCAGAGACGATAAAATTATTGCCAATCCGAACTGTTCCACCATACAAATGCTCATGGCTATAGCACCTCTCCACAAAAAATACAAAATCAAACGAATGGTTGTATCCACTTACCAATCCGTTACCGGAAGCGGCTTAAAAGGAATCACACAACTCGAGGGTGAACGGGAAGGTAAAGAGGTGAAAAAAGCCTATGCCCATCCTATCGACCGAAACTGCTTACCCCATTGCGACTCTTTTACAGAAAACGGTTACACGAAAGAGGAGATGAAACTGGTAAATGAAACCTGCAAAATCTTAAACGACGACTCTATAAAAGTAACAGCCACCGCCGTCCGTGTTCCCGTGACGGGTGGACATTCCGAGAGTATAAACATAGAATTCGAACGCGATTACAACTTAGATGACATTCGAAATTTACTGTCACAAACTCCTGGAGTGGTCGTACAGGATGATCCGTCGCAAAATATTTACCCGATGGCACTTACCGCAAATGAAAAAGACGAGGTCTTCGTGGGACGGATCCGACGGGATTTCTCCCGGGAAAACAGCCTTAACCTATGGGTCGTTTCGGATAACCTGCGAAAAGGAGCAGCGACCAATGCCGTTCAAATAGCAGAATACCTGAACAAACAGCAATTATTATAATACAATTTTTATTTCAGCTTTAAATAGAGACCGTTATACTCCTTTCTATTTAAAGCTGAAATATCGAAATTGAACATTCCCGAACGCGAGGTAATACGTTTTGCTCGCTACAAACAAAACAAGAATATCGATGATCAATCGGACATTCGCTCACCTCTAAAGGTAATTTCCTGTTTTCTTCATGCAAAAAAATACCATCCTCCTCAAAGGCGACCAAAAAACTGCTCATCGGACGCGTTAAACCAGCTCCCGTATATTTCAGAAAACTCTCCTTTACGGACCAAAAATCATAAAACAGTCTATCCTTTTTCTCTGCCCATACAGATTTCAATCGCTCTACCTCCAAAGGATGAAAAAAACGAGAAGCCACCTCCATTCGAGCCTTTTGCCTCTTCTCTATATCGATCCCCACGGCCTGATCGGAAAAAGCACATACCAAATAATCTCCGGAATGAGAAATATTAAAAAAAAGATTCGGAACTCCTTCCAAATAAGGCTTCCCTTTTTTCTGTCTCAAGATTCGATAGGAAAAAGGAGCGATATGCCAATACGTTTTCAATACATAACGCACCAAAGCCTCTCCTGCCGACCGGAACAATTTTACTCGTTCGTTTTTATAAACGACAATTTCCCGATAAGTTTCTTCGGATATCCATTTTTTCAATCCGGGAGAAACCTTCTCATACCTTACGGTTGACGGCATGTAAATATAAAAAACCTCGAGCATGATACAAATGTAAAAAACTTACCCGAATTTCTATCCTTTAAGGTCCGTTTTTAGATTTCGAAGCGCCGGGAATACATAATTAACGTTAATTTAAGCTTGCGTCGTGAAAAAATTAAGAAAATATTCACATTTATCCCTTGAAAAATTGTTTTTCTCATTTTTATATTCTACTTTTACATCATCAAATTAACGTTTGAATAACATTTAAATAGAAGAGCAAAAAATTAAAAAGCGACTTACACAAGAATAAGATACATACAGTGATTTACATACAATACGAACATCCCGAAAAGAGGCAGTCTTAATAGGCTGCCCTTTTTACTTCTTCTTATTTCAGCCTTCTACTTGCACATTAACAAGATTTTAAAAGAGATTCGTTTTTCGTTTAACATTTTATTCGAAAAAAAGTTGCTATTTCTCTCCATATTGCTTATCTTTACGAACGAAAAGTGGAATAATAGTAAGCACATATTTAAACTAATAAAATGGAAGTAAAGAAATCACCGAAAGCAGACCTTGAAAGAAGAAAAGGTATTTTCTTCGAGATCGGTTTGGTTGCTGCCTTGGCCATCTTATTCTTAGCTTTCGAATGGAAAGTAAGCACTAACGTTGAAGAAGAATTTATGACCGTGGCAGAGCCGACAATGGAAGAAGAGGTCATTCCAATTACGCAACAAATGTTGAAACCGCCTCCTCCACCTCCTCCAGCCCCGAAATTAACGGACTTGATCGATATTGTTGAAGATGATACGGATATTGAGGAGCAACTGGAAATTGAAGACGTTGAAGCTGACGTAGAGAACAGAGAGGTCCAAAATTACGATTATGACGGAGAGTACGATCCCGATGCAACGGGAGAAGACGATGTCTTCGTAACCGTGGAAGACATGCCGGTTTTTCCGGGAGGAGATATCACAAAATGGATTAACAAGCATGTGAAGTATCCGATGATTGCCCAGGAGAACGGAGTACAAGGTAAAGTAATCGTTCAATTCGTAGTTGGAAAAGACGGAACTGTTGGTGACATAAAAGTGGTTCGTGGAGTAGACTCGTCTCTTGACCAGGAAGCCGTTCGCGTCATCAAATCCATGCCCAAATGGAAAGCAGGGAAGCAGAGAGGAGTACCAGTAAAAGTTTCCTTTACTGTACCCATCAATTTCCAATTGAAGAATCAATAATAAAAGATTTTTGAATTATAACAAGGGGCTGTCGTGATCGTCAGCCCCTTATTTATCGCTATTATGGGGAATTATTTTTATACGGAAAAAAAAGCAGAAAAAGCAATTCTTGTGGGTGTAGCCCTACAATCAGAAAATATCAGCTACGATACCATGTGTGAATATTTAAACGAATTAGCCTTCCTGGCCGAAACGGCCGGAGCCGAAACCGTGAAAGTTTTCACACAAAATTTAGACAAACCGGTAACAGCGACCTTTATCGGTAAAGGGAAATTGGAAGAGATCAAAAATTATGTAGAAGAAAACGACATCGATTTGATTATCTTCGATGACGAATTGACTCCTACCCAACTTCGCAATATAGAACGGGAACTGAAAGGAAGAAAGGTGCTCGACCGGACCAATCTGATCTTAGACATATTCGCCAAAAGAGCCCGAACCGCAGAGGCAAAAGCCCAGGTCGAACTCGCACAATACCAATACCTCCTGCCTCGTTTAACGGGAATGTGGACCCACCTGGAACGGCAAAAGGGAGGTATCGGTTTACGAGGTCCCGGAGAAACGGAAATCGAAACGGACCGAAGGATCATTCGGGATAAGATCTCCCGCCTGAAAGAGCAACTCGACAAAATAGACAAACAGATGATTACCCAACGTAAAAACAGGGGGAAATTAGTGCGGGTAGCTCTTGTCGGGTACACCAACGTGGGTAAATCTACTCTGATGAATTTATTGAGCAAGTCGGAAGTGTTCGCGGAAAACAAACTATTCGCGACATTGGATACGACCGTACGAAAAATCGCCATCAAAAACGTACCGCTTCTATTAGCCGACACCGTCGGTTTTATCCGCAAACTGCCTCATCATTTGGTGGAATCCTTCAAATCGACCTTAGACGAGGTACGGGAAGCCGATGTGATCCTGCACGTTGTAGATATCTCCCACCCGCAATTCGAAGATCAAATCCGGGTTGTTAACGAAACGTTGGCTGAACTGATCGAGAATCCGAAACCGACGATTACGATTTTCAATAAGATAGATGCATTTACCTTTGTACCTAAAGAGGAAGACGACCTGACCCCTATCGAACGGGAAAATTACAGCCTTGATCATCTCAAACAAATGTGGATGGCCAAACAAGGGGGAGAAACCGTATACATATCGGCCAAAAACAAGGAAAACATCGAGGAGTTAAAAGAAAAATTGTACAACATCGCAAAAGAAATCCATTCGGCCCGTTTCCCGTTCAACGACTTTCTGTATCAAGACACGATAATTGAAGATTAAAAGATTAGAGATTAAAAAGATTCTGTGATTAGGTGATTTAGTGATTGGATGATAAAAAAAGATGGACGATTGTAGATTGTAAATTAAAAAACAGCGTTCGTTTCATCATCTACAATTTAAAATCTACAAAGAATGTGTGGATTAGAAGATTGAAAAATTAGGTGATTCGAATGCAATCCTTTAATCGCTGAATTATCAATCACAAAATCACTGAATTCTTCCGATTTAAAATAAAGAAGCGACCTTTCGGTCGCTTTTATTACTTGACATTCAGCAAGAAATAATTCTTTTTACCGCTCTGCAATAAAATAAATTTATCATCGATGAGGTATTCCGCATTCACGATCAATTCCTGATCCGTTACCTTCTCCTTATTCAAACTGATCGCATTTGATTTCAATGCACGGCGTGCTTCTCCCTTGGAAGACATAATCGACGTTTTATCGGCCAATAAATCCACGATAGAGATCCCCGCTTCCAAATCGGAACGCAAAATATCATACTGAGGCACACCTTCGAAAACTGCCAACAAAGTATCTTCATCCAAACGTTTCAACGCATCCGAAGTTGCGTTTCCGAACAAAATCTGGGAGGCTTCCACGGCAGCCTCGTAAGCTTCCGGACTATGAATCAGACAGGTTATCTCCCTTGCCAGAACCTTCTGCAATTTTCTCAGATGCGGGGCATCATGATGTTCGACGATCAAAGCATCTATTTCGGCCGGAGGAAGGATCGTAAAAATCTTAATGTATTTCTCGGCGTCCTCATCCGTGGCATTCAACCAGAACTGGTAAAACTTATAAGGAGAGGTTCGTTTAGGATCCAACCAGATATTGCCGGATTCCGTTTTTCCGAATTTTTTACCATCACTTTTTGTCATCAAAGGCCAGGTCAAACCATAAGCCTCCGCACCGTCTTTCCGGCGTATCAATTCCCCCCCTGTCGTAATATTTCCCCATTGATCCGACCCTCCCATCTGCAGAAGACAATTATAATGACGACGTAAATGCAGAAAGTCATATCCTTGTACCAACTGATACGTAAACTCGGTAAAAGATAAGCCCTGTGTCGAATCGGCACTCAATCGCTTCTTTACCGAATCTTTAGCCATCATATAATTCACCGTAATATGTTTTCCAACCTCCCGGATAAAATCAAGAAAGGTGAAATTTTTCATCCAATCATAATTATTCACCATGATCGCGGCATTCGGTGCATCGGAATTAAAATCGATGAACTTCGACAACTGCGCCCTGATCCCATCCATATTTTTCTGCACGGTTGTCTCGTCCAATAAATTTCTTTCCAAAGACTTACCGCTCGGATCCCCTATCATTCCGGTAGCCCCTCCTATCAGAAAAATAGGTTTATGACCCGCCATTTGAAGATGTTTCATCATCATAACCGACACCAAGTGCCCCACGTGCAACGAGTCTGCCGTGGGATCAATACCCACGTAAGCCGTCGTCTGCTCTTTCGCCAGTTGCTCCTCTGTTCCCGGCATGATATTATGAATCATACCCCGCCATTTTAATTCTTCAACAAAATTCATCGATTCTCAATTTATAGGATTTTGACAATTAATTTACAGCACTCCGATAGACCCCATTTGCAAAATTAACAAAAGGATAATACAACAGGCTCTGATTCTTGGTTTTTGCAGGAATAAAATCATATTTAGAGTCTAATGCATTGACAACAAACAAGATGACACATACTACAATAGCAGCTTTCATCATGCCTAACAAAATTCCGAACAATTTGTTGAAAAGCCCCAAAGAGACCATATCGACTAATTTGGTCAATAACTTTCCCAACAAATGAATAACGATAACTACCAATAGAAAAGTTACCGCAAAAGCGACGTAATAAGAGTAAGAAACAGGAATATCGATAAAATCTTTCAAAAAAGATTCCGTAACGCTTCCGTACTTTAAAGATATGAACACGCCTAAAATCAACGCGAACAACGTCGACATCTCCACGATCAATCCGGAAGTAAAACCTTTATATGCTCCATATATCAAAGGAAGCAAAATAATCACATCAACATAATTCATCTCTGCCTTTCAATCCATATAATAAGGTTTCAAAGATAAAAATTTGTTTATTCATATCCGAAAAAATAACATACATAAATGGAGCATTTGGCATTTTAACAAAAGAATCAATACATAAAAATCAAAATACAGGAAATGAAGGTGTCGTTTTATGGAAAATTCATCCGAAAGAGAATACCCGCATCCGATCCGTCGGAAAACCCCGAACGTCTATTTCAAATCCGTTGACTACATATGCTGATTTTTTGCGAGATTAGCACCGGAAACTGATAAATTCTTATTATTTTCGCAAATTGTTAAATAGGCGAATTGTATCCTATAAACAAAGTCATATAAAAACAAAAGAGGACTTAGGAGTAGCTCCGAATCCGAATATTTAATAGTAAAACTATGTACAGAACACATACTTGTGGACAACTACGAATAGAAAACGTGAATGAAAGCGTTTGTCTCAGTGGTTGGGTTCAAAAGGTAAGACGGTTAGGTGCCATGTCATTCGTGGACTTGAGAGACCGTTACGGTATTACCCAGTTAGTCGTGGAAGAATCCGCTCCTGACGAGATCAAAAAAATAACGGAAAAATTAGGAAGGGAATACGTGATTCAAGTAAAAGGCACCGTGGTTGAAAGAGCCAGTAAAAACACCAAGATTCCTACCGGAGAAATCGAGATCCTGATTAAAGAACTCCATATATTGAGTACTTCTGAAACTCCTCCTTTCACCATCGAAGACCAAACCGACGGGGGAGACGACATACGGATGAAATACCGTTATATGGATTTACGCCGGCCTGTTGTTCGGAAAAACCTGGAATTGAGACATCGGATGGCACAGATTGTACGCAATTACCTGAGTAACCGGGATTTTATAGAAGTAGAAACTCCCGTTCTGATCAAAAGTACTCCGGAAGGAGCCCGCGACTTTGTCGTCCCTTCACGGATGAACCCGGGACAATTCTACGCTCTACCGCAAAGTCCACAGACTTTCAAGCAATTATTGATGGTTTCCGGATTCGATCGTTATTTCCAGATCGTAAAATGTTTTCGGGACGAAGATTTACGGGCGGACCGCCAGCCGGAATTTACCCAGATCGACTGCGAAATGTCTTTTGTCGAACAGGAAGACGTATTAGAGCTATTTGAAGGGCTGGTCCGTCATCTGTTCAAAGAAATACGAAACGTCGATATCCCGGCAATCCCCCGAATGACTTGGGCGGACGCCATGGAATATTACGGATGTGACAAACCCGATATCCGTTTCGACATGAAGTTTGTCGACTTGACGGCTATCGCCAAAGGAAAAAACTTTGCCGTATTTGACGATGCCGAATACATAGGAGCCATTTGCGCCCCTCGATGTGCTCATTATACGCGGAAGCAGATCGACGAGCTGACGGATTTCGTGAAACGTTCTCAAATCGGGGCCAAAGGTTTGGTTTACGTGAAATATAACGAGGACGGAACCCTGAAATCTTCCGTGGATAAATTCTACGACGAGACCGATTTAAAACGATGGGCAGAAGCTTGTAAAGCCCAACCGGGCGATTTACTTCTTATCCTGGTAGGTCCCAAGAAGAAGACCTTACCCCAATTAAGCGAATTACGCTTAGAGATGGGAAACCGTTTGGGACTGCGGGATAAAAACGTATTCAAACCTTTATGGGTAGTGGATTTTCCTTTATTGGAATGGGACGAAGAAACACAACGTTTCTATGCCATGCACCATCCCTTCACCTCTCCCAAACCGGAAGATATTCCTTTAATGGATTCCGATCCGGGAAAGGTCCGGGCCAATGCTTACGATATGGTCATTAACGGAGTGGAAGTAGGAGGAGGTTCTATCCGTATCCATGATTCCAATCTCCAGTCCAAAATGTTCGATTGCCTCGGATTCACGCACGAAGCCGCACAAGCTCAATTCGGATTCCTAATAGGTGCCTTCAAATACGGAGCCCCTCCTCACGGCGGAATTGCTTTCGGATTCGATCGCTTGGTTTCCATGTTTGCCGGTTTGGATTCGATTCGGGACGTGATCGCTTTCCCGAAAAACAATTCAGGAAGAGACGTTATGATTGACTCCCCTTCTGACATTTCGGAAGAACAGCTGAAAGAACTGAACATTCGACTGAAAACGGAAAATTAAATAACATCATTCAATGATTTCAGATTATCCGCTTGGCTGATCGAGAAAGCTCGGTCTTAAATAAAAAAGTCTTGTACGGCTGGAATCTAAATCATTAAATTTAAAAATTAAAACGTGTTTTTTAAAGAAGTCATCGGCCATGAAGAGATAAAGCAGCGACTGCTCGCCACCCTGCAATCGGGAAGAGTGAGTCACGCCCAGCTATTTACCGGAGAAACAGGCTCCGGTAGTCTGGCCCTGGCCCTGGCTTTTACCCAATATCTTTTTTGCACGGGCGATAAGCACGAGGAAGCTTGTGGGGTTTGCCCGGCTTGCAAAAAGATGCAAAAATTAATTCATCCGGATCTGCATTTCGTTTTCCCCGTGGTAAAATCCACAAAAATCAAACTTCCCGTTAGCGATGAATATCTCAACGAATGGCGAAATGTACTACTGAACAATTCTTACATAGATTTGGAGAACTGGCTATCGGCGATGGGAGCCGACGAGAACGCACAAGCCATGATCTACACGGAAGAGAGTGGGAATATCCTGAGGAAACTGGCACTAAAACCCTTTGAATCGGATTACAAGGTAATGATCATATGGCTACCGGAAAAAATGAAACCGGAATGCTCTAACAAACTACTCAAAATTTTAGAAGAGCCTTACCCGAGAACTCTTTTCCTGTTAGTCTCGGAACACCCGGAAGAGATTATCAATACTATTTTATCCAGGACACAACGTGTTCATATTCCTCCTCTCGGACAAGAAGAGATTGCCAAACAGTTGATCCGCCAGCAAAGCCTGTCTCCCGATTCCGCAAACGAAGTCGCCCACGTGGCCTCCGGAAGCTGGCTAAAGGCCCTTAAAATCCTCGAAGAGACGGAAGAGTCCGTTTATAACCAGGAAAAATTCATTCAAATGATGCGCTTGTGCTGGGAGAGGAAGATGCTAACGGTTAACGAATTCGTCAACGAATTGGCAGCCCTGGGAAGAGAGCGGCAAAAAAGTTTTCTAACTCATTGCATCCGTATGATACGTGAAAACTTTGTCAGAAACTTTGAGCTCGAAAATATAGTATACATGACCAAACGGGAGAAAGATTTTTCCGTAAAATTTTCTCCTTATGTACATGAAGGCAACGTAATCCCGCTTTACGAAGAGTTTGAAAGAGCTTACAGCGACATCATCCGCAACGGAAACGGGAAAATCATATTCACGGATCTTTGCATTAAGGTAATGCAAAATATCCGTCCATAGGTCAACCGCACGCATAGGTTGACCAGAAAAGTGAAAACGGAAAACAGCCTGATTTTCAGTCGTAACTTTTAGCTTTTAATTTTTAACTTTTAGTCTTAACGTATGAGTGAAGAAATAAACGAAGAGATCCGGGAAAATCCCGAAAACCAAAATAAACAGCCCTATCCTATCGTTCCGGTAATAGACCATCGTCTGCTTGCCGGTAAATTGACGGAATACAACTGGATGCAAGATATCCCGGAGGGTTGTAGTACTTCCGATATCGTCGAAGTTCGCTTTAAAAACACGAGAAAAGGTTTTTACCTGAACAACAGCAACCTGAATCTCACTATCGGAGATATTGTTGCCGTAGAAGCTGCATTAGGGCACGACATCGGTATCGTCTCCCTGACAGGAGAACTGGTCCGGGAACAGATGCGATTGAAACGGGTAGATCTGGAACGAAATCCGCTGAAAAAAGTGTATCGAAAAGCCAAACCGCACGATATCGAAAAATGGCAACAGGCTATCGCCCTCGAGTATGATACCATGATTAAATCCCGCAAGATTGCTGCAGACCTTAACTTGGACATGAAAATCGGAGATGTCGAATACCAGGGAGATAAAACAAAGGCTATCTTCTATTACATTGCCGGAGACCGGGTGGATTTCCGGAAATTGATTAAAGTACTGGCCGAAACTTTTCACATCCGTATCGAAATGAAACAAATCGGAGCACGCCAAGAAGCAGGGCGCATTGGCGGCATCGGTTCGTGCGGACGAAAACTTTGTTGCTCGACCTTTATCACCAACTTCATATCGGTGTCTACTTCCGCGGCACGTTATCAGGATATCTCCCTGAACCCGCAAAAATTGGCAGGCCAATGCGGCAAGTTAAAATGCTGCCTTAACTACGAAGTGGATGCTTACATCGATGAGCAAAAAGATTTTCCTTCCTCCAATGTTTGGCTGAATACCGGCGAAGGTATGCTCTATCATCAAAAAACCGACATATTCGGACGTTCCATGTCTTATACCTATGATAAAGAGGGAAAAGGAGCTTTAATCAAACTCCCCGTGGAACGGGTGAAAGAGATTATCGCCATGAACAAAAGAGGTTTTATTCCACCTAAAGCTTTAGATACGAATGAAAAGCGACCGGAAGATATCAAATACACGGATGGAGTAGGAGAAGAGAGTTTAAACCGCTTTGACGAAAAGAAACAACCTAAAAAGAACTATTCCAAAAACAGAAATAACCGGAAAAACGTACAAAAAAATAACAACCGGGCGGAAACAAACCGTTCCAACGGAAACAAACCGGTAAACAAAGTGGAAAACAGACAGCATAAACCGGTAAACAAACAAAATACTAAACCGAACAAAAATGAGTAATTATCGTCCACTTTCCAATATTACCCCGGCGGTAAAAGCGATCATCATCATCAATGTGATCATTTTTCTACTGATCAACCTCATGGGAAAACGCTCCGGTATCGATTGGGTCAATATTTTAGGATTACACCTTCCGGAATCCAAGCACTTCGCTTTCTACCAATACATTACCCACATGTTTACCCAAGAAGGGCTAACGCATATATTCTTCAATATGTTCGCCGTATTCATGTTCGGACGCATTCTTGAATCGGTGTGGGGAAGCAAACGTTTTGTCATATACTACATGGTCACCGGTATCGGAGCGGCACTACTCTATTCATTGGTCAGCTGGTACGGTTACCACAACATGCAGGAGGAGTTCTATGCTTTTCAAAATACACCGGACCCCGGCTTATTAGCAGAATTTTTACGAACTCATCTGGGAGGCATTCCGAACGACTTAGTCGCCTTTATCGACGGTTGGACCAACCATCCGAATTCCCAGGAGTATATTAAAACGGCAGAGGCCATCTATCAAAACGTCATACAGGGATACGTCAACATTCCGATGATCGGAGCTTCAGGAGCCGTTTTCGGAATCTTGTTAGCTTTCGGCATGCTGTTTCCCAACACGGAATTGTTCATTATGTTCATTCCGATACCGATTAAGGCTAAATATTTCGTTCTCTTTTATGGAGCCGCCGAGTTGTATTTAGGCATTCAAAATCAAGTGGGAGACAACGTGGCCCATTTCGCCCACCTGGGAGGTATGCTGTTCGGTTTCTTCATGATACGTTATTGGCGTAAACACAGTAAACGTTTTTATTGATCGATTATGGCCGCATATTATAACCCATATGGTAATACCCCTTTCTCTGAAGGAATATGGAGCGGAATAAAACGCTCTTTCAGACAAGGAACGACCCTTAGCCGACTGATATACATCAATATTGCGGTTTTCATTGTCATCAAGTTAGCAGCCGTATTCTTTATATTGGCCGGCTATCGGGGGATAGACGAATTTTTATTGCCCTACGTGGGAGTTCCCGCTTATCCTTACAATCTTCTGTACACTCCCTGGACCATCATTACCTATATGTTTACACAGTTCGGATTCTTTCATCTGCTGTTCAACATGTTATGGCTCTACTGGTTCGGAGGGATTTTTTTAAACTATTTTTCGGAACGAAAACTGACGGGAGTATATATTCTCGGCGGAATATCAGGGGCTATCATCTATATGGCGGCCTATGCGATCTTCCCGGCTTTTGCCACGGAACGCTATTTTTCATGGGCCATAGGGGCCTCGGCTTCTATCATGGCCATCGTCTTTGCCGTTTGTACCTACCTGCCGAACCACCGGATCTATATATTCCTGGTCGGCCCGGTAAAATTAATCCATTTGGCCCTTTTCACGGCAGCAATCGATATCATCAGCATACCTTCGGGAAATGCGGGTGGACATATCGCCCACTTGGGCGGAGCTCTTTTCGGTTATCTTTTCACGTCAGGCATTCGAAAAAACCGGGATATTGCAAGCGGTATCGTCAACTTCTTTGAAAAGATCGGAAAACTATTTATCTCCCGTAAAAAGATGCGGGTAAAGTATAAAAAGAAGGCATCGGATATGAATGACAGGGAGTACAACGAATACAAAAAACAAAAAGACGACCGGATCAACGATATTTTAGACAAGATTTCCAAATCGGGATATGAAAGCTTGACAAAAGAGGAGAAAGAAATTTTGTTCAAATCGGGAAGAAATTAAACCCATAAAACAAATCAGGTTGAAACGAATCATCGATACCTTTATCAGAATCATCACGTGGACCGCTATTTTAGGCCTATTGGGGAGTTATACTTCTCCCTACGTAAACCCGAACACCTGTTATCTCTCCTCCCTCATAGGGTTAGCCTATCACTATCTCCTGATCGTCAATTTGATTCTACTCCTGTATTGGATTGCACGCTGGAAAAAAACGGCATGGCTTATCCTGTTCGTTTTAGCCGCAGGGTATCCTTTCATGAGAACCTATTACGGGATGAACGGTCCGATATCCGGAAATACACCATACGATATCTCGATCCTCTCCTATAATGTCCGGCAAATGGATATATACGGCTGGTCCAAACAAAAAGAGACACCCCAACAACTGGAAGAGTACATCAATCGATTCCCGGGGAACCTCGTATGCCTTCAGGAGGTGCCTCAACAAAAAGGAATTTTTGCAAGATTCTCTACCTATCCCTACTATTACCATCAAAAAGATATCGCCATCTTATCCCGTACTCCTTTATTAAACACGGGTTTTATCGATTTCGATAAAAAATATATGGCCGCCTGCATTTACGCAGACATTGCCGTTTCAAACGATACCGTACGCGTATATTGCGTTCATTTGGAGTCTTACCGGTTAGGAGACAAAGACCGCAAACTCCTGCAAAAGCTATCGGAAGGGAAAGGACAAGCTCTGTCCGAAGAGGTACACTCTATCGTTTCCCTGTTGATTGCCGCCAACAAAAACAGAGCCCGGCAAGCCGAGATCATCAAGAAACACATGAACCGATCCTCCTATCCCGTCATCCTGTGCGGAGATTTCAACGATACTCCTCTCTCCTATACTTACAGCACTTTAGACGACGACATGCAAGACAGTTTTGTCGAAAAAGGAAGAGGATTAGGCAACACCTATATCGGAGAATTTCCCTCCTTCCGTATCGACCATATCCTCCACTCCTCCTCGTTCGAAACCGTCTCTTACCTCCGAGATACCGTCAAATTCTCAGACCACTATCCGATCCAAAGCAAACTCAAAAAGAATTGACCATTGTAGATTGACGATTGTAAATTTAAAAAATATGATTTTAAAGATCGTAAGATCAGAGTGTTAATCATAAATAAATTCTCAAATCTATTCGCCTTTCATTTAATCAATAACCCACGGGACGGGTGCAATGTGTTATTTAATTGTCAATCTACAATTTTAAATCGTCAATGATCAGATTTAATCACGATATCCGCACATTCGGCGGTATCGAAAAACTTTTTGGCAACCGCCTGCACTTCCTTGGCATCGATCTTTTCAATCGGTTTCTCGAAATAAGCCGGCGAATCGATATCCTTACCCGTTTCCACGTAATAACGCAGGGCTTCCATCCAGTGAGCATTACCCCTGTTCTTCAGCATCCGGGCACGACCTTTTTTCATCATCATCACGATATCCTCCACCTCTTCCTCACTCATCCCCTCCTGTACCAACCGTTGAATTTGCTCATGGACGATAGCCCGCATCCGATCGCCTTTTTCCGTACTGGTTTGAAAATCAATACCTATAAACTGATAAGGCTTGGGGTAGGAAAGATAAGATGCACTCACCTCCACTCCATAAGCTCCTCCCTCGTCTTCACGGATAATATCCCGGTAACGATTGGAAAGGATTTCACGGATAATATCTATACAAAGCTCCTCTCCCGGTTTTAATTTCAACTTGTTCGTGTACTCGATATTCACGATATATTTATCATCCGGAATATGTGCCTCGATCGTCTCCGTCATCGAACCGCTCTTTCGCAAATCGTACTTCACCGGCTGCTCTTTACGGTAGACGGAAGGAAGAGCTCCCAAGTATTGTTTCACCAATTTTCGAGCCTCTTCCCGCCCGATATTTCCGGTCAGGTAAAAACGAAAATCGGAAGCATCCCGGAAACGATCGTGATAAATGGCCACCATCTTATCGAAATCCATAGCATCGTAATACTGATCATTCCTTTTCCATAACCGGGGTGAATCCTTTAACCGAAGCTTCGTCATCGCCTCGGAAATCGTGTCTTCCGCGGTACGGGGGGTATTCTCATAATCCATTTTGTTCAGGTAAACGAACTTATCGAAATCATCCCGGTTAAAACGGGGTTTTTCAAACAAGAGGTAAACGATCTGGAAAAGCATTTCCGCCTCGTTGTTGTCGCAATACCCGCTCACTCCTTCCGAGGTCTCTCCCAGACGAATATCGGGACGAATCTGGTGTCCCTTCAATATGGCCTGCATCATCCGGACATCGTGTTTATACAAACCGGAACGCATCATCAAGGAAGAGAGAGCCGATGCGGAAGGTAAATCTTCGGCCGGAAGCAGCGATTTTCCCCCGGGACTTTCTCCCATAAGACTCACCTTCGGCCCGTCGGTATCCGAAAATTTATAATACACTTTACACCCGTTGGAAAGCGTCCACTCCTCGGCATCCAACTTTTTGATCTTTTTCTCTTTCACGATCTCGCCGCCCTTCACCTCGAAATCCAGCAAGGGAACAGCTGTCACCTCGAAGTCCAAAGGTTTGATATCCGCCTTTCGGGCATTTTCCATGATTTGTTTAACCTCGTCCTTACTCGGAAAATCATAAGCCGGATCGTTACCCCGCATCACGAACACCCAATTCCGATCGTCCGTATACCAGGATGCTACCCAATCCTGCAAATCCTTTGCCGTCAATTCCGATAAAATCTCCCGGGAAAGAGAGATATCTTCCTCCACGCTCGAGATGGGATTCCCTTCCAGAAAATTATTCTGGTAAATAGTCACATAAGCCGCATTAGGCAACTTATCCTTGTTTTTCTCCGTCTCCTCCAATCCCGGAAGGTAAGCATCGATCCGCTTTTTCAACTCTTTATCGGTCAAAGAAAAACGATGAATCCGCTCGATCTCCTCCATCAATTGCGTCAACGCCTCCCGTTCTTTGTGCGGGTAAGCCTGTACGTAGATTCTCCACCTGTTGTAATTCCGGACCAACCGTCCGTGATCGACGGCCGTCAACAGGAACAACGGGTTTTGCGTATTGATATAGGCGTCTAATTGTCCCACCACGATATCATTGTAAAACCTTTCGATCAAATTATTTTTCATCATCTCTTTCAACGATACCGGGGGAACCCTTCTCATCCTTCGGCTCAATACCATATCGGGAGAGGTCAACTCTTTATCGAAAGCTTTCGCGTACAAAGGTTCCGGGTTATCCGGTATTTCAAAAACCGGCCTCGGCTTCGGATCGACCCGTTTCGGAATGGGATCGAAAAGACGGTGTATCTCTCGCTCTATCCGGGCCGGCTCCACGTCTCCGATAACGATCACGGCCTGTAAGTCCGGGCGATAAAAATCATGGTAATAAGCTTTCAACTCTATCGGGGTAAAACTTTCCAGCACCTCTACCGTCCCGATAACATTCCGGGTGGCATAGCGACTGCCGTTATACGCGTAAAGATCCGTCTGTTCCTTTAGCCGGGCGTTCATATCCCGCCGGGAACGCCGTTCCTCGAAAATCACTCCCCGTTCCTTGTCGATCTCCTTCGGATCGAGTAAAAGAAAACCCGACCAGTCTTTCAATACCAACAAACAGGAATCCACTAAAAGCTTGTCTTTTGTCGGTACCGAGTTAATATAATACACCGTTTCGTCTTGTCCTGTTTCGGCATTAAAATGTTTTACCCCTCTTCTTTCCAAAAAACGGGGAATCCCCTCTTTAAAACTCCGGCTTCCGTTAAAAGCCATGTGTTCCAGAAAATGAGCCAAACCGTTCTGGTCATCATTCTCCAACAAGGCACCCACGTTCTGCACGAGGTAAAAATCGGCACGTCCCCGTTGGGCAACCGAGTGCCGCACGTAGTAGGTCAAACCGTTCTTTAATTTCCCGTGCCGAAATACGTCTGACGTATCCCGGGCAAAACTCCCCTCCCAGAAGAAAGGAAGTAACACAAATAATATCCATCTATTCATAAATTTTCTAAGCTTTGCTTAATCACTTGTTGCAATTGTTTCATCATCATCTTGTTCTCGATCTGCGTACTGGTCAGAAAAGCCTGGTTAAAGGATTGCTTGGCCTTATCGGTTTGACCGGTATGCTGGAAACACTGTCCCATCATGATCAATAAACGGGTACGCAAACCCGAATCCATTTTCTTTTCAAGAGCTTTCCCGATCCAGGGAATACATTTCGAATACGCGTTTTCCGACAATTTGCCCTCGTAAGCCGTGAACAGGTCTTCCAAGGGTTGCGTGTAATCGTTCACATCCGCCTGATCGCCTTTCCCTGCAAAATATTTATTCATATTTTTAAAAAAAGCGTCTTCATCCCGCCGATACAGACTGTAGGTAGCGTCGGCCAACAAGGTAACGGCATCCTGTACGGAAAGAGAGCCGAAAGAGATTCCGGCATATACTTTTTGTAAATCTCCGTTCACGCGTGCCAAACGGTCTTTATAAGAAAGATCCCCCTTTTTACACAATCGGATGATATAAGAGTTATTTAACCCCATCAGGTAACCCGCCACTACCTCTTTTCCCACGACTTTTGCATATTGATCGAAATTAGCAGCCACGAAATCGAAAACCGGGTCTTTTTTACCCGTTTGGGCATGATACATGGTCAGGATCATGAAATCCGGTTCGGTAATCATGTGGTCCAATTTATTATTTTTCATGTACTCCGCATAGAGATTATCGACACGAGCAATCCATTTTTGCTGGTCATACCCTTGTTGCGCCGAAACAAAAGTGGGAGCTTCCAACAATAGTTGTCGAGAAAGCTGGACATCCTTTTTTTTCTTCTTGTATTGTTCGTACAACTGTTCGAAACTCAGGGCTTCTCCTTTGGCAATTCGGGCCTCTTTGACAAACGATGCCGGATCTTTGGTCCCCGTTATCCTTCGCATCTCCTTACCGTCCCGGCCGACGAAAACCATCGTCGGCAAGGCCGTCACGTTGTATCTTTTAGCAAGCTCCTTGTTCTCTTTCGCGTCCACGTTCACCTTCACGCAGATAAAACGAGAATTAAAATACTCCCCGACTTCCGGCCGGGTAAAAACCTGCTCCGCCATCATCTTACAAGGTCCGCACCAATCCGCGTAAAAATCCACGAACAAATCCTTTTTCTCCTCTTTAGCTTTCTTCATGGCCTCATCGAAACTCCCTTCGAATATCACCATCTGAGCCGATAAGCTCCCCAGTATTCCCATCAGGAACACGCTGATAAATACTATTTTTTTCATAATAATTAATATGTAATAATTGTAAATTTTAAATTGTAGATTGAAAAATTCAGTGATTCTGAAATTATATAATTATGTGACTTTTTCGCTTATTCGCCTAATCATTTAATCCATTAATCATCAATTGATTATTCGTTTATATGTAACAGGACCTCCTCCTATCATAACTTCTCCTCTTTTAGGAACATATTGTATAACCAAAGAATCCTGATTTAAAAAAAGAATTTTATATACATCACACGAGTATTTGCAAGAAGGCATCAGATCTTCATTGGATTGAGAAACGTTATATCGCTTTTCACCACCTGCACTTAAAATCATTACCAAGCCACAAATGATCCATACACTACCGATAATTTTTATTGTCCTTTTCATAAGCTCACGCTATCCGTTTATTTCCAATCAAAAGTCAAAAAAGCGATTTTCCTTACCTGAATCACCCAATTAGTGAATCACTTAATCCTTTTAATCTAAAATCGGCAATCTTTCTAATCACTGAATCACTTTAATCCCTTAATCCCAGAATCATTTCACGGTTTTATGATTCGCGATAGAATCTCTTCCATCGCCAACCATAAATCCCCGCGAACAAGCATCTACGAATTATAATTAAGAATCATTTTCGAATAAAACACCCGTGCCTGACTTTCTCAATCACTTAATCTACAATCACCTGGTTAATCGTCAATCTCATCCCCTTCCTCGATAATAAACGTAAAGACATCTTTCAAAACTTTCGAGTATCCCTCATTTTTAATCATGACAGAAACAACATAACGTCCCGGGGGAGCTTGCACGTTCTGATCCACATACATTCGGCCACCACCGATAATGGTCAGGCTTTTCCGGAAAAGTTCAGCGTTGGCCGGATTTTCGTTTTTCACCTCGACGATGGAATAAATCAACGGCTCTGTCCCGAAAACCGATTCCATCGGCGGAGTCACCCAGGGAATTTTATACTCCATCGTGTTTTTCAGTTTCGATATCTTATTATTCAACTCCCTTTCCGAACCGATTCCCATATCGATAGCGATTTGCCGAATTTTTCTATCGAGATCAGTAGATTTATTCTGCAAATCTTGCCATTCCTTCCTTATTATCTCTCGTTTCTCATACAATTCGTCTAACAGTTCTTGAAGCTCCGCACGTTGATCCGGATCCGTCGTCGCCTCCAATGCTTCTTCAACCGGAGCAATCTCGTAATCGTCGAAATCCCACAATTCATATCGTTTTTCCTGCGCTTGCTCTTTCCAATAATCTCTTTCTTCCATTAAAGGTCCTGCCTGTTCATAAAACTGATTCTGTAGAGTCGTCAGCTCCTGAAGCCTTTTTTGCATATTATACAAACTTAAAGAATCTTTTTGGTAGGCAGCGGTATCTGCAACCAGAAACCCGACTTCCATATCATTACAGGCTGTCATGACAAACATTCCGGCCCAAACCAATAAGTATACTATTTTTTTCATCGTACCTTATTTTAAAAGTTTCTAAACTTAAAATCATAATTAAGCGAGTGAACCACTCCCGTGGTTGTCTGAATATCCGATGAAGCAATCACTTCGTTTCTTGCTCCTTGCACGTTTCGGCTGGCTAAATTCAATACTACGGCTCCCGCCTGTTGTACCCCTTCGTATGTCTGCCGGAACGTCCATAAAAACAACTCTCCCCGAAGTGCAGGACACGTCATCCCGTCATATTCTGTAAACTCGGCTCCTCCTCTATTTACGCGATTACCGAAAGGAATATTTTTTAATATCAAACGTCGGGGAACAACCAATTTTTGCAAAATATCCTTACATTTCCCCTCCGGAATATCAGTCACCCGATCGTAACCGTTTTCCAACAGATAACGTCGAATACTCGGACTGGTTAATCCGAAAAAAGTGATCTGTTTATGTTCTCCTGTCCCGTCGAAAAGAGACTTTAATCCGGCATGCTCGATCATGATAATCGTCGAATCCCAATTATAACTATCCGTTTGAAAATACTCCCACATCGTACAATCGTGGATTCCGTTCGCCGTACCTCCGTCGATATAACCGTATTTCGTGCAGGAAGCGAAAACCACTGCCATTACGATCGCTATACTTTTACCTATATTTTTTATTTCTGACGCCATGACCAATAGATATTTTGTTTCATTAATGGATTCTTATCAAACGCATTTCTCGGTACGGGAAGATACAACGCCCCGTCTTTAACCTCTTCATCGGTTAACGCGGCATAAGCCCAAGACAATTGTTCCCGGAAATAACCGTTCCTCACAATATCGTAATAACGTACTCCCTCACCAAATAACTCTCTTTCCCTCTCATGGAAAATCTCTTTTCGAAGTGCTTCCGGATCGGTTGATCCCGAGTAATCATTCAAGCCGGCCCGATTACGAATACGATTCAAATCATTTACCGCTGTTTCCATTCCCAAACGAGCCCGACACTCTGCCCGAAGCAATATTAAATCGGCCAATCTCCAAACCACCCGGTTTCCGTCCATTGCCAACAAGGGAGCATCTCCCCCTTCTATTACTGCAGGATTTACACTCCGAATTTCCTTGTTCCATTTATCTAAAAAGGCATAATCGGAAATTTTCCAAGTCGAATCGATTACGATTCCATCATCATCCCAATCAGTAGGTTGCCAATAACCGACTTCTCCCAACTTATACCAATATTCCTTCAATCTTTGATCCCCTCTTTCGTAGAGATCTTCAATCGTAGAGACATACACGGTAGGTTTACGATAATTTGACTCTATATTCTCCGGATTAGTCGTTGTATACGGGTAATCCAATAGCAATAAACCGGGATAACGGCACTCGAACATAGCACTCCAGAAACGTCCTTCGTCCCGGTCGTTGATCTCTATGCTAAAAATTGTTTCGACACTTTTCCGTCCGGCACCCAATGTATTGTTTTTCAAAGCGAGAATATCCGGTTCCAAATCATAATACCCAACCTTTCCATCGATAACCAAAGAGGCATGTTTCTCAGCCTCCTCCCAGTATTTTCTATCTCCGGATATTCCTCCCATATAGGCATAAATATTGGCCAAAAGAGTGTGAACCGTACCCAAACTGGCATATTGCCTGGAAGTTACCACACTACCGTTAGCATCCGTTAACTTTTCATACGTCGGAAGCTTTAAAGCAATATTCGCACAACGAATCACCTCTTCTAAAAGGATAGTAATTGAACTCTTACCAAAAGCATCCGTAGATTCCGTCCCCGGAGCCAAAGGAGCTTCCCCCCATTGCCGGACCACGTCAAAATAAAACAAAGCCTTGGCAAAATTGGCTTGGGCAATCCAGTAATCAGCTCGTTCTTCTGAAATATGCTCGAAACGGAATCGATTTTCTTCCATCATATTAGCCAAGTAGATTGCACTATAATGAATAGCCCAGTTATCCATATTTCCACCGAAAAACTCTTCAGGATTCAATGTTCTAAATCCCTCGTAATCCCCTCCCTCGTCACACAACAAGCCACTTATATCTAAATGATTCGTATAGAAAGGAGCAAATATCTTTTTCTCATTTCCAAATATGGAAATCATTATGTTTTCCAAATCCTGCTCGCTTTTAAAATAATTGATATAGGTCACCGATTTTTCCGATTCGACCGTCAACCAGTCGTTACAGGAAAAAAACGGTAAAAAAAGCAGTATAATACATATATTTTTCATAGTCATCCGTTTTAAAAGTTAATAGTCAAACCGACTGTAAATTTCCGAGGAAGCGGGTAAGAACTTAAGAAATCTATACCGCTCGTAATATTTACAATTTCCGGATCCAATCCGGAATAATTCGTCAGTAAAAACAGATTTTCCATTGTTAAGAACAAACGTACTCCCGCAAGTCCGGCCTTTTTAGCTATTTTATCGTGTAGATTGTATCCCAAGGTCAGCTGTTTTAAACGAATCATATGCACTTTTTCGATATCACAATCGTTTGTTCCGTTGAATTGTCCCGCGAGTCCGTTATACATTTGCATATGAGGAAAATCATAAGATCCTCCTCCCGGAAAAGTCCAGGAATTGAATTCACGAACATCTCCCATAATTGGCCCTTCCTTTTCCGAAGGCTGAACATTTAATCGACTATAAGCATTGATGATATGCCGCCCTAAAGAATAGGTAAAGACTACATTCAAATCGAACTGTTTCCACGTGATCTCGTTGATAAAACCGCCATGCGCCACGGGAAGCGGGCTGGCCGCATAATATTTGTCCTTCTCATCAATCTTCCCGTCTCCGTTTAAATCGACGATTTTACGAGTCCCCGGGAAAAAGATCTTGTAATTTCCCGAATTCAATGGTTTGGGCATTCCGTCGGCCTCCGTGTAAGAGTAAGGAATTTCCTCCATGGCATTAAAGAATCCGTCAGTCTTATACACTTTCATCCGGTACAAAGGTTTTCCTAATACATTTCCTGAAAAATCCCATCCGTCATGACTTTTCCTAAAACGATTCCAATTTCGGGAAGCATTAAATTTCATCCGCCACTTCACAGCACTCTCCCTAAAAATATCGGCCGTTAATTCCACTTCAAGTCCCTCATTGGATACCGCCAGGGCATTTTGCCATTGAAAACCATGAAAATAGATATTACCGGGAAGATCCACTTGATTCAATTGTCCCTTCGTGTAACGGTAATAATAATCGCAAGTCAACCGGATACGGTAATCCAATAGACTGACATCCAATCCAACATCGTACTGATCAGTCTCTTCCCACGTCAATTTTCGATTGATCAATCCGCCCTTTCGGTCCGGAACAATTCCCCCGTTTCCTAAAAACATGTTATCGCTCGAAGCCATCAACCCGTGAGCCAAATAACGCTGCCTAAACTTTTGACCGGACTTACCCCAACTGGCCCGAATCTTACCGAAACTCAACCAGTACAACCCTTTCATCCAAGGTTCCCCCGAAAAAGCCCAGCCTACCGCAACCGAAGGAAAAGTAGCCCAACGTACTTTCTCTCCGAAAACCGACGATCCGTCCCGACGAATAGTCGCCTCCAGCATGTATTTCTCCTTGAAATTATAGGTCAACCGCCCAAAATAGCTATTCATCCGTTCTTCTTCAAAATCGGAAGTATAGATAAAAGCAGATTGAAATATCTCCTGATTACTATTGGGGTCCGCCACGTTTACCACTCCATCTTCACCACCCCACGTTCCCTGTACATAATGTACATAATCATTCGGCCCTTTTCGAGCGGACCCGCCATTACCATAAGATTGATCTTTTTGAAAAGACAATCCCAATAAAATATCGAAATTATGAACCTGTTTGATCGAAAAAGTATAATTCAACAGGTTTTCATTCAATAAAGAAATACTTCGCCCGATTTGTCCCTCTGATTTCGACCAATGATGATAAGAGTCAAAAGTACTCGGCTCAAAATGATTTAAATTATTCTGGTTATAATCGAGCCCTCCCGACAAACGCAAATGCAGATTTCGTAAAACTTCATAATCCAATACCAAGTTATAACGAGCCGCATAACTATGATTTTTCTGTATAACACTGTTCAATTTTTTAAGTAACTCCTTTTTTATATAAGATTCACCGGGATGAAGAGTCGAGGCAAACATGGGATTTATTGTAACTCCTTCCACTTTAGCCCCGGTTCTATCTCCTCCCCGACTTCGATCGCTATAAGAGAGCGAGAACGAATTATCCAATCTTATCCGTTTTGAAGGGTTAACCGAAAGATTCGTCATCACGTTTATTCTCTGGAAATCACTACCATACATAATTCCCTCCTCCTTATAATATCCCGCACCGATCATATAACGAATGGCTTCCGATCCCCCGCTGGCCTGCAAATTGGCGTTATAAACCTTGGCCGTACGATAAGCATATTTCCACCAATCCGTGGAGTTATTGTAAAAAACATTCAAACTATCCTGCAATCGCTGACTATGATTGGCTTCAGAAGCATTTCCCCAAAACCAGTCATAAACCGGTTGATTCAATTCGCTTCCTCTAAAACCCCACACTTCCTCGTAAGAGGTCGGAATCTTCCAGTGCCCGTCACTCCCCTGATAAGGAATAATCGTATTCCGGAGTCCTCGGATATTATGCCAACGCTCCAATTGACCGCCGCTCTGCACGGGAGTCTCCGGTATCCACGAAGCCGAATAGGAGACATTAGCCGTGAACTTCGCCTGTCCGACACGCCCCTTTTTCGTGGTAATCAAAATCACCCCGTTTCCGGCCCGGGAGCCGTATATCGCTGCTGAAGCCGCATCTTTCAAGACCTCTACCGATTCGATCATCGAAGGGTCCAAATTAGAGAGCATATTGGTTCCCGTGATCGGAGAAGTAAACGATTGTATTGGTACCCCATCCACCACGTAAAGAGGAGATCCATACGCTCGGTCTCCACCTTCTCCTTCCACGAAAAACGAGTTATATCCCCGGATAGCCACGATAGAACCTCCACCCCCGGGAGCACCCGAAAGATTGTTTACCTCCACCCCGGCCATATGTCCTTGCAACAAGCTTTCCAAACTATGCGTGGGCAACTCCTTGATGTCATCGGCTTTCACGGAAGAGATAGCACTGATGACAGTACGCTTCTTCTGCTCCCCGTAAGCGATTACCTGTACCTCGTCCAATCCGGTCACGTCCTCGGTCATTACGATCCGAAGCGTATCCGGTTTCTCGGTAAACTCCACTTTCTGCGTCTTATAGCCGATAAACGAACACTCTAACGTTCCGCTCTTTACCGGCAAAAGCAACTTAAAAAAACCTTTACTATTCGTCGAGATCCCCAGCGTCGTGTTTACAAGTTTTACCGTTACCCCGATCATGGGGACCCCCTTTTTATCCTTCACGATTCCCACCACCTCATTTTTAACGGGTTGCCTGGATTTACTTACCGCCGTACCCGCCCTTAAAGAAAGGACGATCGTCTTATCGGAAATGGCATAGGTCCAGATCGTATTCCGTAGACAAGAGTCCAAAACGGTCTCCACCGGTTGATCTTTCATGGAAAGCGTGATATCGTTTACCTCCCGAACCTGATCCCCCACGAAAAGATAACGATAGCCCGTCTGGCGTTTGATCTCCTCCAAAACGGAAACCAAAGAGGCCTTTTTCACGTCGATCGTCACTTTCTGTGCCGAAACCATACCCGAATGCAACGAAATCACCATACCGAAGAACATAATCATCATCTGTTTAGATGATAAAAATCCCTTAATTCTTCTCCCAAAAGGAGAAAATCGATTTTTTTTCATAAATTTGTGAATTGGGTTAAACAACATATATAGGTATAACCTATAAAAATCGGGGGATGGTCAGATCTCCCGATTTTTTCGATTACCTCACTTTTTTTTGGATAAAATTTCCACTCGATCTTCCCGATAATTTACCTTCACCTCATTGGTCAACTCCAATACATCGAGAAATTCTCGGATCGATTCGTAACGTTTTAACGAACCGTTCAACGATCTATGGCGCAACACACTATCCACGACGATCTCCATGTCATACCACCGAGCAAGCTTACGCCCCACCCTTTCCAGAGACTCTCCCTCGAACAGGAATTCTCCCGAACGCCAACCGGTATAAATTTCCGTATCTACCTTCTTTACCTGTAAAATGGAATCCGTTTTCTCAAACACGGCCTGCTGACCGGGAGATAACAGAGCTTCTTTATCATCGGCATGGATTCGTACGCTCCCCTCCTCCAACGTCACTTCCACATCCGATTCGTCCGCATAGGCCATAACATTAAAGGCCGTTCCCAAAACCCGGACATCCATATTTCCGGTTTTCACGACAAAGGGAACCTCGGATTTCGTTACTTCAAAGTAAGCCTCCCCCCTCAATTCGACATCCCGTTCGACCGCATTGAAAGAAACCGGATAGGACAACTCACTCGCGGCATTTAACCACACCTTCGTTCCGTCCGACAACTCCACGTAATACTCGCATCCTTTCGGTACCACCAATTTATTTACAATCGGTTCTTCCGTGCCTCGAACCGATGCGCTTCGATAACTCAACTTTCCCCCGGCCCTATTTTCAACCACAACTCCTCGTTGCACGATGGTTAAGGAATCGAACAAATCTATTTTCTTGCTCTCCCCGACAAGCAAATAAGGGGTCTTCAATTTCTCGGCTGTCCATAGCTCTCTCTGCTCCGGCTCCCGCTCCTCATTCATCCACAAAACAACAAAAAATCCACAAGCAAGCACAGCAGCCACTTTCACCCCGACCATACTCCACCTTCGTAAACGATTCCTTTTCAACCGATCCTTTATCCGCACGATTGCCCCCACCTCATCGATCTCCCGGAAAATTTCCAGTCCCTTCCGTAACTCATCCGGAGAAAAACGCCATTCCAACTCTTCCCGTAATCCGGCCTCCTCTTCCATCTCCTCCCTCCACTTACTCTCTCCGTTCAACAGACCGCGAGCGATCTTTTGTGCCAAACTGTAATATTTTTTCAAGTTTTGCATATTTTGCTATTTTATATACAAAACGATTATATTCCGATAAGTGACTAAAAGAATTTCAATTTTAACATTCAACATTGAACGATAGCACCCGGGGACGGGGTTAAAGTGCTATCCGTCAAAAATGGATGGCATGAAAGAAATTTTACAGTCGAGAGACTCCGTCATCGAATCTCCGATAGCTATTTTCAAATCATACCTCCGAACACGAAAACAAAAAGATGTTGCGGAATATATCTTTTCAGTAATAAAAGCCCCCGTTGCTTTTGAGCCCGGACGGTACTGGGTTCTACATCCAATTTTTCAGCTATCTCGATACTATTATACTCTAAAAGAACCAAATGCATAACCTTTGCACATTCGCAAGGTAATTGATCGATTGCCTCTTTTACGATGGATAAAGTCTCGGACTCAACAAGAGCTGCCCATATCGAATCGTGAGACGGCTCTTTACCGACTAAAAGCGAATCGGCCTGGTGTTTCTCTACCACTTTTTGATGTTTCAGATAATCCAAACAACGATTTCGAACGGTAATATAAAGAAAAGATTTTAACACACCGGATTTTTCAAAAGGAACTCCTTTCTCAAACAACATTACGAAAACATCCTGAACCACATCCTCTCCCGCCTCTCTATCCTTCAACAAGCGGTACGCAAAATAAGCCAATCCCCGATAGTATTGCTCAAAAATCCACACATAATCCATTGTTCCATTTTTGCCCTTAATACACGCCATCATTAAACTCTTTGGAGCAAATATACAACTTACATTTACAAAAATAAAATATATGACAATTTTGCATCTCAATTACTCTACCATTATACCTGTAAATCATTCATACCAGACCCGATAGCCACGAAAATTCGGGGAAATTTTCTCCAACGATAAAACTCTATCACCTGCATACTCGATCATACCTCAATCTTACCCTCCCCCATTTCCACGAGAAAAGATTATAACACCTGTAACTACGAAAAACAAGAGAAAACACAAACACCATTTAAGGCACTGTAATACAGTAACTATATTTAACCTTTCTTCTTCCGCCAGTAGTATTATTGAAATCTGAAAAATTTGTATTAATCATTGATTGTTGTAGATCAAAACGGAAGCTACGCATTTTTAATAAAAAATTCTTCTCGCCTTAAATTTCATATTTCCGGATTTTTATCTATATTTGCACCGCAAACGGGGAATTAGCTCAGTTGGCTAGAGCGTTTGACTGGCAGTCAAAAGGTCGACGGTTCGATTCCGTTATTCTCCACAATACTCACGTAACAGTCTGACAATCAGACTGTTATATTTTCGAGTGGGATTATATAATTTTCGAGACCATAATTTTTCTTTTTAAAGTTGGGGAATTTTAAAAGTTAATCTTATGGAAAAGAAAATCGCGACAAAACCCCAATTAAGAAAAACGCCAAAAGGCAGATGGTATATTTATTACTCGGTCCGGAACCCCGAAACGGGAAAACTTGTTCCACAGAAAATTGAAAAAGGATTTTCCGAGGGGACTATAATGCAAAAAAAGAAACATGCCGATAAATTAATCCGGGAAATAACACGAAAATTAAAAGCAGGATGGCTTCCCTGGAAAGATCCGGAATCCGTGTACGAGGATGAAATTAACTATCAGCATGAAAATCAATCTTACAGTAAAAAAAGAAAATCTAACAACACGATCAGAAGATTGTTATCAGACTTCCTGGCAGAGAGAAAACTATCTTTAAAAAAGAAATCTTATCAAACGTATCAATCAAGAATGCGAGTATTTCACGGGTTTATTATAAAAAATAAACTCGATGAAAATGATATAACGGCAATTGACAATAAAGTGATACTAAAATTCTTTCAGGAACTTATAGAAAAAAAACAACTCGATAAACGATCCGTGAATAATTACAAGATTATCTTGTCCATGTTCTTCAATTCCATGATAGAGAAAAAAAGAATTTACAAGTCCCCGGTATACAACATCCCGTTAGGGGAAAAAACAAAAGATAACGCCCCTTCTCCCATTCTTCCCCCTGACCTCGAAGTGCTATTACAAACGATCGAAAAAAAAGATAAACAATTGTATCTTGCATGCTTGATGCAATATTTTTGCGCGATTCGCCCCGGGTTAGAATTACGTACATTACAAGTGAAACACATAAATTTCTGGGCAAAAACGATAACGATAAAAGCATGTTACGCGAAAAACTCGCGTGAGCGAATTATAGCCATTCCTGAACAATTCTACAATATAATTACACGCGTGTACAAATTACAAGCTGTAAATCGAGATTATTTCATATTTTCAAGAAACAGGGAACCCGGCACACGGCAAATCGGTATTAATTCGTTACGAGTTAGATTTAACGAGATACGAGACGAATTAGGATTAAGCAAGGATTACAAGCTATACAGCCTTAAGCACACGGGAGCCGGATTCTTACTCGATAAAGGAGAAGTTACAATCAAGGACCTACAAGCGCATTTAGGACACGCGGACATCAATAGTACCTTTCAATACATTCGAAAATACAGGGGGCAGACAAACGAAAAGATCCGGAACAATTTCCCGGATCCTTTCCCAAATTTCGAGAAACAGGCATGAACCCTAATTTATCGCTTAGTCTATTTTTATCCACTTCACCGCGTCAGCCACGATCGCCACGTCTTTTCGTTTTTGGAGGTCTTTGTCGGAAAGTACCACCCTTGCCTCCCCCGCCGGGAAATCATACTCGCCAAGAGAGGCCCAGCCAGGGGAGCCCACGCGCTTGGGTATCGCGATATCCAGATCCACCGCCACTTCCTCTTTCTTATCCCCGTGGAAAACCGTGTAGTGATTAACCACTCCTCCCGGGGGAGCGAACCCGGGAACAAGAAGCTTTTTATACACCTTAGCCACTACCCGGTAACGTCCCGCCCCCGGGAGATTCACCCGCCACGTGGCTGTAGATTTACCCTCTCCACCGCCAATGCAGTAACAGCCCCGGATCGAGTCTCCCTCCGCCTCCATCGTGATCACCTGTTCCCAGCGAGAGGTCTCTCCATCCTGGAAATTCCGCACGCGGGGTGCCTTACGGAACCATTTTTGAAACCACGTCAAATTCCCATCCACCAGCTCGAAACCGGCATCCTGGTCATCCACCACGAGCTCGTTCTCGTTCTCGCTCGCCAGAAATTCTTCTACCGGGATCGTGCGCCATTCCCCGCCAAGTTCCCAGGGTTCTCTACACTCACGGTTCTTCCTCGCGGGAAAACGGAAAAAATTTGGCCGATTCGTCGATAACCAGGTATTCAAGTGAAAAGAGTCCCCCCTCACCACGAACGAGAACGATTTCACCTCCCCAGGCTCTATATAACAGCTGACACGATCTATCTCGGCGACGCTACCGTACTCGATGGAGACCACGCCTCCCGTCTTACCGGCGTTCATGATCTTTCCCTCGAGTTTGGAAAGCCCGGTAACGGGATCGTAAAGCACCACCTCGTCCCTCATTTTAAAATATTGCTCGTGCCTGGTCGCCATCCAATCCTCGACAAGACGATTCATGTCAAATCCCCAGCGAGTCCCCCACCTCTCCAGCAGCGAGTCATAATCCATCTCGCCACGAGCGTGTCGATACAAGCTATCTAAACAATACCGCAATTCCCTCTCGGGAACACGCAACGTCAACCTGATCAAAAGATCCTGCGTCTTCATGTAAAACACCTGGTTCCTGATACCCCTCTCCGAACCCGAGTCCGATAAAAAATCCAGCAAGGTTCGACCGGTGAAATAATCGTGAAACGATTTTTGACCGGCAAAAATCATCCCGGATATACTCTGGCTTTTATTCATAACACGTGTTTGTCCCCCTAACCTTTCAAACACTTTACCCATGAACGGGTATTTTAAAGAGTAAACCCAGGCATTTCTATCAGCGCCAAGTGTTCTCACGGGACTATCCGCCACGTAAGTGACTTTCACTTTTTGCCGGCCGAGGTTCAACAAGGGATGACTCCCCCGCTGCCTGATTACACCGTTAATCAACCGGCTATGCAGGTCATCACATGCTGACAAAAAGTCTTCCCCGGTCTTAACCTTACCGGCCTTCATCACGCCGGTCATGTCCAGGTCGAATCCCCGCTCGTGAAAAAAGACCATTCCCGGTTCTACAAGTCCACCCGAGGATTTCCCCTCGTGAGAGGACAGATGAAAAGAAACCGGCACTTCCGACAAGTAAAGATAAGGCCACCCCGGTTCATACCACGACATCGACAGGAAGTTCCTGTAATCGTACCAGTACACCGGGGGATTTTTACACAACCTGGAGAAAGCATCGCGACTCGTGCCCGAGAAAATCATTTTCAACCTTTCTCCCCACCCGGTCAAATTAACATGGAAACCGAAAGTTTTATCCACCGGCAAGTTATAGTTTTTAACGTTAGCACCGTATAACGAGATACCGTTTAACGGGTTTCGGCTGGTAAAACGAATACCGTTTTTCAGCCGCTCGGGAACGCCCTGCGAGAGAATCGTTTGTTGCGAGGGATTTTCCACGATCAACGTGAAAAGGGTGAAATCCCGGCCCGTCGCTAACGGCATAAAGGGATTCACCGGGGGAATGGCCACCGGGTACCACGTGCATGCGGGGGTTAACAGGAGAAAATTATGCTCGACGAAAGCCCCCCGACGACCCGTCGGGAAAAAACGATCCCCGTGAAAAACGTCCTCGTGTTCCTCGCTCGAAAGGTGCAAGTCACAATAACGGTCATCGATCTTTCCCTCGTACGCCAGCCGCAAGGATAGTGTGTCCCCCGGGGCCAAAGATCGATCGATCAAAACAAATTGCCCGTCACGATCGTGAGACAAGGCGTTATCCCCGGATTTAACCGACAAGACACGCAAACCGGGGTTCAAAAACAAGACGATTCGATTCAAATCCCGTTTCCCGGGGTTATAAACCAGCAGGTCGCTCTCCGCTTTCAACCCCTTGCCCGTTTGACGCAACCGGATATCGTGTCTCCTTACCCGGCAGGTCACCTCCCGCCAGTTACGCTCGAAACTCGAACGGTATTCCGATCGAACCGACCGGTCCCGGTAGTGAGAGTACTCGAGCAAAACGCCACAACCGAGGCCCGCCAAAACGAGCAAGATCCCGCCCGAGGCATGAAGATTCCGGGTACTCGACCGGTTGGGCAAGCGCCTCATGTATTTTACTCCCCACGCCAAAAAGCCCAGGCCGACCAGCGTGTAAATCGAACGATGCAACAAGTAACGGGAAAGATTCACGTGTCCCACCAGCCACGAGAATAAATTGGGAACGCCACTGCCCGTGTAATCGAGAGTCCCGTGCTGGAAGTAAGGCAACCAGAACAAGCTACCGATCAACCACGCCACGGCAAGAGTGATAGCGAGATAACGGGAACCCGTGGCGCTACTTACCCATAAAGAGAATCCAGCCACGAGCAACCACGAGGGAAGGTTCAACGTCAACAGGTAAAACAGGTAATAACCCCAGCCCACCGGGGCAAGACTCGTCAAATTAACCAGAAAGATAGAAAGTAAAATCACCGTCACGTTAACCAGGCCGAAAAGAACGAGGTTACCGGTAACGATCCCCCAGTAGAAAGCCGTGTTACCTGCCGGGCGAGCCTGTAAACTCTCCAGGGCTCCCGGCCTACTTAACCGGCGGGGAATTTCCGCCATCATTACCGCCAGGAACAACGACTGCACAACACTATACAGGTAAGCGTTCACCAAAGGCATGGAGCAAGGCAAGGCCATCATCTTCCAGTTCTCACCGCCCGGCCCCTGCCAGTAAACATGACACGACACGATCCCGACTAACGAGAACAGGGCGAAAAAACGAAAGATCCAGCTCCGGCTTTGTTGTTTTATCTCGTGTATAACCACCGGGAAAATATCACGTGTACTCATGTTTAATTTAAAATTTTATTTATGCCAGTACTAACATTTTAGATCTCCAAACCAAGCTTTTCTCCTGGATACAAACCAGTGATCCCGGGCGAGCATTCTTTTTCGAACCATTCACCCATTGTGCCACCGGCTTCACCACCGTTAATATCACGCAAAGCCTGTATTCAAAACGAAGAATCCCCTCTTCCACAAAATGACACCCAAACCAGTATACTCCTTGATCTTCCATAGTCACCCCTATGTATCCATAAGCGCTTACCACACCTAAGCCCACTAATTCCGGTCCGTTCCCAAAATCGTGATAAAGCGAAACATCATCCATTTCCCCGTCAAAAATACCCGCGAAACTAACATAAAAAGTTTCCCCTTCCGTGCATGTCTGAGTCCGGTAAATCACTTCACCTGAAGCCACGTTCGTTGATATTCCCCCGATCAGGAGAACCAACGTTAATACTACTAGTTGAATTGTTTTTTTCATGATTTTTAATTTTAGAGGTTAGTAAAATGGTTATTTGAATAAATATTATTATAAAAAATAATATTTGTGTAAATATATAATAATTATTTCTTATATCAATGTATTATACATGTATAATATTTATTATCATAACATAATCTATCATAATAATATTATTACAAAAACATGAGAAGTGACAAACGAGAAAGGAGCGTTTATACATTTCCATTGAAAAACGCCCGCTACAATATAATGATCTATAAAGAATAAACGTATTTAAACTACTTTCTCAATTCAATATACCTTGAATAAGTGATCTTACTATAAGGATTCTTGCTAATAACTTCTTGGCGAATTGCTTTCGTTCCCCAACGAATGAATAAAAATTTTCGAGGTACACGATGAACGATCTGTACAAGAGTGTCTCTACTTTCAATCGTCCCGCAAAAGGACTCCCGATCCACACAACCGGAAAGTGTAAGATAATCGTTCCTAAAATCGATACATCTCAGCGTATCCATCCGCCCTGGAATAATACTATCACGAGTAACAGTCTTTATAACATACTTTGTTTCTATTGCCGTCTGACTAACAGATTGCAATCGTCTTACTTTCAAATTTAGGTCCGTAACCTGCTTCTCTAAATCATCGCAATAACGAGTAAACTCCCGGTTTGATAACGTTAGTCTCTCGACGGAAGCGGCGGAAAGGCTATCTTTTGTACGATAATATTCTACATTAGACAATAATGTTCGTTGATTATCGGATAGTCTATTCCGGTCCTCCCGAATTCCATGACAACTCCTTACAGATATTACCAGAGAACCGGTAAGAATAACTATTATAAACAATAGATATTTCGTCATATTAAAAGTAATTTATCTTTTTTCCATTCAAATAATCGTAGATATCTAAATGTATCCAGCTCACGCCTTTTTCCAATCGTATTGGGAAAGGCAACAAATGTACATTAGTGGCTATTATTGTTCGTGCTTCCTCCGCGGTCATTCCTTTAGCCGTAAAGTCAACTCCGGACCCGTTAACGTGCGCAGACAAATACACTTCTCCCTTGCTCGTTTTATCCTCAACAATCTGGCAAATATTACAACGCAGCCCTCGTTGAGAGAAAGAGCCGCCGGAGTCATAATTATTAACATAAATAGGAACTTTCAGTATATCCCGCCGGACAATTAGGAGGGTATGTAATAGCTCCGTGTCTATAAATTGCCAGCTATTATCGCCAAATTTTTTGTGACAATGCGGGCAAACAAGCTCCCGCACGTCAAAGAACTCTTTAAGTTCCTTTATTATTTCACTTCGATTCATTTTTAATTTCTTTGCCCAAATAGTTACTCAATCCCGGAATTTTTTTTGCAAACTCAATGCTCAATACATCGTATAAAAAAGCAATAGTGCGGCTCTGGGGAAACAGCAACTTTATATTTCGCAGCATGTTCACTCCATAAAAATAGAAAACAGAATAAGTAACGAAACTAACACACTGTATCGCACCATCCATATTTCCTTTTTTCTCACCGATAAAAAATATTGCCACAACCAAAACAAAAAATATAGTGGCCTCTTTAACACACTTCCACGCTTTTTTAAATTTAAACTTCTCATCATTTACAAAAATTGCAGCCAATAATCCAAAAAAGAAATTTAGCATAAATACTGTCAACATCGATACTAAATCTCCTGAAATTGGATTAAGATACGCCATCAATCCGGCGATAACACTAACAACTAACGCCTTAAAATTTTCCATTTCACACCTCCTTAAAATCCTATATTTTTCCGTAATACCTAACGAATGCGAAAAACTTTCGTGTCTTTAGGTAAAGAGGATTGTTCTGATTATCGTACGCTTCCATTTCCATTGCTGAACTCCAATAGGCTTTACCGTTAGCTTTTACAAAATCCTTTTTCCTCTTACTAAAAAGGTGGTGGATGAAAGAAACAAGCCACTCCATTAGATATAAAATGTAATAACAAATAATCGGTAACAGGATAAACCATATCGATGCTCCTAAGTATAGCAATACAAATAAAAGCAATGTCCCAAGTATAAAACATTCTAAATACTGCACGACATGAATCGATTCATGTGTCTTTTCTTCATTATTTAACTCTGATTCTTTCGTAAAGACAGAACCGAAGAGCATTATCGTGCTACAAGTAGAAAATAGTAATAACAGCTTCGCTATAAAACTATTATAAAAAATCTTTATTTCCATAGATTTAAATTTTAGAGATACAGAGGTATTTAAATGTACCTCTGTATCTACTTTCATTCTACTATTAACTGCAAAACATTAATCCTATCGAGGCTCAAATCATTTTCTTTAACAAATTCGAGCAACTGTTCTTTGCTAATCTTTTGTAGCTTAACATCTATTTCCTCGTTAAGATGTTTTTCCGCGAAGTCACGGAATTTGTCGTTCCATTCTTTTTCGAGAATTTCATTTTTTTCTCCTTCCTTCAAATCTGCCGGACGAAGCTGATTTGCCGCGAGACGCTGCGCCTCGTTAATCTCGTTAACGTGCTTGTTTAACTCGATCTTCATGTCTAACAAGGCAAAAGCACTCTCTTTACTCAACTTGCTTATCTTGTTACTACTCAAAACCTCGTTCAGGTTCAAAACTTCAAATCTTTTCAACTTTGTCACTCCCTTAATCGTCTTTTCCTTTGCCATAACAATAAAGTTTTAGATAGTTATACTTCCGGCTTCTGCTTTCACCTCGATGTCCGTGATCGTGGCTTTTAGTAGATTCGCGCAATCGTTCAGGTAGTTTTCTTCTATATCCGTGTAGCCGAAACGATTAACATTCTTGTTAAAATTTCCGACGTGGCTATCATCGTCCACTTTCCTAAATTCCCCGTTGCCAGAAATAACTACTTTTTGGCTATTAAGAGAGAATATTCCCTTAAGTTTAATCGAGGCATTTTGCGCCTCAACGTTAATGCTAACTGACTCCAAACCATTAACTTTCGTTGTAATTGCTGTTGTTGCCATAATTTTAATTTCTAAGTTGTTAATAATAAATATTCTAACGTTTATAATTATATCACGCCGGTGGCGTACGAAGAGTTTAATACAAGTCTTGCAGCCTCGTCGCTCGGTTCGTCCATGTGCCCGATAAGCATGTAGATAGGCACAGTCGTGGAATCGGGCCAGTTGTAGTTTGTCAGGTCAGAAACGCCCTCGATAGTTTCGATCCCGGATCCTCCAGCACGGACTTCCAGAATTTTTCGGCCATCTGCCATCGGGCCGAAAGATAGACCAATAACAAGATCATATAGCAATGAATAATCGAGTTTCGAACGGAGTACAAGAGTTTTTATCTCGCCCCACGGGTTGTTCATAAACTCTTTAACTGAAGACCCGGCAAACTGATTCATCTTCGCTATAACAAGAAAATTATTTACGGTAACCGGATCGCTTTTAAGTGTTCCAGTCAGGTTTGTCCCGATTATTTGCTCTTCTTCTTGCTGCGATATCGTTGACCGGGGATCCCAGTACAACACGAAACTTCTTTTTACCTCTCTTTGCCAAACGAGACGTTTAACGTTATTCGCGTCCGTGGCCCAAATTTCCCGGACTTGTTTTAACACGTTATTCGCATCTGTAATCTTACAATCCTTTAATGTTTTTAGAACATTACTACTATCTGTTATACTAATTCCTGCCATTGCCTATTATGTTAAAAAATACACGGTATTAGCGAGTGTCGTGGAAGGTATAGCGGTAACTACCTCTACTCTTTTGTCGCAACAAAAGTCTGCTGATCCTGCCAAATGTCCGTTGAAATGTGCCGAGTACATTTGCGCGAACGGCCGATCCGCTGAACCTATATAACATGTATTAACAGCCCTCGGTATTAAACCGACATGAATTGTCGTGGCGTTACCTCCCGTGCCAAGGTTTGTTGCATTTAGGTTTGTAACACTAATAGAAGTAGCGGCAAACGCTCCGTTACCGTCCCTGGCCACTACCGTTGACGCCACGTTTCCAGAACTGTACGCTATTCCACCAGACAGGGCAGTAGCTGCTGACCATTTGGCTAATTGCCCCGCGACTCCACCGGAACCAGTAACGGGAGAGGATAAATTATATGCATCCCAGATTTTGTAATTGGTCGCAGTGCCACCTACATTCCGAGCGTGGTATATATCTGTGTTAGTGGATCTAATTAAGACCCCGGGGGTACTTAAATGTCCAAGGACCAGGATATTTGAACCGGGAGCTACGTATGCCATATCTACAATATTTCCTTCTGAACTATAAGACTTAAGTTTTTGTCCATTAGGTATGTAAATACTCTCCGACGTGTAAAGGTTTTTAACTTTTAAATTCGCGTATGAACCGTCTGCCTTACCCGATCCCAGCAAATAATCCGTTATTCCACCCGCACATCCTCGATAATTCAACCACACGCCGGGGAGAGCTGCCGCTTGTGATATAAAGGTAACCTCGTTGCCACTATGCAAGAAATTATTTGACATTCCTTGCATCGCCACATCCCGCCACACACTCAATGTTCCGTTACTCACCCCGGCAACTCTAAGCTCCCCTCCTGTTGATATTGATAGAATACCTCCCGTGTACCAATTCGTACCGCCAGAATCAAATCTTAATAGCATATTACAAGCGTACCCGAACTCCCCATCCATCGAGGCTCCTCCCCTGTATATACCCCCTTGTAAGTTTAATAAACTTGTTGTAACACCCTGAGCAGATCTCGGTATATAACTATTCAAATCCGTCGTGGTAGCTGGACTCGAAAGGTTATATGCATCCCATATCTTGTATTCCGCTGATGCGCCTCTTCTGTGTATAAGATCGGAAGCTACTGAATGTAATACCAAATTGTCACGTTGATCTCCGACAACCACATCATCAGTAGATGAAATATATATTAACGCCTCCTCTCTCCCTGTTGAATTTACTCCTGTGAGACTAACCCCTTTAACGGATAATTTCACTCCTCCATTAGCGTATAATTTACCGGTAAGAGGTTTACCATTCCCTGCCGAAAGAGGCAAATAGTCGTTTAAATCCGTTCGAAGGGTGTCGACAAGGCTTTTCAAAGCCCGGCCCTGGTTAGCACTAAGAGCGTCGACTGTGGAAGTAGAAATTAAGCTATCGACGACTGGGACCGGATCGCCTTTAGCTTTCATTCCAGTATTCTCGTATTTTCCTGTCAGTTCGTTGTAACGATACCAAAAATCGTTTATAATTTTCATCGGGTTGTCCGATAGGGTGTTTAACCGTTCCGCGGCCGCGAGAGCGGCATCGGAAGAAGCTTTTATAAACTCTAACCCGACCCGGACGGTGCGATTTTGCGCGTCGACACCGATCGTGGATAACCCGACTAAACTCGAGACAAGCGGTAAATCACTAATCTTTACCTCTCTTTTTTCTACTTTATCATTTATTAAATTACTCATATCAAAAATCTTTAGAATACACTGAATTATCTTGAGAATCGTAAGTAAAGTCCGAGTGATTAAGTATATACCATTTCAGTGTATTATTATTTCCCAGAACGGCTTTTAACTCGAGTAGCCGTGTAAAATTTAATTTTACGGTTTTCACTGTTTTATCATACCCACCAGAAGGAAAGATAAAGTTATTATCATTCTTAATTTTAATATAAATGTACCCGGACATCCGGCTATCACCTGTATTAAACACGGATGCTCTAACTCCTTGATACTTTACATCGTCAGGAAGCACGTAAGTTTTATACGCGTTGTAAGCAGCTTGCCCGGAAAAATTAAATCCAGTAGAGAAGTCCAGGTTTTCGACAGGATTTTCAGTTTCTATTTTCTTGAAAAGTTCCGATACAGAACCGTAAAAAAAGCCCCCGGAAGTATAGATCATTCCATTTTTATCTATCCTGAAAAAACCATCGTTTATGTTTATGACATCATTATCACTTCCCAAAAAGTCAATCACGGAACCAGACTTATTTTTCATCACTGTATTCCCGTTCAGTTCAATTTTATCCCCTTTAAGCCGTAAAGCCGATGTCCCATCCTTTTCAACAGAGGCATTTATCGACGCGATAACATTGTCCGCTTTCACGGTTAACTCGAGTTCCGCGGTATTATTATTTACTTTTTGCGTGATCTGGGACAATAACGTGCTTGTGGACTGCGTGTAAGCGTCAAAAACCGTTTTGGATACAGTACTTTCTATGCTTGCCTCTACATCCGTTACTCGTTGCGTGATTTGCGATAATAAAGTGCTTGTGCTTTGCTTGTAAGCGTCAAAGACAGTTTTAGACACCGTACTTTCTATACTTGCTTCTACATCCGTTATTCGCTGCGTAATTTGAGATAACAAGGTACTTGTAGACTGGGTATAAGCATCGTACACGGTCTTAGACACTGTATTTTCGATTGCTGCTTCTGTATCGGTCAGCCGGGTTGAAATAGAAACAAGGGTTTCTGATACGTTATTAAATTCGGTCGCCACACTTTTGCCGTTCCGGAGCATGAAATCTCCGATAAGGTAAACATTCGACGAGTACAAACCGAATCCGTTTAGTTTTCCCAACACCGGTGAAACAAGCCCGGAGAGATCTCCCAACTGCACACGAATATTCTCGAAGTTTATCGTCGTGGTGGAAACCCCGTCGAGAACTCTAATATACTTGTTTATACTATCGACATAAATACTTCCTTGTCGGTCCGGATCCGAAACGTTTCCCTGCCGCGCGAGAGTTAAAAATCGGTCCGGATATCCACCGGTGTTAACCATCAAATAGGCTCCGTCTTCCGTTAAAAGATAGTTAGACAACGAGTCCGTTAAGTATGAAAAAAATTCCGGCGCGTTCTCGGCATGGATAAATACATGTTTATCCTCGATTTTTTCAACGGTATAGTAAACAGTTGAAAAACCTGTTTCCAAGCTAAATATACCTCGTAAAATATCACCTTCTTTCCACGGGATTTCTGGAACCTCCTTTTCCTGTTTAAGACTAATTTTATAGCGGTCCATTCCGGTACATTCGATAGTGTCCACGACACCACCACCGGTAAACCAAAATTCATCCGCGACAACGGAAACTTTATTTTTTATAATCTCGGGTACATACAGGTATTCACGCACGTCGAGTCTTGTTACTTCCCCGTATCCTCTACTATCAAACATATAACCTGTACCCAACAATCCAGACGCGTAATTCTCCGAACTACAATACTCTTTTACAGAAATAGAGTTAAACAAAACATCATCTGTTGTGCGTAAAGGCTGATTTATGTAATCTTCAAAGAAGTGATCAGCCCATTTTTCAGCGTTTTCAGCTTCATCCGCGTATCCAGCAAAAATTTTACGATCAAGAAATTTTAAATACAAATCTTCCCGGACAAGTTCTGTTTTTTGCCAATAGTTTGTTAGGTCGATTATTGTCTCTATATTATCAATAGTATACCCTAAAACATACCGAGTTATTGCGTCGACGGAAATTCGACGCCAAGCATTTTCAAAAGCATACTGAACTGGTAATATAAGATCGTCAGCTATCGCAGCAAGAGGAAACTCGGTCAGCCGGGGAGCTAAAAAAAAAAGTTCGTCAACAACGGGAAATTCTAACAGTTCAGGAAGAGATTCCCGGTTCCGAACGATATTATTATATTTTGTCTCTTTAGCGTATCGGAATTCGAACTCGTAAGTATTCAAATTATCCGTTTCAAATTTATTTTCCGATTCTTCTATAAAAATTCGTCGTGCTGAATCCGTCACGTGGAATCGTTGCGGAGAAACAAAAAAATCACGTAGCCACTCGGCGTAATCTTTAGAAGGCAAAAATCCCGTGTTTTGCATGTAGACGCAAGACATATCTATATCGCTATCCGTCGTCTCATCTTTTATCGTGCTTAGATTACCTTCCGTTTTCAAAGAGGAAGAAAATAACCCGGAAAACAAAACCGTATCAATTCCACCGATAGTGTTCTCGAACAAATAAATTTGCTGATTATCATGGAAAGGAGAGAGCACGTAACGTTGTATATAACTTAACCGGTTTCCATCCGGATTTTCTACCCAAACGTCGTAATACAATACTTGTTTGGAAAAATAACCGTTTACGATATCCCAATTAAGATTAAAAGCGTAAAGTTTAGCGGATTCCAAAATAATTGTATGAATCTCGAATGCCTTATCCGAGAAGTAACCTTTTATTTTCAGGTTCCCGGTTTCCTGAGTATAATACGATAAAAATTCCGGCTGATTGGAAATTATAAATTTTTGTTGTGGTTGCCAGGTTAAAAAATTAGTCTTAAAGAAAACGGGGGTTGATTCCAACGCAGAAAATCCTCCTTTCACGACTGTAAAAGTTATAATTTGTGTATCGATTCTCGCCGAAAATGTTTTAACCGCCCTCGTTTGCTCGTAAATAACAGAGTCAAAATCCGGGATGGAGATTTTCAATAATTCATCAATTACCAGCTTCACGGGGATCTCAACTCTCCCGGCAATAGGTTCGTAGTTTTCCCTCAAAATTTCGACAGCATCGCACGTTAAAACAAATTCAACACTTCCGGTTACTTCCGAAAGAATAAAATCCTTAACGTTTCCTGACAAGCTTAGTGATTCCGGTTGCTGTATTATTTTCATGCCTCAATTTTTCAGAAAAGTAATAGACGAACACACGATTATAAAGGACAAACTACAAGGGATATCCACGATATATGAACTCCACGATATTATCTTTGCCAAGTTTTATCTCGACCTCTTTCGTTACATATTTTTGTCCAGCGATTACCACCGCACGACAAAGTATATTCTTAACGCTTCTTATGTACTCGATTTTCCTTTGCACTTTAATCTCGTGCAACATCTGACTTTTCACGAGAAAATTGACCTTATCCCGGTATAAGGTAGAAAGTCCTCTTACCCACGTTAAATTTATAGGGGTAGATCCATCCCATTCCGGCTCGGGAGACATGTACGGCTCCGTGCTTGCCGGCAAACCATTTCTTTTATAATAACCTCGATATACCGCGAGACGGAATTCCGAAACAACACTTTTATCAAAAAGCGGGTCAACGTTCACGTTACTATAATTTATAACCGCGATATTGTTCTGGTTCGCTCCTCGATTAATTCCGTCATGCACGGTATTAACAGGAGTAGAAATGCAATCAATTTGCTTAAAATCACCTTCCCCGACCTCCCATTCAAGCGAACTTTTAATACTATCGAGTGTCGAATCCGAAACGTCTTTATCTTTAAACCTGTAACCCGTTTTATTATCATCATCAAATTTTTTATCAACACCATTCTCGACAAGAATAGAAAAAGGTTCGCCTGTTAAGATGCTATTAAAATTCTCTATCGATATCTCTTTCCGGTTTACATCTACCCAGAAGACAAGATTAAATTTTTTCTCTATATCTGCAAAAAAGTCTTTCACGGGAATATAGGGTAAACAATGCCGGAAATTAAATAATCGGGGCTTACTAACCATCCCTGAACGGTTAACAATAAGAATATCGTTAAATCCCTCGATAGCGTTAAGGCAGTTTTTCCCTATTTTATAGCCGAACCACTTTATTAGTTCTTCAATAACAAACTTTAAACGCATAAACGGGAGATACACGCACGTTTTACCATTCATGACGAATGCAAATTGTTTCGTGTTAATATCATAAGGATTAAATACTTTCTGGAATAATGCCTCGGCAGGCGGTAGCAACGTTGTTTCAGTAAAGTTTTCATCGAGGAGTGGACAGGTAACGTAATTTTTCTCTCCCTGCAAGGATTTGTTCATAGCCATTACCGCCTCGGTCTCGTTCGCGAAATCCTCGGAACCTATATTACAATCACGGACCATTATATTAGTTGCTTTTCGCCAAAACGACATCTTAGCGGTACTGATATACAATTCGACCTCTTTCGATGTTATATCTGTTATTGTCGCGAATCCTCTTAGTAATTCGTAAGGACCAAATAGCACGACAGCTGGCAACTCAGTATCAAAGGAATTTTGAACGATTCGATCGATATTCCCGAATACATTTTTATTCGCCTTTAACGGGATCGTGAACGGGTACGTTACATCGTCGTTGCGATCTTCCAGTAGAGTGTTTTGAAATTTTAAAACCAACTCCACGTCGATTGGCAAGGCTACATCCAAGTCCGAAATTATAACACGTAAATTCATCTTCCTACACTTGTATTTTTATCGTACATGTTCGATTTATCAAACTTCTCTTTGAAGCCTCCGGAACCATACCATTTAAAAATTATTTCTTTGTTCGCGAGAATTTTCATCATCCGTATATTTTCATCCAGTAATTCAATAAATCTCGGATCCGCGGACAACACGGCGGATGAATCAGAAGAATCCACAACCGTTCCTCCCCGGGATCGCCCGGGAACAAACAAGTAACGAGTAAGGTCCAGTTTATCAACATTCCCGCTTCGCTGCGCGGTATCAATAACATCCAGAATCGGTTTCACGGTAGGATTCATCACGGCATCATTACTCACGACAAATTCCCGTCCAGATTCTCCAACAAGAACAGTAGGAGAATCAACAAACCCCCGATTATCCGGGTTATCTTTTGCCCGGAAACGCTTCCCGTCCTGGGATCTTACAACATCTATATAGCCACCCTTTTCCGCGCCGGGAAGGGGAGTAGCGGCGATAGTAGCGATTTGCGCCGCTCCCAAAGCTGTAACAAGAGCAGTTAATGCCATTGTCGTCGCACCGAAATCAAACTTAGGTACATCTGCCCAAATCTTCATTATTGCTAACGCCGTGTTTGTTATAACGTTAACAATCGCCATCTCTTTCTGTCGCTTCGCTTGTTTATTTTCTATTTCGGCTTTTTTAGCATCAAGTTCCGCATCAAGTTCAGAAACCCGAGCATTATATTGTTCTTGACTAATCTGCCCGGCATCTAATTGTTTATCAAGAGTTGCACGTTTCTTTTTCGAACTCTTTTCAAAATCTTTTAATTGTCGTTGTTCAGAGGCAACCATGTAATTATTATATACTCCCCACAAGTTCGTTAAAGCCTGAACGGAAACTCCAATTTCATCAACGCCAAATTTCCCATCACGTAAATTTTGGAATAAAAGGTCCCATTTCTCTGGAGTCATACCTAAAACATCAACGGGGGAGGACTTTAATATTGCAACATCCTTTTTTTCATCACCAATTTTCAATTTCGACAAAGTCTCTTTTGCTTCTAAAATTGCCTTCTCGAGTTTTTTACGTTCGCCAGGGGAAAGAACTTTATCTGCTAAATCAAGATTTACAACATTACTACCATCTAACATCCCTTGCATAAGAGTAATTAATTTTCTGGCATGCTCGGCAGAAAGCTTTAATTCTTCCTCGCGATGTTTCTTTTTCAATTTAGCTTTTTCCGACGTGTTTAAATTCTCCGCGGATAATTCCTCGTTATGCTTTATATGCAGTTCGGACAGCTCGCGAGCGTTAGTATCCTTAAGGTCTTGTATTTCCTTATCTATTGCTTTTTGTCGCTCCTGCATTATTTTTGTTTCTGTCTCGGTCTTTATTTTATAAATATTAGCCTGATGCTCTTTGTAAAGAGCCTGTAATACTAAAGCATCCTTACTTTCCAATTCGATCTCTTTTTTACTGGCGAGACCAGCATCTTTAAGGCGTTTCTCGTAAAGAATATCTTCCTGCTCCAACGCTGTTTTAGCCTCGAATAATACTTTTTCCCGAAACTCCTTTTGGTCTTTTAACCTTTTCTCGTTTTCTTTCTTTAACCGTTCGGTTTTCTTTAACTCCTCGAGGATATCTTTTTCCATTTCATCACGCCAATTGTTATTTTCGATTTTCACTCCAGGTAATAAAATTGGTCCGGAATAATCCGGGGAGGAGGATATATCTATATTATCTTTTAATTTTTTTATTTCTTCTAATCGCGTTTCTAACATACTAACCTCTTCTTCTACTTTACCGACAGCTTTTAACGCGTTGACACGAGCGTCAGGGGAAGAATCAAAACCGTTTATAATTTCATCATTTTTCTTCCGGGAAGCATCTAATCTTGCTTTGGCTTTAACAAGAGCATCCTCTATATCCATTTGTTGTTTCACCAGATCGGTAAATTGTGCTTCTTTTTCTTGCAGCCTAATCCGTTTCTCGAGCTCCGAACGGTATTCCTTTTCCGTTTGTTTTATATCCTGTAAACTGGCGTTATATAGCTTTTGTTTATCTATAACATCGGGTATAATCTCGGCAAGACGATCAACTAATTTTATCCTTTCCTCCGTGCCGGAATTTGTCGTTTTAAGTTTGGTAAATAACATCTCCATTTGCCCGGTTTGTTCCCTTAGCGTATCAGTATATTGCTTATTTATATCGGATAATCGCTTCTGGCTTTCAGTTAAATTATTCGTGTTTTTCACGAGATCGACTATAAAACCAATCGCCAACGCCGCACCAGTAGCGATAAGACCCCATGGCGTTTTGGCAATAGTGGCGTTAGCGGCTTTCATCGCCACGATTTTTTGTTCGATAGCAACAATATGTCTCTTTTCCGCCATTGTGGCAGATCCCGTGAAAATCGTTTGTAATTTCAACGCCGCAATTTGAGCGTTCATTCCTAAAATTTTAGCCTTTCCAACAAGAACGGAATCTTTTCCAATCGCGTTACGAGCCAAATCAAGAGCGTTAAGAATTTTTGTTTTAGCGAGTAAAATCGTAATAGTAACAACAAGAGCACCAAGCGAAATCCCGTAATTATTAGCAATATCAACCAACGCGCCAAATACACGAAGTAAAGACGTCCCGCCACGCGTTAACAATCCGATACCGGGGGTAAGTTTCTCCCCTATCTCGATACGAACCTTTTCCAACTCGTTGAGATATTGTTGCGTTTTAACTTTATTCGTGTCAGTATTCGTTGCTGCCTGCTCTATGGCTTTATTCGTGCCGGAAACAGCTTGCAAATATTCTGCATATTTCGCCCGGCCAGCAACAAGGACCTCTACCATTTTAGCGTGTTCCTTCCCGAAAATATCAACAGACGTTTCACCAGTATTGAAACGATCGATCAATTCATCCAGGGCCACGTTAACATCAAAAATTCCGTCACGGTAACCGATTTGTTTAGCCTTCATCTCGAGCATTACTTTATCGAGACTGTTACCCGCGACCGCCGCTTCTTTAAAATTCGGGGCTGCCGTTTCAATCAACGCGACAAGTTCTTCAAAATTCAACCCCATTAGCTTAGCGGTAGTTCCGGATTTTTCAATTGCCTGCGAAAGGTAATTAATATTTCCTGCCCCGGCCTGGGAACCAGCCGCAAGAACATTTATATATCGACGAGCGTCGGAAGATTCCGCGTTAAACTGGTTAAGAGAATTAGTAAGGGCTTGCGCTGCCGGTTGAATGTCCATCTTTGCCGCCTCGGATAATATAATTGCCTCTACCGTTACCTCATGCAACGCCTCTTTATTTTTAAGTAATTCGGGTCTCTGGCTACCGATCATCGTGTAAGCGTCGAGGATATTCGTGGCCCCCTGGCGAATCCTCACGCCACCCTCGAGGGTTGCGGTAGAAGTATCTTTTGCCTGTTGTTTAAGATATTCAAGTGAATCACCCGTTAGCCCGGTAAGAGCCGAAAGATTTTGAAAACTATCCTCAAAATTATTATAGCTCTGTAAAGATTTACGAGCTTCACCTTGTATTTTAAATAGGGTTGCACCAACTACACCAAGCAAAATATTATGTTGATTTAAGATTCCACTACTTTTACGTAAAACGGAATCAGTACCGGATATCTCCGCCCGTAATTGTTTTTCTTGTGAAGCAAGTTTTCGCTTGATCCCTACAAGCTCATTCCATTCCATCGAGTTCTTCTTTATCGCTTTACCGTTAAGCCGTGAATTAACTGACGAGATCGCTTGCCTTAGCTCCGTCATTGTCGCCCCGGAGAGATTATCCAAAACAGCCTTAACGTTAACAGACTCTTTACGTAATAGCTTCATTCGTGAATCGAGTTTACTCAATTCCCATTCCGTATTTGCAACTTTCTTAGCATCGTTGGCATCGAAAGCCCTTTTTAATTCTAATCGTAAAGCGGCTGACTGTTTAGAAAGATCTTTCAGTTGATCCGATGCCTGACGGCCATCAAGGAGGACTTCTATTTTTGTTTGTTCGGTATTCCTTGCCATAACTGTATTTTTCAGCAAGTTACCAGTCGATCAAAAAATTTGAAAGGACACAAAAAAACCGGGCTAATTGCCCGGGTATCATTAACATTAAACAAGACGTTCAAGAAAGTATGTTTTTTAGCAATTTGTAAATACAAACTAACCCTATCACGCCAATGAAAAGGTACAATAATAACAAGATCCCTCCCGGCACAGAATCTACAATTACCGAAACAGCCACAGACACGCAGGCAATAACAAAAACCATTATATATTTTTTCATACTGCTTTTAATTCTTCCCCCAAATCGTGTAGAGCCTTTATTATTTTTTCCTCACGCTCTTTCGATGGCTTTTTTATCCCGTTAATATAAGCGGACAGGATACTTTGACTTATACCAATCCGACGAGCGATTTTAGAAATATTCAGTTCCGGAATAGATTTAAAAACTCTTCCCAGGCGGTTAACAGGTTCCTCAACTGGGACATCAAATAAAAAACTCTCGAAACTTATGTCCTCGTCCAGTTCCGGCCAATGTATACCCATTGCAGACAATTTATAATTGGCCCTTTGCTCGGCCGTGGCATTAACCAAACGAGGGTACCACTTGAGAGATTGCTTTAAATCTTCTCCACTCTCATTACGGATCCAAATATATTCATCTTTAAACCAAAGTTTTTTTATTTCCATAACCTAAAATTTTACGGAAACAGAACCGGAATTATTCCCCGATAAACTCTTTCCAACGTTCTATAATAATTTCTCTGTTTTCCTCGATTATAGCTTCCGCTATCTTTACGTCCTTATTCTTAATCCCCTTGTTCTCGATCAAAATCACTTCCGGATCGATCTGAAATTTTGCTATCCCGTCCGAGTTTTCAACATGCACGTGAATTGGGCGATGTTCCCGGGACCAGAAAAAGAATCTTAATCCAAACAATATAAATAATGTAGGCATATTCTTAATTTTTATACATACAAATATAGGTAATAAATTTATTACCTACAACTATTTTACAAAGAAAATTTTAAAATGGTTTCCAAGTTTTATGATTATTAGTCCACCGACCCGGCATTGATCGACGACGGGCATAATTACGAGCGTTACGTTTAGATTGCTGCACGGCATAATAAAATCCCTTTTGCGTCTTAGTTCCACCGGAAATTTTATCCAACTCATCGAGGATTGCAACGGATGCTTCACTTGTAAACTTATCTCGCGTGATTTCTTTTAATCTATGCATTTGTGCCCACCAGTAACGAGACAACCATTCTTTACTTGAACGGTTAGACTCAACATTCCCGCTATTACCTTTATAAAAACCCCGACCAACACCCATATCAACAAAGCGACCGTAAAGATTAAAAGACATTGTTATATTATAAATCTCATTACCTTTATCATTAAGGGTTAATCTGCCCCTTTTAAGAGAATCAATAAGGTGTTCCGAGGCAAGACTAAAACCGAGCACGTCGAGACGTTGTAATAATACCTTCATGGTTATATCACTCCACGCCTCGAGCGATTCCACGAAATTACCTCCACTCTGTTTCATCGTATGCAAGACTTACAGGAATATCTATCGTGAACGTGAAGAATAAACCGGCCATTCCACCACAAAAATCACCTGGAACTTCATCGAAAGGAATATTCTCAACATTAAGGTATTGCAAAGACTCGAGCATTTCCGCGTCTCTAATAAGTCTGGACACTATACTTTTGTAGAGTAATCTAACTATATATAAACTACGACCTCGACCATCCATATCCGGCCACTTTCCCAATTTGCTTAACAAAAAAATAGTAACCGGACGTCGTTCAAACCATCCAGCCCCGTCACCCTGAAACAATATCCCGTCTTGATTGTCCAAAACGACAAAAAAAGAAGATGCACGCTTGTAAGATTGTAGAACTTCCTCCATTAATTTTACATCCGAAACCCGACAAAATTCAAAAGAATCTAATGCCTTCAATTCATTTTTAAGCTTTCCAAGATAATCAACAATATCAAATTCCATTGCTATTAAGTTTTTCATTCATTTCCTTAATGTTTCTGGCTTTATCGTTCATGTCACATAGCACCCGCCACACGGGAAGTTTCGCTACTTCCTTTTCTTTAGTTATATCCCCTCCCGTTACAAGGTTATACATCGCGTGCACGTTGTCCCGAAGTGATACCGGTTCCGAATTATTTTCCCCCGCGCGAAATAGATCCGGGCATTCCGAGGCCACACGATTTAAAACGAAGCCAAACCAAAGATATGACGTGTAGCATGTTTCATTAGTCTCTTCTTTAAAACAATCTATCTTAATGTTATCTGGGTCCCAGCTTCGATCAGGGTACATTACAGCACATAATTTTAGTAAAGTAACTCGATCATCCGGTAATTTATTAACCTGATTATAATACACGAGAGCGGATATAAACTCTGAAAAGTTCGCGTCGTGCATTAAAACAGATCGGGCTTTTCTTCCCCCGATCGCCGGCACGGGATTGAACCTATCTCTTTCCCGTAAAAGAAACTCGCAATCTTTACTAAAATAAATGATTTGTCCTAATCGCAATGAAAATTTATCTTTCCCACGTGCAAACAAATAAGATGGGTTATACTTTGTTCCGAAACGCCCCGGGAGAATTTTTAAACCTGCGAGACATATAAACGCTTTAAGTAAAAAAGCCTGTTTTGTTAATCCTTGTAGAAACAAGGAAGAAATAAAAACAAGTTGCGACGGTGTTAGTTTATCCCAACTTCTCGGGATCGTTAAATTTATCGTTTTCATATTCCTCCAAGGATAAAAAACGGGTTACCAGTACTATTTTCAAATTTTTCAGCGTGACGGACTTTATACTCGACACTATTCCCGTATGTCGGGTATTTAGAGACATTTTTATCAAGAAACGTGATTACATCCTCGAGCGAGCGATTAGCGTTAACTGGATCCCCTACTACAAAGTTAGCCAAGACTACTTTCAAAAAATTGATTACAGTTTTATTATCTGACGTGAGATCGCCGTCTCTCTGTTGTTCTACAAGTTCATCTATGTATTCCCGACCAATCCATTTTCCGATGTCGGTATAAGATCGAAGCAAGAGATCAGGTTTTAATTTTAAAAAGTCCGTTCTGGTCCCGTACCAGTTACAAAGTAATTTTAATTCTTTCGCCGTGGTGATTAGACAATCGCTAAGTACTGAAAACGCCTTAGAACCTTTCCAGGCGTCATGATAACTTGTAGTGTCTTCCAAGTACGATATTAAAACTTCTATCTCTTCATCTCTTTCTTTTATCGTTGCCTCTATTAACCTGTTTACACGATCTCGAGACGCGGGAGCAAGATTATCAGAACTCACGACAGCAAAACCATTGGCATTCTGAACAAGATCAAGGAAAGGGATAGCACGTCGGTAAGCATCAAGGCTAATTATTTTCATGCACGTGTCTAAAAGATCACCATGTTTTCCGGGGGTATCATGTATTTCAAGATATAACACGTTACCAAGTACCTCTGTTCTAAGCCACCTTTCAGAAGCTTCAACATAAGTTATCAGGTCTTCCCACGCCGAAGCCACCGCCGTGGGAACATACTTTACAAACTGTTCTTTACTCTGTAATATCATTTTCGTTATTATTTCGTGAAACTTCTTTGGCATCCGTCCCCTGGTCTAAAGTAGTGAGCATGATGTCGGGAATTTCAAAGCTAATATCCCATTTATTCACGTCCGCGACAAGTTGTAAGGGTTCAAGCAACAAGTCCCGCACGGGTTTTTCAATCGCTTGTTTCATGGTAAACAGTTCGCGTTTATCAGATCCCGACTGAGATCCTTTATTTTTGCCAGGGGTAGCCCCATTCAAGTGAGGATGCACCCCCTGCGCGTAACACAAGAAATTTGCCGCTTCCTCTGCATCCTCGATCCAATCTCCTCCCTCTTTTTTCGTGTCAATAACCGTTATCTTAACCATGTGATGCTCGACCCTATTAGGATCAATATAATACCCTGAAAACCAGACTTTATCTCCTGTTTCTAATCCAGAAAGAAAATTTTTTATGCTTTCAATTTCTTTCTTTCGGCGATTTTGTTTTTCCTCCGGATCGGTTATACCTTCACTTTGATAAAGATAATTCCAAAATTCTTTATCAATTTCGACGTGATAGCGAATTTTCATGCCTGAACGCATGTGCGCCTTTTTTACCCGCGGGACCATAACGCTAAGGTCGTACCACCCCGAACGTAAAGTCGACATCCAGTATGCAAACGGGTAATACTTGTTACCCGGGCTCGGAATTTTTACAAGAAAGGCAAATTTCTTACAGTCTCCCTTAACAAATTTTCCCTCTGAATTCGGTAAACGTCCTAATCTTATCATGAGATCTCCCCATGGATCTCGAATATCTAACAAATCAATAATCTCTGGATCTTTACTATTCTCGTTATCATCCCAATTAGCGTACAATACTTTTTCAATTTTCCCCGTTTTGGGATTACACGTCTCGAAACGAATAAACATTGCCTCCTTATGCACGACTTGTACAACGTTAGTCCCCTCTCTATCTAAAATCAACACGATAACGGCAAAATTCCAAAACTTAAGATCCGTGATAGCTTCCCACATCAACGGAACTAACCGGTTCCGCTTAAAAAACGTTTTTATTTTTTCGTCAGTAATCTTATTACCATCCTTATCAAGAACCTTTACCCCACGCCCGTAACAAGTCAAAATATTAAACAGCATGTTAGGGCTCATAACATCACTGTCGAACACTTTGTCCCGGATGAGTAAAGGCAAATTATTATCATTCCCCCACTCCACGTAACCTCTCGATGATCCTTTTATTACAACAGGTTCCTTTGCTTCCTTATCAAAAAGATCCGCCGTCGACGCTTCATTAACTATTGCGGCGATATCGCTACTTACTTCCAAAATAAAAACATTATTATTCATAGCATAACCTCCACCCCGTTAAATTCAAAAATATTCCATGCACGGATAGTTCGTACCTCCTTGGAAATAACGTGCAAAAGATTAAACGTGTTATTTTCCTTGTAACTCGAAGTACACACGACACCATTTGCTTCCACAATATTCCCTTCTTTATCCCAGTATTTAAGATCAACTTCCTTTTTACTCTCGAGAATTAACCTTACGTTATAAATAGATATCATAATATATTTTTATAGCAAGGTAAATAGTAACACGACAAATTGAAAGGACAAGAAAACAATCTCGATTACCATCTAAACGCATCAGGTAATCATATGATTATCAAACAAAAGCCATATCATATAGCGTAAAAACATACCCCTCGATTACCAAAAGCAAGCTTAGGGCGGTGCGGGGTCGGGAGCCTGAAAAATGGAAAAATGTGGGATATTTTTAACAATAACATAATAGCTATTAGCGATATAGAATTTTAAAAACTGAAAAACATTAAAATCTGAAACAAAAAAAACGGATATAAATACCCGTAGCACATTGTATTTATAGCAATTACGACAAAACAGAGACAAGCCCAAACATAGATCCAGATTGATGCGGGAATTTGTTCATGCCGATAAAAAGAGTGTCCCAAGCGTCGGTTCCATCAGTACGGTACTGCAAAAGATCTTCTTCGGTTTCGGCGTATTTTTCCCCGGATTTATCTTTTTCAAAACCTCGGGTTCCAATCCGAACTCCCGCTTGTTCCATTGCCAGAACAAGGGCTTCATTATGCGGTTTGTTTATTTGAGGATAAAGATAATTTCCTTGACCTGTAAAAGCTTCATTTATAATCTTATGCTTTTCCCGATGAGACATTGGTTGACCAATGTAAACAGGATAAACAGTCCAACCTTGTTTTTGAAATTCATCCTGAACCGTAGACGCAAAATCATCAGCATTAACCGCGTAATTATTCCCGATCGCCGTACTATCAAAATAATATACAACCTCACGGGTGGCATGAAATCTATAATAATTACAAAAATCCTGTACAACTTCTCTAAGCTTCCGTTCATATTTCACATAGAAGGATTTAAGAGTACGCATTGTCATGTCAATATCTTGCCCGCAAACAAGCCAATTGATATTAGCGTTATAATCAAAAGCTATACAAATCGGTCTATTAAAATTTAAATCTCCATCCTGCAAACAATTTTCATCCTGCAATTTATTAAAATCAAAATTACAATTATCCAAGTATGAATTATTAAAATAAGTATAGTAATGCTTTTCACCAAGATTAGAATAAAAGCCGCCTAATAATTTCGTCACACGTTTTGACATTATTGACGTCAAAAACACCATCGGTGGAAGATCTCGCTTTAAGTCGCGAATATATTTCTCTCCCAATAATGCCAAATTTTGAATAGAAGACCATTCACGATATAAAACAGCAACAGAACGAAGGCGGGCCATCTCCTTAATTATATACTTATAATAACGTTGTAATGAATCTGTCCATCCTTCTGTTTTTACTTTTGTTTGCAACCGGAATTTTTCAACAACAAGATATTGTATCGTATCAATTAATTCCTCGTCCATCATATTTTTATATGCCAAAAACCAAGAACCTTTTTTGGTCGTAGGCATATCCGAGATTATCAATTTTGAGCGATACCAGGGGCAATCACGGAATCGAGGAGAATACCCCCCCATTGCCTGGAAGGTTTCATCCTTTAATTTATCGTAATCTAAAAATTTTGCTTCATCAAAATACCCCCAGTCCAATGTTAAGGAATTAGAAGTACCCGGACGATCCTGAGAAATTAATTTTAATAAAGTTCCATTCCAGAACACGATCGAATTATCGTATGAAGCTGGCGGTAAAGCAGGTTCTTTAAAATTTGCAGAAGCAGGAGGTTTACGACCAATGAAATAATGTACATCCCTCTGTATATTCCATTGTCGAAGGGCATTTAATGTTCCAGGTAAAGTCCGAGTTAATAATTGTTGGTATGAAGTCCCCACGACACCTCCCGTGCTACCTGACATATATTTCATGTTGCGAAGAATAAAAGGAGCCCCAAATCCATGGCTTTTTCCCAAGCGTCGTCCTCCAACTACAACCGATGTGTTCGCGGCTATATACATACACTCCATTTGAGGGGTATTAAAATATTGCTTTTTAATCTCCGGAGACATCTTCATAGGGTATATCATTTATCTCAATTTGCGTGGAGTATTTTTCCTCCATCTTTCGAATCTTTTCGGATAATTCAGCACGTGTTGTTCCAGTTAATATCCCCGCTTCAACAGGATCATTTGTCGGCTCAAATTCAGGTAATTTAATCTGCTCCCAATCGAAAGGATCGGCATCAATCTTATTAAGGCGATTAATTTTTACCAAAGCTTCTGCCGCGGCAATTTTTGTTCTCGCGATAAATACTGCCGAACCAACGAGTTCCGGATCCCCATCCGTATCTTCAAGTTCACTTACCGCTTCTTTAATTAATTCGTTAGCCATGTATCGATACCATTCTTTACTGGCGTTACGAACCTTACCAAATAAAAATTGCAAGTTCTTAATATCAACATAGGCTTGTGACATAGATATCCCGTAATGACTCATTAAAAAATTCCGCACTTCTTTATCTGAAATCCACGGTTTATCTAACCAAAAAGTAAAGGCAGTCTCATACCGCCGTATCATTTCTTTTTGCTTTTCCGTTAAAGATTCATCTTTACGGAACATATTATCATGTAAAAGCCCTAACGTATCTTGTTTAGACATTGAAAACTAATCCTAAAGCTTCAAGTTCTTTTTGATTTTCTGGGGCAAAATTTTCACCGGCAGAAAGCAACTCGTTAATCCGACGTTGCATTGCTTCAAGTTTCTTCGCTCGAATCGCACCGAATAAAGTCATTACTGCCTTTTTTCCTTCACTTAGATATTTTCGATTAGCACTAATTCGCTTCTCGTCTATTTTTACTGGTTGTACTCCCTCGTTTTGTTCAGATACCCACGCGTCGATAACATTCCAATTCGCTCGAATTTCTTTGCGGTAATTTTCTAACTGTTCTATAAGCGGTGTACGCAGTCCGGCGGCTGTCATTAATTTTAATTGTTCATGAATTCCCCTGCTTAAGCGATACTTCTCGGCGGTTTCTTCCCATAACACGCGTAAATGTTCTGGTAAATCCTTCGGATCAATTCGGGAAGTTAATAACCGGGGAATAGTAGAATAATTCGTTTTAACGGGTTCTTTAACTTCCGATTGTTTATTTATCCCGGCAATTTTATTAAGCTCGTACTCGAGCTTTAATTGCATTTTTTTACGGGATAGATTTTGCAATAAAACTCTATTTTTAGAGAATCGGGCGAGTAGTAGAAGTCCTTCCTCGTAATCCTTACCGGTATAAAACCATTCTTGTATTGTTTTCATATCAATATCGCTTTTAAATTTTCTGTAATGTATTTCTTGTCTTTACTTGTCTCGCAATACGCTATCAAACGGCGATTACGGGGAACGTAATGCTTTAAAAGTTGTATACCGAACTCGACATTCTTTTTCTTTAAAAAAGACTGCAAATCTTTCTTCCGGTTCCCGGAAATCTCCGGTAAGATATTTTCCGGTACTTCTTCTTTTTTTCTGACCATTTTTATTTTAAAATTAAAAAGGAGGAGAATCGTATTAAAGGACGAAAGCCTGTCACGCTCATGACAGGCTTTTAATTTAAAATATAATCATTTACGCTCCCCCGGAAGGTGGTGCAACCGGGGCATTAATATCCCCGTCAGCCGTCACAATCTTACCGGTATAAAATGGCAAACATTCATCCGTTGCCTCGACCTCAATTGTCGTGGCTTTCTCGCTTGTCGCCTCGGACCCGAGATTTAGCGAAATTTTCGTGATCGTGTCAAAGATCTCGCTACCGACTACACGGAATTTATCTTTACTATTCATATCCTGAATTAGCCAAACGAGATCTTCCCGGTTTCCATAGCGTTGCAAGGAGATAGCTTCCTCGTCGGTTCCGGCATGTTTAACGCTAAGTTTATTTAAAACCGTCGTGGACTCCCTCTCCCCCTGGGGCTCGGAAGTCAGCGAGTTCTTTCGCTGGATTACATCAACTTTATTCCATTTTGCAGCCTCCAACAGGGTAAAATCACCCTTGTACGTGCTACACCCGGCAGCATTTTCACTATCCTCCAGAACAGGCCACGCTGTAATTTTACTTTTATTAATAAAGTAAGCCACGCTTTTCAACCCTGGAAGATTCTTTTTTCCTTGTTCCCAAACTAAATCCGCATAAAAAGACATATATACCTCCTTTCTTACGCGCCGGTATTTACCGGAGCTTTTTGTTCTGCAATCAACAATTTCTCTTCCCCGATGTATTCGTACTCTACACCGAAAAACATAGCGGCAACAAACTGCAACAAAAACGGGTTATCTCCCTCTCGAACACGTACAGTTTCTTTCTCGACACCATTACCGTACCCGTATAACATGTTATCTTTCGTTGTCAATTGGAAATAGTCAGATCCTTTTTTAGATACAAGAGGTACTAACTCGCACATGTTTTGCGAACCTTCCAAAAATGTTTTTTCAAACGCTTTATTATAAGGAGCAGCCCCAACAGTTGTTTGGTAATCATCACAATAAGCATCGTAAACGGTCTGCGGGATAAACAATTTACTCTCCTCGTTTCTAAGCTCATCAGATGCAGCACGGTAAACAGATTTTAGAATGTCAACAGCATTTTGCGCGGTAACAATCTCTATTTCCTTGTAATTTCCTTTTGCCGCCGCAATATTTCCTGCCGTGATCTCTTTTTTTGTAATAGTATCAAAACCATTAAACAGGTCGGAAGTCGTCGTCCCTGAATCTTTTCGAACCGCAGAAAAAAGATTTTTATTCAATTTTTTCAATAAAGTTTTCATGATTTTCATCAGGATCCCCTTATGAATCTCGGCATCTTCGATTTTCCCACCTTTAGCGTAAAGTTGCGCGTAAATAGTATCACGAAGAATGTTCGGGTCAAATTCCTCGACACAAGAACCAAGAAACGTTTCAATGGTACGAGCATCCAAACCAATATTTTTCCCCGCGTTTTTTTCGCCAGTATACGGGCGAAGTTCAAAATCTCCCGTCATCCAACCGGTAGTTTCCTTGTGACTAACTCCCGGGCGAGGAGTCATGTGGATTAGGGCGTCGCTGACCCCTATCGCGGGGAGCTGTAAAAGCTGTTTCCGGTATTTCTCCGCGGAACCAACAAGTTTTTCAGTAATCGTGTTAGGCATAAATCAAATGTTTTTAAAAAGTTCGATATCGTCTTTACTTAACCGGTCAGATGTCACCCGTGAACTATCATCGTCCGTTTTCTTTGTCACGTCAATAGTTTCATCCCCCGGGGCATTTTTCAGATTCTCAATCTGTTTTTTAGCTTCATCCAACTGATTTTTTGTTTCAGCATGGGAATCACGTTCCGTTTCCAGATCATTTCTAACCGTCTCCAATTCTGTTGAATTAGACACGAGTGTTTGTACAAAAGCAATCACATCCGCTTCGGTCGAATTGCTATCGAGGTTACACACCTTTATTAACTCACTTAAATTCATCTCGTTTTCTTTCTTATCAAATAGATTATTAAACCAGCTTAGGATGTTTACACGACGTGGAGAACGCATGAGGGAATCAAACTCGTTAACGATGTCCGTGTAAGACATGCTCGAGACATTTTCCGGAACTTTAGCCTCGTTACTCTCTATCTCGTCGATAAAACCCTCGTTCTTTGCCTCTTCCGCCGTAAGCCAATGGTCGGCAAAGTCAAAATATTTTTTCTCGATATCTTCCGGCTTTGCCCCAGATTTAGAACTAATACAAGAAACAAGCGACCCTTTAACCTTTTCCAGCACGGAAAGATAGTTTTGTATATCCTTCTCGGTTCCATACACGCCCCCCATCGGGGAGTGTAACATAACAAGAGCGTTTTTGGCGGAATGAACCGTACCCCCGGACAATAGGATAATTGCCCCCATCGATGCAGCTAAACCATCATTGTAGGTATGTATTTGAACTTTCGATTGTTGAATTGCATTGAATATCGCGAGACCGTCAAAAACACTTCCACCCGGGGAATTAATATGAATATTAACCCTTGAACACGTTTTCTCGAGTTCTTTAAATTCCGAAACAAATCTTTTTGCCGTTATCGATTCCTCGAACCAACTATCACCGATCACCCCGTAAATTAAAACATCTGCCTCTATCTCGGATTTGTATTGTATCTTGTAATAAGATTTATTCATAGTATTGTTACGTTTTTTATTGATTATCAATAAACAATACTACGACAAGAAAGATCGAATTGAAAGGACGATATATTAAATAACAAAAGGAGATTCATACATGCTTTTACCGGAAAATTCAATAGACGTAACATTTGCTTTTTTAACCGTTCCCGGGATTGTTCTTTTAATAATTCGCTTGACTGGGAATACAAGATGAGAAATATTGTTCCCGTCCGTGATAACAGCAACTAACTTGTTATTACTTACCTGATCTAACAAGGAGGAGACTTCCGGACGAAGTTTTGATATATCAAGCTTAACACTTTTCTCGAAATAAAAACCACCTTCACTCTCTTTTTCCGTTTCAACAAAAGATGAAGATTCTTTTTTTATCCCCGGTATGTTAATGAAACGATAACCAGGGCGTAATATATTTTCTCGAGCAATAGTGGAAAATTTATAGTCTGGTAATTTGCAATTCCTTAAAAGAGCAACCTCGATGCTTTTTATTATTGAAAAATTTTTCATCCCGTATTTTTTAATCGCTCTTTCACGCTTTTTACTAAACAAACAAGCAAAAAGCGTGAAATATTTTATAATTACTTAGTATACAATAGATTTAATAACATCATATAACGCTTTACGAACTTTTTTCTGGTTTCGATAGTCAGATTTTTTAATTGTCTCGTAATTCAAAGCACAATTTTTGATATTATACTCCTCCATTATCGCTTCTATGATTTCCTTCTGGCTACATTTTCGGGAGTAGCCAGCCTCGAAAATAAGACGTATCCTCTGCCGAAATTCAGCCTCGAGATAATCGTTTATCTTTTGCTCGCCCCATTTGTCGACAAAACAAAAACGATATTTTATAAAAGCAGTATTATAAGCGTTCGTGAGAAGCAAGAATTTAACCGGGTGATCCAACACCGGTTTAGCCGGGGCGGATCCGGAAGTCAGTATATGCGAGAATATCATTTTCCCGATATCACTATGTCTCGACAAGATAATATTACCTTCTTTGTCCGTTTTTAGCTCGTGACGACAAAAATCCTCGAGGTAGGGTTTTAAATTTAAAGTTAGGATAACATTACTCATAACTATCTGATTTTATGATATAAATATACTAAATATTGCCGAAATAACGAAGGACTTAATACAATTTACCTGTTTAAAGAGTACCATTTGCAACAATTAATCCTTACCAAAAACTCCGTTTTTTTCGTACGATTATACTTTTGTACGTAATAATATTTAAACAAATGATAATCAAAACTATAAATAAGTTACTGAATTTTATCCAATTATAAAAATTTATGAGCTATTTTTTTCGAGAAAATTATCCACGATATAAATGTATACTCTATATTTTGCCTACTTTACTTACTTTACTTACTTTATTTACATATGTAATTGATATTAAGTATATTATACAGCAAATGTCTTACTCGATTATTTTATTTACTTACTATATAAGTATTAGATAAAGTAAGTAAAGTAAGATAAAGTAAGTAAATATGTCATCATTATCGTGGTGTAAGTTCCGTAGTTACAATAACATATAACGAAATAAAGTAAGTAAAGTAAATAAAGTAAGCGAATACAAGAAAATTATAACGTGTTATAATTATTCGCAAGGTTTGTAATGCTTCCATTTGCCTAAAAGGTATTTTTTTAAGGGGGGTGGAAGGGGGGATTCCGACGACATTTGTGATTATAATTAAAACGGAATCCTTTTGCATAGCAAAAGGATAAACGTTGGTGCTGCCATGCAGCAAAAAAGGTCCGGCATCTATCGATACCGGGAATTTAAAAGCCCGTCTATGTTTAGACGGGCTGAATTTAAAAAGGTAGTTTTTGTTGTGGTTCGTCAGTAGTTGTTATATTTTCTGTCTCTATCGTGCCCTCGTTTTTCGTCTCATTCCGAATTGATAAAGGTAAAAGAGAGTAGTCGAACACGAAAGCAGAAGTGCTCGTGTATTTTTTCTTTTTATTCTCGTCTAATTCTTGAATCCCTGTCTTTGGATCAACTCGATTAAAATATACCTTCTTTGTATCGCAAATGAACGCTTTCGTGTTTTTTAAATAGCTCTGAATTGTCGATTCTGGTAACGGCTTCTCCCCCTCTTTTAACACTCTTTCTCTATAAAAAGAGAATATTCGACTCGTGTTTAAATAAATAAGCTCTTTGGGTTCACTGAATGAAATGTCTTCCTTTTTCCACGAGTCACCCTCGCTATAAATACGCTTAATCTTTTTCTCGTAAACAAACTTGTAATCCCCTCCCTCGAAAATGTAATTAGAAGAAGCGAGGAATTGAATTACTCTCCAGAATTTTCCGAGATCATCATTTTGTTCACTTTCCTTTCCCTGTACTATCATTAAATCACAAGCTTTTTCAATTAATTCATCCCATGACCAGGGTAATTCAAGGTAATCTTCCAGGGCAGTATAAGCGGCAAGAACCATCATCCAGTTGTTAAAAATCCGGTCCATGATATCACGGCCTTTCATTATTGCTTCCATTTTCGCCTGTGTTTTTTTAAGAGCGGCCGAATAACCATCCGTGAAACAAGAGCGTAACTTTAATATACGGTTAGTCAAATGCGTTATCCCCCGCTTCTCTATCTCTTTTAATTCCTGATATCTCTTTTTCTCTTCCGGGGTGTGAGTGTCATTCATGAAGCCAAGGAAAATAAACCGAGTTAAAAGAGCCGTATCTGCATCCGCCATTTGTTGCCCGCAGACGACAACACCCTGATCCACTGCTGTCGTCTCCCGCTTTTTATCTTTATCCATGTTAATCCGGGTTCGCCCGGATCCGCCCCAAATACCTTTTAAAAATTCCCGTTTTTCTACTTCCATATCGTTTCTGTATTCATCAACGACACACAAGGCATTAGCGGCAGCGGCGACGTGATCGCCAAGAGCAGCTTTCGTGGCCGTGAATAAATTCGGAGTTTCTCCCAAGACTCCAAACATTTGCGCGAGCGACTCCGCGCATCCTGATTTACCAGATCCTTTTGGCCCGAACATGTTCAGCAAAGGAAACACACGAAATTTATTTACAATAATATCACGAAACAGGCAAGCAAGGTAAAAACAAAAGGCGACCTTCCCGTTATCCCCGTGAACATCAACAAATTTTTTCATGTATTCTTTTAGCGTTATGTTCCCCTCTAAATGTATAAAATTCCGCTCAAACGTGAATAACTTCTTTTCTTTCTCGTAGATGCGAGAGAAAGCCGGAAGATAGTAGGATTTACCCTCGTGTTTTACAATACCGATATCGTTAACCGGTTTAAACTCGTTACCGGCAAATATACCGTTTCCCCAGGCAAAAAATCCCTGTTCTTGCCAACCTAATTGCGTTATCTCGATGCAACTTTCAGTGTTTTTGTATAACCAAATTTTTAGTTTATTTAAATCTGAATCAGAACCATTCCACCAAAAATTTCCCAAGCTTTCGATTTTTAATCGAAAAGAGGAAATCATGTTTAAATCCTTCTGTGCAATTTCTATAACTTTCCGGATCCCGTCCTCGTTCACGACTTCATATGTCCGTTTAGCGTTTATTGTGCTTTCGATGTGAAATAAAGGCACTAATATAAAATTACTCTGCTTGCGAGGTTTCCCTTTCGTGTCAGCAAAATGATAACAATTAGAATCGATATAAAAGCCATGCTCTTGATAATCTCCAAGCGATATATTTTTAGGAATCAGACTACTTTTTTCTGACGGGGACTTATCTTTTAACCATCGAGCAACAGCATCCTGCCAAGCCTTTCGAGGTTTAACGTATTCGGTAAAAGAATCTATATACACCTCGTGAATACTCGTTTCCTCGTACTGCGCAACCAGGAAGGCAACTTCTTTCATAAATTCAGACTTGAACTGGGGATTCCTACATTTCCCCTGGTTTTGCTTTACTTTCCACACGATGTAATCAATGGCATTTTCATCCTTGTATTTTTCAAATTTTTCTAACAAGGTGAAATAAGAATCTGGATCCTCTTTTTCTGGAAGAAGAATAACATCAACATTCAGCTTTTTTTTAATTAGAGCCTCGGCATTTTTCACCGTGGCTTTTAACCCGGCTTCATCACCGTCGTAAAGTAGTGTTACACTTCTTGTATAACGAGATAAGACATTTATTTGTTCGTCTGTTAAAGCCGTTCCGCAAGGAGCAACGGTATTAGGAACACCTATCGAGTACATTCTCAACACGTCAAAATTACCCTCGACAAGATAGACCCTATTTTCATTTTTAATATAGCGACGAGCAAAATTTAACCCTAAAAGAGTATCTCCTTTTTTGTAAATAGGAGATTCGGATGAATTTATATATTTGGGACTTTTACTGTCCTTTTTTAATACCCTTCCGGAAAACGCTATCGGTTTACCCGTGGCGGAAAAGATCGGAAACATTACACGATCCCTGAAGGTATCGTACAAATGTCCATCATCTGCTTTTTTTATCAAATCTGCTTCAAGCAATAATTCGGTACTCAACCCTTTTTCTCTCGCCCAGGCTAAAAATCGATTACCGGCAGGAGCGTAACCAAGATCAAAATCATTGTCAATCGAAAAACCTCTATCCTCAATGTATTTTCGGGCCTCGGTAGATTTTAAAAGACACTCTTTAAAATATTCTAAAGCGGAATTACAAACAATATGCAAAGCTTCCTGGTGCTTATACTCCCGCTCGTTAAAATCCTTATCCTCTTTCCAGGAGAAATCGATTCCCAATTTTGCCGCCGCGATTTTAACGGCTTCCAGAAATTCAACTCCTTCATGTTTCTTAATAAAGTCAATAACATCTCCGCCTTCACCACACCCGAAACATTTAAACTTCCCCTTCGCTGGAGTAACAGTAAACGAGGGGGTTTTTTCAGGATGAAACGGACATAAACCCAAATAATTATGTCCATTTTTCTTTAATTCGACATAATGACTTAAAACCTCGACAATATCATCGTTTATCCGATCGATAATTTCTTTAATCTGCATCGTTTAAATTTTTAATCTATTCTCTTTAGAATTAAAACTTCAACCTCGTGGTTGTCTCTTAACACCGGGAAACGTTCTTGCAAAGCAGGCACTATAACTTTACTTCCCATGCCGTAGGCAAGATAACATATAGAATCAGGAATTTTAGAGACAGCATACGTGTAATAGTCTAACAGTATAGCTTTACTTATTTCTCCCGTCTCTGGATCCTCCAACTCGTACAACTCTCCCTTCTCGCTATTTACCAAGAAACATCGTTTTCTATAATCTCCCCGGGCAGGTTGCACGATAAGAAAACAACCGTGACACGGGATTGCATGTTTAATTCTCATTATTATCAGGAATATAATGTTGTACAACGAAATTAAATTCAGATAGAAGTTGCCGGATTTGTAATATCTCAAACGGGTTCTTTCCGTACGGGAAATAAATAGTCATTTCTCTTGTATCACACCGAATATTCTTTCTCCGTAATCGGTATAGGATATTACTTCTTCGCTTGTATTTCTTTGCATCCATGCTCCAAATTGTTTTTAATTAGTTAGCAACCAATTAATTTTAGTTTATTTCGTTCTCGTTGAAATGTCATCCCAAAATGAAACATACAAATACCATAGTTACACGTTTCTATTTCAAATTCGATAGTGACTCGAATGAACCCAAAATGACGATATATCCGATCATGACATTCACTGTAACACATTTTAATACAAGCAAGCTTGTACGATGGATAACAACGTAATGCTCGAATGAAAGCAATGTAATCCTCTATTTCTATATATAGATTTGTTGTATATTTTCTTTTGTTCATATCGTTTTCTAATTGATTTTCAAATTGCTTGCTACTATAATTGGATTAGCCCACTCCCGTTGAAATTGCTTCCATTTCGTTGATACTTCGCCTTTAAAATCTCGGTATAGCATTGCGAAAGGCATAAACCCGGCATCCCAAGTCTCTCGCAATCTTTTCTCTGCTTTCTCGAAGGAATCGCCTTTATATCCAATCAGGACATAACATCTTAATTCATGACTGGCTTTTGTAAAACCCGCATCGAATAGGTATTTACCCGCTTGCCTAAGCGGTTCAAGATCGTCAGGAGTATCGTACGCAAAAAACAGGCTTTCTGGACGCAGTTCTTTTAATTGTTTCGCTCGTTCCGAGGTTAGTATTTTAGCTTCCAATCCTCCCACGAATTGCGGACGATCCGGTTGCCGTTTTAGCATATCAAACACTTCTTTAATGTGCCGATCGGAACACGCTAATAAGTTATCATCTGTCACGATCCAGCCATCTATCACCGGAAGTTCTCTCAATGCGTATCCCTCTCGTTTGGGTACTGCACAGAACCAACAACGATTCGGGCAACCACGAGAAGTTATCACGTAACCTTTTTTCATGTACATCCCCGGAACAAAATAACCACCCGGCGAGTTGAAAGCGGGTCCGCCAATTTTAACCGGGGCTACCGATCTCCATTGTTTCTCCGCCCATTCTGCCCAGCGTAAATCCCATGTAAAAGCGACCGAAATATGTACTTCGTCCGCTTCTTCCCATAAGCCCGGAGTCGTGGCGATCGTACACTTTCATCATCAGGGGTAGCATTCGTACGGCGGGGAAACACACGTATTATTTTCTTCTCCATTATTTCAAATCGTTTTTAATCTTCTTTAATAACATTAATTACTCTACATGCCATTGTATTCCATAATTCAGAATATTCTTCTTTTTCTGTTTCCAATGGAGGATTAAATTTCACATTTACAGTTGCAGTTTCGTCATTATCATTGCTGATTCTTAAAATCATTTCCTGATTGGATTTGCTATCTTTTACTGTTATTGTTACCATACTCAAATCGTTTTCTTAGTTAATTTTTCTCTAAGTCTATATACAGTCTCGGCATCAACTTTTGCGTTAAATTTTCTGCAATTAGATTCATGGAGCCCAGTCGCTAATTTTCCACAACAACAGAACATTGATTGATTATCAGATAATTCATCGAATACCTTTATTCTCGTTGAGTTCCACTCTTTCATAAATTGTATTTTTAGATATTGTATTTTATCATTTTTCATACTTCAATCATCGTTTCAAATCGTTTTCAATTAGTGTTTTTTTACCATGCAAGAAGCGAGGAGCATTAAACACATTAGCACATCCAAAAAAGCAATCATTACTATAATAGTGTCTAATAGAGTCATAAGATCATTTTTTTTGATTCCAGTAATTTTTAGGTAAGGTTACGAGCCATTTTCCAAGCTCGACATATAGCACATGTAAATTACTCGCCCGAATGACCGACGAATGACCATGTAATTTAACATTAAGATAATAGCCTTCATTATCTTTCGATAATATATATCTATCCATGAGTTGTAACATGGTGAAAAATGCAACGAGTGTTTCACCATAACGTCTTCCGGTCAACATTGTCATAACACACAAAGTTTTAAATCAAATTCTGGTGTTCGTTCTCCGGCAATTGTAGCGCGACCTTCAAAATCCCATTCTACTCTCAATCGATCTCGATTGGGCCGTTGTACAACACCAATCACCTTCCAAATAAATGGTGTAGGTTCATGGTATATAAAAGAAGAAAAAATAACACGCAAGCCAGTCTGGGCCGCTTTTACTTGAGCGATCTCGAAATCAGCAACTCGATATCGACATTTTTCATCAATCAGATCTTTTAATTTCTTTATTGTCATAATTTTCTTTTTTAAGTTAGGAAACTGAGGGAAGAGAGGGATTCGAACCCTCAGGATGCTTCTGTTAGCTTTTCCGGAATAGCCCATCCTTTACACTTTACCGTCCAGGATTCTTCCCATTTACCGGGGAAGAATAATTTTTCCCCGGATCAACAAAACACAAAACAATCACACACCTAATTCCGTAAACATCGCAATTAGGGCGACAATATTTGTAACATTATAGCGATCTTTCAACTTCTCGATTCTACTCTTCACGGCGGCCTCTGAAACATTAAGTTTAGATGCGACCTCCTTTGCTGTCTTGCCGGTTTTAAGTTCACGAATAGTTTCAACCTCGTAACTTTTCAATCCAATAGCTTTGCTACAAAATTTTCCCCGGCCGGGACAATCAATTTTCAGGCAGGCCGAATTATACTGGTCCGGAGTAATTTTCTCATCGACAAAATCCGGATCACCATCCAAGCTACCAAACTGGCAAAACAACCATTGTTTAAATCCTGATTCGAAACCAACAATCCCAAATTGCTTCCGGATAAAGTCTTGACCTTCTTTATCCTCGAGATACATTTGTATAAAATTGCGTTTTTCCATGCCGGGTAAATCTTCAAACTTCATTCGAGTACCGTTGTACATCGCGTACATTTGCCCGTTCCGGGCGAATAACTCCGTTCCGGAAAATATTCCGGCTGGAAGATTGGCACTTTGGCCAAATTGTCGTAAATTTGTTTCCATAATGTAAGATTTTAATCCCGCTGAAAGTTGTCCAGACCATAAGCGGGATTTTTGGTTAATTAAAGGGTTGATACTTCTTTTTTAGCTTTTTCGGCCTTAACTTTCTCTTCTTTAGCAATAGCAATAGCGGCATCGAGAACTCTCTTGTTATTTGATTTACCGTTCATCGTGGCGTATATTGTCATGAAACTAATGCCTGTTTCCGTGAAGATCCTACGGGCATACCCCCGGGGAAGCCATTGTTTAATCTTTTTCAATTCTTCATTTTTCATACTTTTTACTGTTGTTTATATTATTACTTTATACTAACTTGCTAAAAGTTTAGCAAGACAAATATAAGGAATATATAACTAATAAAACAAATATTATTACAAATATTTTTGATTGTTTTTCCAAATGATTGACATAAAGAGACTTATAAAGGATTTAAAAATAACACAGGTTGAATTAGCTTCTATATTAGGATGTAAGCAAGGATATATCTCAAGAATAGCAAATAATAAAGAGGATATATCACCTAATATGCTCAAAAAATTAAAAGAAATTTATGGAGATATTGTTAATACCTATATTACAAATATTAGTAATAATAGTACAAATAAAATAGAGTTACATCAAGAGAATTATACATATATAACTCTACCAACAGATGTATGGGAAAAAATGAGTCAACTAATCGATACAGTAACTTCCCAACAGCGAACTATTGAAAGTTTATCGAAAAAAGTAAAGAGCGAGGATGTCCCCCGGGACGACGGTGCAATGCATGCCGCTGCAAGCGGATTTTCGGAAAAATGAGACCTAAATATTAATAAATAAAATCATGACTTCTGATTTCATCGAGTATTCTACCTATAAATTAGCTTATTTCTTCACCCCGGAAAAAGAAAGACCATGGAGCGGAGAAACAAAAAAGATAATTGAATATGAGTTTTTTATAACTTCCAATCCAGAATTAACAAATCTAAAAAAATTGCTGGAGAAAGAATTAAAGAGAGTCTCTAAATGGGAAAAATTATACTTAGAATCTGTTGAGTCTTGGAAGATCACAATTAAAAATTTAATCGACAATTTAGGACAAGAATGTACAAATAGATATTTACAACTAAAACCGAATGTTGATGAAAAACAAGTTACTTCTTGTAAAGATTTTACAGACCTAAATAAATATTTTCAACGAAGAAGAAATATTGAATATTGTTCTGACGAAGAGGTTGGATGTCTAGCTGTATTACTGACAGAAATACAAAGAAGAATCGAAAAACAGTTAGACTCTATTTCAAAAAATAGCCTACCCGAGTCTGACAAAGAAAATAAATTTGATTTTGTAGCCATCGATTTTGAACACGCAACACCAAATAAAGGAACCGTCTGTGCAGTAGGTATTGCATGCGTAAAAAACAAAAAGATTGTTGATACATATTACACACTTATCCAACCTCCAAATAATGAATATTTCAAATGGAATTCAATAATTCATGGCATTTTTCCTACAGACACAAAAGATTCACCATCATTTATAAATATTTGGCCCGAGATTAGAAAACGAATTATCAACAATACTATTATTGCACACGGAGCTACACATACTGATAAACATTGTTTAGAACAAGCAATGTCTTACTATAATATCACAGAAAATATAAATATTTCATGGATAGACACACAAACTTATTGTAATGCAAGCCTAGATATATTATGCAAGGCCTGTAACATTTCATTAGCTCATCATAATGCACTATCAGATGCCAAAGGATGTGCTGAAATATATTTGCGTATAATAGAAGGAACTTTCCCTTTTGATGTCATCCAGTCAATAAAATCATCACAACAAACTATCGCAGAATTTAAAGAAAATCATAGCCCCATACAACGAGAATTATTATTCCCTGAATTTGAAAATGTCCAAAATAAAAATAATCCATTTTACAAGAAAAAGGTGGTCATTTCGGGGAACTATGAACGTTGGCCCAATAGGGATGAACTAGGTATAGTATTAAAAGAACTAGGAGCTGATATTGATCGAAGTATAGGAAAATATACAAACATACTATGCGCAGGGTCGGACTGTGGTCCTGTTAAACTAAAAAAAATGCAGGAACTAATTGATGCAGGGAAAGACGCCAAAATATTAAGAGAGGATGAAATACTCAAACTTATTCAAGAAAGCGGATTTTCGGAACAATGAAAACTAATTATTAACCTAATATTATAAATATAGTTTGTTTTCATAAAAGGCTTTGGCTTGCTCTTTTTCAGCTTGATATGTCTTGGGATAGAAGTATTTCATAACAATGATAGAATGTTTGAAAAACAAATTTCTAATAAAGCAAAACGCATCTGGCGATTTACTGGAAAAACAGAAAGGAACACAAACAATCATCGCAACAAGCGCAAATGCTTCAAGAATGATAAAATAGGATACACAAATAGACAATGCCAATAATCGTTTCATAGTAGATTAAATATATAGAGTTCAACATAAACCAAAAATATAAACAACAGAAAAATGGAAAAGGACAAAAAAATAAACATATAGATAAAATACTTTTAACCTTATTAATAATATAACAAGCAAAACAATTTCCCCACCAAAATGAAAAGATTCGAAAATCCCGAAAAATAATAACACATTAACGGGTAATATATTACAAAGAAGTATAGAATCCGTTATTCTCCACCCGTTAACCAATAACAGTCTGATATGCAGGCTGTTATTTTTTTATATGCCCTTAGAGATGGGACTCATGTGTTATTTACAAACGTCGAATAATATTAAAACCTATCCCTGTAATTCGAGCAAGCTGACGATTCCTTACACCCGGATTTTGTTTTACCTCTCGCAAGATTCGTTTTTGTTCTACAACAGAAAATTCCGTCAACTTCTTGCCATTTAGTTTTTCTTCTATCAACACTTGCACCTCACCGTCATTCAATAAATAATTTTGATCAATATCCATACACTCTTCTTGCTCCCCTTCTCGCAGATAAGTTTGTATATCCACTTCACTATCAAAAAAAAGACTTAAGAAATTTGTCTCAACAAAAGAATTATCTTTATTAAAACACAAACGATAGCTACTCCATTTATAATCTGCAACACTCCTGCTCATTCCCGCTTTTACCGGATTATTCAGAATATATTTGAAACACCGCAATAAATACCCCTCTTCTTCTATTACTTCACTTTTAAAACGATCTTGAAAAAGATAACCTCGACGTCCATATTTACCATTGAACCACGTGGCATAGAGCGAAGCAATACGATGAACATGAAAACTAAGCTTGTTGCTCTCTACAATAAAATGTATGTGATTATCCATCAAACAATAGCAATATATCTTAAAAGATATACCGGCCTCTATTTTTAAAAGGTCTAAAAATTTCTGGCGATCGTCATCGTCTCGAAAAATCATAATTTGGTCTATACCGCGTTGAATAACATGGTAAATACCTGAAACCGAACGTTGACGAGCCTGTCTGGGCATAAGCAATGAAATTTAACTATATATTAAATTTAAGAAAAAAAACGAAATTTCCCAAATAGCACTTTTACCCCGTCCCTAAGTGCTACCTAAGTGCTATATAAAAATTTAGAATCTCGAGGGGAAATATAAAAATCATAATACGCCGTTGGACTTTTTTTAGTAATTTAGCCTCGACAAAACGTTGATTATGGCAAAAGAAAATCCGGAAGAGAATAAACAGTTAACGAAAAAAATAAGCCCGTATAAAATCATATATCCGATCATTATCGGGTTAGCTGTTGTCTCTTATATGTTATACAAGGAATTTGACCCGAAAGCTTTCGATGTGATCACTTTCACCTGGAGTACGATTTTCTGGCTTTTCGTGGCTTTTTTGTGTATGATCATTCGGGATCTGGGTTACGTAATCCGAATTCGCGTACTTTCGGGCGGCCGATTGAAATGGATCCAAGCCATACGGATTATTTTCTTATGGGAGTTTACCTCGGCTGTTACCCCTTCAGCTATCGGAGGAACAAGTTTGGCTATTCTATTCGTGCATAAAGAGGGAATAGGCGTAGGGAAAAGTTCGGCCATGGTCATGGCTACCTCCTTTTTAGACGAATTGTATTTCATCATCATGTTTCCGTTGATTCTGCTATTCGTCAACCACCAGGCTCTATGGTACATGCCGGATACGACCAAAACCGTTGCAGACAGTTTGATTCTCTTTGCCGTTATCGGTTATGGTATCAAATTAGCTTATTTGATCATTTTAAGCTACGGGCTATTTAAAAACCCAAGAGGTCTGAAGTTTCTGATCATGAAGCTTTTCAAATGGAGAATATTACGAAAATGGAGACACGATGCCAACGAAGCCGGAAGCGATATCATCCGCAACTCCATTGAATTGCGAAGAATGCCTTTCGGTTTCTGGTTAAAGACTTTCGGAGCTACCTTTTGCTCATGGACAGCCAGGTATTGGGTGGTAAATGCCATCTTAGTCGCTTTTTGGTTCGGGCGTTATGACTGGGCTCAACATTTTCTTATCTTCGCGAGACAACTCGTGATGTGGATCATGATGTTGGTGAGTCCCACTCCCGGGGGAAGCGGTTTCGCCGAATTCGTCTTTTCGAAGTATTTGGGGGAATTTCTTCCGAACGCGGGAGTCGCTATCGCGATGGCGATCTTATGGCGTCTGATTAGTTATTATCCTTATCTGTTTGTAGGCGTTTTTATTGTTCCCCGTTGGATAGCAAAAAACTTTGGTAAATCATCGAAAAAAGAAACCGTAAATTAAATGGATTATGGGATTTTTTAATCAACCGAAACCTAAACGCTTCGAGCTCAAACCCCGCTATTGGGATCCGGAAGCAGAAGCAAGAAAAGAGCGAGAGAAAAGGATGAGGGCCGAACTCGGTCTAAAAGAAGACGGTGAAGAGTATATCCCTGACGTAAGGGCCGGTTTTCAACGGGAATACGCCCGCAGGAAAGCCAACAGGCCTGCCAAGTCAATGAGCTATTCTTTACGGCTGTTTTTGATCCTGATCGTTATTCTACTGGTCATATTTTATTTGGCTACATACAAACTCGACTTGATTCTCAAACTATTTTAGTACTAAAAACAAACGAAATTTATGTCCGATATTATTCAACTCTTACCTGATTCCGTGGCCAATCAAATTGCTGCCGGAGAGGTTGTACAACGTCCGGCTTCCGTGGTTAAAGAACTAATGGAAAACGCCATCGATGCCGGAGCTACACAAATTCAGGTTATTTTGAAAAATGTAGGAAAAGCGCTTATTCAAGTCATTGACGACGGTAGCGGAATGTCACCAAGAGATGCCCGCATGGCATTCGAACGTCACGCTACGTCCAAAATCAAAACCGCAACGGATCTGTTCAATATCCGGACCATGGGATTCCGGGGAGAAGCCTTGGCTTCCATTGCCTCCGTATCCGAAGTGGAACTAAAAACGAAAAAAGAAGAGGAGGAATTGGGTACTTATCTTTTTATTGCCGATTCCGAACTAAAGAACCAGGAGAGCATCAATTGCAACAGGGGAACCAATCTTTCCGTGAAAAACTTATTTTACAACATTCCCGCCCGCCGCAAATTTTTAAAATCGGACACCACGGAGCTACGAAACATTACAACCGAATTTTTACGGGTAGCCCTTACCGCTCCGCATATCGCATTCTCTTTAGTCAATAACGGGAATGAGATTTACAATTTCCCCATCTCCGGATTACGGCAACGCTTGGTCAACGCATTCGGTAAAACTATAAATCCCAAGTTAATCACGGTGGGTTGTGAAACCGGTTTTATCACGATCAACGGTTTCGTGTGTGCTCCACAACACTCCAGAAAGAGTTACGGGGAACAGTATTTTTTCGTGAACAACCGCTTCATGAAACACAACTATTTCCACAAAGCAGTGTTAGAAGCTTACTCCGGTTTAATCAGCCCGGATACGATTCCCTCCTATTTTCTCTATTTCACGATAGATCCCTCCATGATCGATATCAACATCCATCCGACAAAAACAGAAATAAAATTCCAGGATGAAAACGCTATTTTTCAAATCATCTTAGCTTGTGTAAAAGAGGCTTTGGGAAAATTCAACATTACCCCTACAATCGATTTCGACACGGAGGGAAAAGTCGATTTTTCACCGGAAACGACACCTATCATCCCCAAAGTACCGAAAGTAAGTTACAACCCCCATTACAATCCGTTCAATTATGCAACCTCCATTTCAAAAGAGGATTCCGATTTCGAGCGCCCCGCTTCTTCTCCCAAAGAATATACGCGTGAGCAAGCAAAAAAAGAACGGGTACCGGCTAATTGGGATGCCCTTTTTCAAGGATTAGAAGAAAAAGAAGAGGTCATACAAACAGAAATTCCGGAAATGGCCGTCAAGCAGGAAGAGCACGAGGGAGTGATCTCTTTTATCCAAATGAAAGGCCGTTATATCGTTACCCCGGTTCATTCGGGACTGATGTTCATAGATCAGAAAAGAGCCCATGAGCGGGTACTCTTCGAACGCTATCGCGAATCGTTGATACAACAGAAAGTATGCGGCCAGAAGAGTCTTTTTCCGGAAACGTTGGAACTATCAGCAGATGACTTCTTGCTGGTAAAAGAGATTCTCAACGACTTGAACGTATTAGGATTCGAATTAGGCGAATTCGGCAAAAATTGTTATGCCGTTTACACGACACCTCCCGATCTTTCACATGCACGGGGCAAAGAGGTCCTGATTAACTTAATCGAACACTACAAAAATACGGAAGGTTCCATACGCGAAAAAATGCAGGACCGGATCGCACTTTCATTGGCAAAAGCCGCAGCCTTAAACTACGATACAATATTGAACAAACAAGAGATGAACGACCTTTTCGATAGTCTTTTTGCCTGTACACATCCGAACTATACGGCCGACGGGAAAACCATCATTCACATTTTAAAAAATGAAGAGGTCATCCCTTGGTTCAGTAAATCATGATGATTGAGAGATATGACGATTGAGGGATTTAGAGATGGACGATTGCAGATTAAAAAGATTCCGAGATTAGGTGGTTTATTGAATGAAAAAAAGATGGACGACGGTAGATTGTAAATTAAAAAAGTTGTTTCAGATACGTTTCCGTTTCGGGATTGGTCGGACGCAAAAAATCAGAATCCACGATATTTCCTTCCGGATCGATTAAAATAAAACGAGGGATTCCGCGAATCAAATAAAAATCCATCAATTCCCGATTTTCTCCCATATGGAGCTCAATATCACACGTGTGTTTCTCCTTTAAAAAGCGTTCCCAAGTTCCTCTATCTTTATCACAGGATATAGAAACAAAAGCTATTTTTTTACCTTTGAATTTTTCTACCAACTTATCCCATGCCACACTTTCAATCCGACAAGGCGCTCCCCAGGTCGCCCATACGTTCAATAAAAGGTATTTCCCTCTAAAATCAAGGGAACGAACGATATTTCCATTTTGATCCGTATAGGTAAAATCCAAAGCGGGACACCCTTTTACAATCCGGGCGCATCGGTTATAAAAATCATAAAAATGTTTCCTAAGAGCAGAATCTTTAACATAATAATCATAAACAGCGACTATCTCTTCCGTATGTTCGTCAATACCGGAACCGACTAAATAATTGTAAGCAAAACGATCAATCAAATACTCTATCAATACCTTATTCTTCAAATTTTTTTTCACGTAATCAAATTGAGCCATAACCCGTTTATAAGCATCAAACTCCTGAATACGATAGGTACTGATCAAAGAGACCAAAGAAGCCATCCCTTCTTTATACTCCTTCAATGTCATTAATTTTTCATCTTCCCAAATCAAAGCCCTAATACAATCCATATAAGCCGTATCGGGTAGGAAATCTTTGTTTCCGGTACTCCAGGCATGGTATAAAGGATAATTTTCCAAAACGGTATAGGTCGTAAATTTTATCCTCTCTCGCTCCATTTTCGTAAATTCCGGATCAAAAGACATGGAATCCAAATGTTCACATTGGCTGGCGATATGATCTTTCAACTGATTTAAAAAATCTCTCTCCCCCAAAGCATAGTCAAGAGATCCTTCCTGAAATCTTCTGCTATTCAGATAAATATTCTTGGCAGCCCCATCCCCCTCAAAACGAACGTTTTGACGAACCTTATTCCCGTAAATAAAAATCGACAACGATTTTCCACTTTCGAAAAATAAAGGAATCCGATCCTTCCCGTACTTCAACACACCATACCCCAACTCGTTTAACACGATACGACCGTGTCCCTTATCATCCACGTCAACCCTGTATTCTGTAGTATCGACGGATAATACGAATCGATGTTCGTTAGTTCCAACAAGATTAAAATCAACAACAACCCTTTGATTTCTGGTACAAGATATGAATGACACCAACAATACAACTATTAACCCAAATTTCATCATTATCTATTCTACCTATTTTAGTTCGGCTAAATTAATAATAACCTCTTTTAACCTGCGTTAATATTTTGACTTTAACATTTCATTAACACATTCTATTTGTCGTTTAAAACAAATCCGGATAATTTTACATTTATACAAATAAGTTAGATTATGGATTCTATTGAAAAAACACAAGCTTTACAATATCACGCGACAGGACGTCCCGGAAAGATCGAGGTCATCCCGACAAAACCACATAGTACCCAACACGATTTATCATTGGCTTACTCCCCGGGAGTAGCGGAGCCTTGTCTCGAAATTCAAAAAAATCAGACGGAAGCGTACAAATACACGGCCAAAAGCAATTTAGTCGCCGTCATCTCCAACGGAACAGCCGTTTTAGGTTTAGGAGACATCGGAGCTCTATCCGGTAAACCCGTAATGGAAGGAAAAGGACTTTTATTTAAAATTTTTGCAGACATAGATGTTTTCGATATCGAGGTCGACACGAAAGAAGTGGATAAGTTCGTCGAAACGGTTAAAACCATAGCTCCGACTTTCGGCGGAATAAATTTAGAAGACATCAAAGCTCCCGAATGCTTTGAAATAGAGCGACGTTTAAAGGAAGAATTAGACATTCCCGTTATGCATGACGATCAGCATGGAACCGCTATCATATCGGCAGCCGGACTATTAAACGCCTTGGAACTTAACGGCAAAAAGATCGAGGAGATAAAAGTCGTTGTTAACGGTGCCGGAGCGGCTGCTATTTCTTGTGCCCGTCTTTATTTGACATTGGGAGTGAAGAAAGAGCATTTGATCATGTGTGACAGTAAAGGCGTTATCCGAAACGATAGAAAAGATTTAAACAGTGAAAAACAAGAGTTCGCTACAGACACGCCTCTACAAACTTTACAGGAAGCCTTAGTCGGAGCGGATTTATTTTTAGGTTTATCCGTGGCCGACATTTTGACAGAAGAAATGATTCAAAGCATGGGTAATGACCCTATCGTTTTTGCTTTGGCCAACCCCAATCCTGAAATCTCTTACGAGAAAGCCATACATAGTCGTCCGGACATTATTTTCGCGACAGGTCGTTCGGATTATCCCAATCAAATTAATAACGTATTGGGTTTCCCTTACATTTTCCGAGGGGCATTAGACGTTCAAGCCAAAGGAATAAACGAGGAGATGAAATTGGCGGCCGTTTATGCTTTAGCCCGATTAACCAAAGAACCCGTACCGGAAAAGGTTAAGATGGCCTATAACGATCCTTCCATCGCATTCGGCCGGAATTATATCATTCCAAAAGCCTTAGACGTCCGTTTGATCAGTCGTATTGCTCCGGCCGTAGCCCGGGCTGCCATAACATCCGGAATCGCCCGCAAGACAATTACCGATTGGGAAGCCTATCAGGAACAACTCGAGAAAAGAATCGGAGAGGATGACCGCCTTATGCGACGCATGACGGGAAAAGCCAAAACAGATCCCAAACGTATTGTCTTTGCAGAAGGTGCTGATATAAAAGTACTATTGGCCATACAGGAAATCGTTACGGAAAAAATAGCACATCCTATTCTTATCGGAAATACAACCGAAATTGAGAATTTAAAAAAACAGCTTCATCTGAAGATCGACGAATTAACGATTTTCGATCCGGCCGTAGAAAAAGAGAAGATAAGAGAATACACGCAAGCTTATTATAAGCTGAGGCAAAGAAAAGGGATCACCGCCGAACAGGCCGAAGAATTAATGCATAATTCGAATTTTATCGGATTGATGATGGTCGAATCCGGAGACGGGGACGGACTGATATCCGGCATTCACTCCGATTATCGCCATGTACTACGGGCTGCCAAAGACATCATCGGTTTACGGGAATGTTGCAAATACGCCGTGGGGATGCATATCGTTACCCATAAAAAAGGAACTTACTTTTTGGCGGATACCACCGTTAACAGCCATCCTTCTGCCGATACGTTAGAATCCGTCACCGTCCTCACCTACGAGGCCGTGAAACAATTTAACGTAGAACCTATTATTGCCGTAGCCTCTTACTCCAATTTCGGAGAATACCACTTGGGAAGTCCGGCACAAATACAAGAAGCCATCGAAGTTTTACATCGAAAATACCCGGAAATCATCGTGGACGGAGAAATGTCAGCTTCCGTTGCTTTCAATAAAGAGTTAAGAAAAAAGCGATATCCGTTCTCGCCATTAGCGGATAAAGATGTAAACACGATCATTTTCCCCAACCTGAGTTCCGGAAGTATCGCTTTGGGCATATTACAGGAATTAGGAAGCAACGAAATCATCGGCCCGGTACTCTTAGGATTGAAAAAGCCGGTACATATTCTGCAAATGGGGTGCAGCGTACGGGATATCGTATACATGACCACCCTTGCCGTAACAGACGCTCAAAAAGAAAAACCGGTAGATATGTGCAGACTCTAATCGTACGGTAGTTCGAAACGATTACCCGATTAAGTGATTAATTCACATCATCTCTTGATCACAGAAGTCTAAATGTTTCTTACCTTTGCAAAAAATATAACGTATAATCATCCGTTAAACGGAAATTTTAATTTATCGTATGAAAATAGCAATAGCATGTGACCATGCAGGTTACGAGTACAAGGAGAGATTAGTTAAATACCTTCGGGAGGAGGGACATGAAGTGAAAGATTTCGGGACTCACTCTTCCGAAAGTATGGATTACCCGGACACGGCACACCCGTTGGCCGTCAGCGTGGAATCCGGAGAATACGAAAAAGGAATTGTCCTGTGCGGAAGCGGAAACGGTATCTCCATGACAGTAAACAAGCACCAGGGAATCCGTTGTGCCCTATGCTGGAATATGGAATTGGCAGCTTTGGCGCGTCAACACAACAATGCCAATGTTTGCAGTATTCCGGCTCGTTTCATAGCCTACGAAGAGGCTCAAAACGTGATCGACACCTTCTTATCGACAGCCTTCGAAGGCGGAAGACATCAACGGAGAATAGATAAGATTCCGGTAAAATAAACACCATAAAAAACGGGTCCCGAAAACGAGACCCGTTTTATTCATTTATCAGACATCAAAGGATCAATTTATATCCTTTTCCGTGAACATTGATAATTTCCACAGAAGGATCTTTCTTCAAGTGTTTACGTAATTTGGTGATATAAACATCCATACTTCTTGCATTGAAATAGTTGTCATCCGCCCAAATGTTCTTCAAAGCAAAGTTTCTCTCCAATACTTTATTTACATTCAAGCATAACAAACGAAGTAATTCCGATTCTTTCGTGGTCAGTTTTTGCTCCTCTTCTCCATCAAACAAAGTTTGCTTCTTAGAGTTGAACGTCAACTTACCGATCTTAAAGATCTCTTGCTCATCTTCCGGTTTCAGACCGGTCGATCTTCTCAATACGGCCTCGATTCTCAAAAGCAACTCTTCCATGCTGAAAGGTTTACTCATGTAATCGTCAGCTCCTAATTTGAATCCTTCCAACACATCTTCTTTCATCGTTTTTGCCGTCAAGAAAATGATTGGAATCTCGCTATTAATTTGTCGTACGTCTTTTGCCAAAGTGAAACCGTCTTTCTTCGGCATCATCACGTCAAATATACAAATATCGAAAGGTTGATTTAAAAAAGTCTCGTAAGCGACTTCTCCATCCTCGCATAAAACGGTGTCAAAACCTTTAGCTCTTAAATACTCTTTAAGCAGCATGCCGAGGTTTGTGTCATCCTCTGCTAATAAAATTTTAATTTTCTCATCCATAGCTATGTTGTTTTAAATAATTCTCTATATCGTTTTAAATTCTCTGAAAAAATATACGAAATTAGAAAAATAAGGTTCTCTTTACCTTTTGTTTTTTTGATGTTAATGGTAAAATAATGTCAAAACAGCTCCCTTTATCCGGGGAACTTTCCACGTCAATGTTTCCTCCGTGTGCTTCCACGATCTTTTTCACGTACGAAAGGCCCAGCCCAAAACCTTTCACGTCATGCAAATTTCCTGTCGACACGCGATAAAAACGTTCAAAGATCAATTTTTGATCTTTCTTAGCAATTCCTATGCCATTATCAATCACACTAATAACAATCTCATGATTCCTATTTCGCGTATAGATTGAGATCTCCGGAGCCCGGATACAATACTTAATAGCATTGTCAACCAGATTAGAAATGACGTTCGTTATATGAACCTCATCGGCCAATACTTCGTCATTTTCAGCCTCCAGGTGACCGAACATTTTACCTCCTTTATCCTCCACCCGCAAGATAAATTTAGGTAACAAATCTTCTATAATGTCATTTATATTGATCTTTTTCAATTTTAACTTCATCCTCGTTTCCGTAAAAAGAGCGGTTTGCAACACCCGTTCCACCTGATAAGTCAAACGTTTACTCTCGTCCCGAATAATGGTAGCGACCCGGTCAATGGTTTCCGGCGTATTCGTTACAGCTCCGTCCTTCAACATCTGTGAAGCCAAAGAGATCGTCGCTATCGGGGTTTTAAATTCATGAGTCATATTGTTAATAAAGTCATTCTTTATTACCGATAGTTTTTTCTGACGAATAATAACCACTAAACAGAATACAGAACAAAACAACAAAGCGAATGTGATCAATATACTGGGTAACAACATCCACAAAGAACTCGCCGCATCTCCTGCCAAATCAGGAAACCTCAAATACAGTACCGTTCCTCCTTTTTCACCCGGGAAAATTCTCTTATCCCAATATCGATCCTGTTGGCTTAAAAAGTTTTTAGAGGCCAACACGAACTTTCCATTCTCTTTTATCCCGAACTCAAACGAGCTACGAATACCGTTATCGATCAGAGCATTTCCGATAAAACCGTACAAATCATTCACATCCATCCTGCCCTCTATCATTCGTTCCGGTTTATTCCCCTCCTCTACGACCAGCACGTAATCCTTTCCCAAACGTTCCTTAATCTGCTGTTGCAATTTTGCAAGAGAGGTCGATAAATTATCTTTGGTTACCTTACGACCTACAAAATCACTGACATCCTGCACATCCGAGTCATCATCAATCAAACTCAGTACAGAACTAAACATCAAATTAGGATCGTTCTTAGAAGCGATTTTCCGCTTCGGATCCACGTACATTCGAGTATCTTCTACACCATCCTCTGAACTTTTCAACAGATTGTTCCCCTCTGCAATGCGATTCATCTTCACTTTTCCCCGGATATAATCAACAACCTCATCCATCACTTTATTGACGGTATAATCAAACTGCTCTTTTTTTACTTCAAAGGCGGTCTGAAAATAGCTTGTCTGAAGCAGAATTAATCCAAATAACGAGAGACCAAACACAACACCCAATATGATAATCTGTTGTTTTCTCATACCACAAATTTAACAATTCAATTTTAACATTTCCTACTATTAACACAATTTAACCATATAACGTTTGCATGGCTAATTGTCTAAAAAAGCGTAGGTTGATCATTCTTTACCTGGTCCTTTTTTAGGTGTTTATAGGCCAGATCCGTCACTTCGCGTCCCCGGGGAGTTCTTTTCAGAAACCCCTCTTTAATCAGAAAAGGTTCATAGACCTCTTCTAACGTGCCGGGGTCTTCACTTACGGCAGTAGCTATGGTTGTCAATCCGACAGGACCTCCCTTAAACTTATCGATAATGGTCAGCAGAATTTTATTATCCATCTCATCCAAACCGAATTTATCGATATTCAAAGCTTCAAGAGCATATTGAGTGATCTCATGATCGATAACACCATTTCCTTTTACCATCGCAAAATCGCGTACTCTCCTCAACAGGGCATTCGCGATACGGGGTGTCCCTCGGCTTCTCGAAGCAATCTCTTTCGAAGCCTGGCTTGTTATCTTCACGTTCAGGATAGAAGCGGAACGTTCGATAATTCCCGTCAAAATATCCAGGTCGTAATATTCCAAATGACTGTTAATACCAAAGCGAGCACGCAAAGGGGCCGTCAGTAAACCGCTACGGGTAGTGGCTCCTATCAAGGTAAAAGGATTCAATTGTATTTGTACGGAACGGGCAGCCGGTCCTTTATCGATCATAATATCGATTTTAAAATCCTCCATGGCCGAATAGAGATACTCTTCCACGATAGGGCTCAACCGATGAATCTCGTCAATAAAAAGGACATCGTTCGTTTCCAAATTAGTCAGTAAGCCGGCTAAATCGCCCGGCTTATCCAGCACCGGTCCGGAGGTAATCTTTATTCCTACTCCCAACTCATTGGCAATAATGGCAGATAAAGTTGTCTTTCCCAACCCGGGAGGCCCATGTAATAAGACATGATCCAACGACTCGTCTCTCATTTTGGCCGCCTGTACAAAAATCTCTAAATTATCCACAATCTTTTTTTGTCCCTGGAAATCACGAAAGGTCAAGGGGCGTAACGCCTTCTCCAACTCTTTCTCACTTTCAGGAACATTCCCGCTTCTTATATCAAATCCAGCCATCTATTTTTTTTTACCTGTTTCAAAACCGAATCCCAGCCTAAAAGGATTCGTCGTTTTCTTTTTCGAGTCTCAAATGTATAAAAACTCCATCGCATATACAATGCGGGAAAGAATTAATCACGTTTACGAACAAAAAATGCCTTCAGTAAATCGGCGCATGCTTCGCCCAACACTCCGGCTACCACTTTGGTCTTCGGGTGAAGTATAGGGGGAGTCAGCCTCGCGTATCCCCGGTGCGGGTCCGATGCTCCATACACTAACTCTCCCAACTGAGCCCACGCTAAAGCCCCCCCGCACATAGTACATGGTTCCATCGTCACGTAAAGCGTACAGTCATTTAAATATTTTCCTCCTAACGAAGCGGTTGCCGATGTAATCGCCAACATTTCCGCATGAGCCGTCACATCATTCAATCTCTCGGTTTGATTATGGGCCCTGGCAATAATTTTATCCTTGCAAACAACAATCGCTCCCACGGGGATCTCCCCTTCCGACTGAGCAATATAGGCTTCTTCCAAAGCCTTTTTCATAAAAAATTCATGTTTATCCATCTGATGTATCGTATGAATAGCTAAAGTCTGCATTTTTTTCGAGACCTACAAATTTTCTCTCTCATTTCCCGACAAACCGACTCCCCGATAGCCTTTTCACTTTTTTTCTTTGTTTAAATTCATTTTATACATACCTTTATCATGACAATTACGTAAGAATATATCTAAACATAAATAATATGCAGACGATTGACAATTACAATTTTAAAAACAAAAGGGCGTTAATTCGAGTCGACTTTAACGTACCTATGAATGACAAATTCGAAATTACAGATGATACCCGCATGCGGGCTGCCATTCCAACGATAAAAAAAGTATTGGAAAAAGGAGGTTCTGTTATTCTCATGTCTCATTTGGGACGTCCGAAAAACGGACCGGAGGATAAGTTTTCTTTGAAACACATTCAAAAGCACTTAGAGGAGTTATTGCATACCCCTGTTAAATTCGCGGAAGATTGTGTCGGAGAACAAGCCCAAAAGATGGCAGCCGATTTAAAACCGGGAGAAGTACTTCTATTGGAAAACCTTCGTTTCCACAAAGAGGAAGAAAAAGGGGACAAACAATTTGCCAAAGAACTGGCCTCTTTAGGAGACGTATGGATCAACGACGCCTTCGGAACCGCCCACCGGGCCCATGCCTCTACTGCCGTGATCGCCGAATTTTTCCCGAACGACAAACTTTTCGGTTATGTCATGAAAGGAGAATTAGAAAGCGTGGATAAAGTAATGCACAATCCGACCCGTCCTTTTACAGCCATCATGGGAGGTTCGAAAGTATCCTCTAAAATCGATATCATCATGAATCTGATGGACAAGGTGGATAACCTGATTTTGGGCGGTGGTATGACTTATACTTTTAAAAAAGCATTGGGTGGTCATATCGGAAATTCGATTTGCGAAGAAGATAAACTGGATTTAGCCCTCGATATCCTAAAAATCGCCAAAGAAAAGGGGGTTAATTTAGTGCTTTCCAACCAAACATTAGCCGCCGACGCTTTCAGTCAGGACGCCCACACTCAAATTGTAGACCCCATGAATATCCCGGACGGCTGGGAAGGTTTGGACATCGGCCCGGAAACCCGAAAGGAATTTGCAAAAATCATCGAAAATTCAAAAACCATTCTTTGGAACGGTCCCGTAGGCGTGTTTGAGATCCCCAAATTTGCCGAAGGAACAAAAGCCATCGCCGAAGCCATCGTGAAAGCAACCGAAAAAGGGGCCTTCTCGCTTATCGGCGGAGGAGACTCGGTCGCAGCCATCAACCAATTCGGTTTAGCCGACAAAGTCAGCTACGTCTCTACGGGAGGTGGTGCATTGCTCGAATATATCGAGGGCAAAAAGCTCCCCGGAATCACGGCTATCCGGGAAGAATAATACAGGAAGCACATATACAAAAAGGTATTGTCTTATTTATTCTACAGACAATACCTTTTGTTCTTTTTTAATATGTTGCTTTTTTATATTTTTGCGACATGGAATTAAATTTTAGTATTAAAGAGATTTTTACGGCCTTTATGGTATTGTTTGCCGTGATCGATATCACCGGTTCCGCTCCTATAATCATGAATCTAAATAGTAGCGGGAATAAGGTCAATGCGGAAAAAGCAACCGGAATTTCTTTAGCTATTTTTATCACGTTTCTCTTTGCCGGCGACGCCCTATTAAAACTATTCAATATCGATATCTCTTCCTTCGCCATAGCCGGAGCTTTGGTACTTTTTGTATTAGCGATCGAAATGACTTTTAATATCGAGGTTTTCCGCAATAATGGTCCGGGAGGTTCCGCAACCATCGTTCCCGTGGTCTTTCCTTTGGTTGCGGGAGCTGGAGCTCTCACGACGACCTTATCTCTCCGTGCGGAATGTCATGTCGTTAACATCATCATAGCCATTATTTTAAACATGGCAGTAGTTTATATCGTATTAAAAAACGTCTCTTTGGTGGAACGTTTGATCGGAAAAGGAGGAGTGTACGTATTACGTAAATTTTTCGGTATCATATTATTGGCTATGGCCGTCAAATTATTCACGACCAACTTGACAAGCCTACTTAACTCCTTTTCCTGATTAACCATTGTTATCTTCCCCGGACGATTGTCCGATAATGCTCCCATCTTTCAGTGAATCGACTGTAAGTACATTATTCTACCATACCTATCCATCATTGTAACAGCCTTTATTCAGACAGGCAATATTCCTGTATTTTCGAAATCGAATTTTTAATTGCACATTTTATTTGTTTATTACTAAATACTATCTAATTTTGCACCCGATTAAACAATCGATTTTGGTGTCACCTTTCGTTTTACGGAAGGTGGTGAAAAGGGAATCAGGTGAGAATCCTGAACAGACCCGCTGCTGTAAGCTCCACCGAAATTTTCGAACAATACTCACATCCACTGTTTCGACACGAAATGGGAAGGGCGTTTGAAAACGGAGTAAGTCAGAAGACCTGCCAATATCGTTATAATCTGAAGCTTTCTGGGAGTAGAGCTTGGATATAAACGTGAACATTATCCGATTTATTCTTTACGACAAAAGAGTAACTTCGTTATTTGTACCGCAGGATATTCTCCAGAAGGCTGTTTATTACTTTAATGACAGCTAAAAATGAATTATTCGCATCTTATAGCTCTGAATTTATGGTTGTTGATGACACCGGGAATTTATGCCCAACAGCAGGACACAACTAAAATGTATCATATAAAGGAAGCCGTTGTTTCCGCCAAGCAGATACAAAAAGAGATCATTCCCGTCCAAATTTTATCCGGAGCTACTTTACAAAAATTAAGCGTCCACTCTGTCGCTGATGCTTTACGCTATTTTTCCGGAGTACAAATTAAAGATTACGGGGGAATCGGAGGGTTGAAAACCGTTAATATCCGGAGTATGGGTACTCAACACGTCGGAGTTTTCTATGACGGGATCGAGTTGGGAAATGCCCAAAACGGAATTATCGATTTAGGACGTTTTTCGTTGGACAATATGGAGTCCATTTCATTATACAACGGACAACGAAGCGCCATTTTCCAATCGGCCAAAGACTTCGGTTCAGCCGGATCCATTTATATGGTCTCCAGGATCCCCCGATTCAATCCGGAGAAAAAATACAATGCCAAATTTACCTTTAAGACCGGTTCCTTCGGGTTGGCCAATCCCTCCTTTCTGCTGGAAAACCGACTCGGTAAAAATATCGACGGTTCATTAAGCGCAGAATACATGTATACCAACGGAAAATACAAATTCAGTTACCGGAAGAAAAACGGTTACGATACCACTGAAATACGTAAGAACGGGGATGTATACGCCATTCGAGCAGAATACGGTCTTTTCGGCAAGCTCAAAGAGGGAGAATGGAAAGCAAAAACTTATTTCTATCATTCGGAAAGAGGATATCCCGGAGCCTCGGTACGTGAAGAGCCCGGGAAATTTAAAAATCAGGATCGACAATGGGATTCCAATTTTTTTCTACAAGGCTCCTTTAAAAAGTACTTCAACCGTTACAGCATGCTTATCAACGGCAAATACGCTTACGATTACCTGCATTATCTTTCCGATCCCCGCTTGGACGCTTCTACGATGTATGTAAACAACCACTATCGCCAACAAGAGGTATATCTTTCTTCCGCCAACCTGTTCAACGTTCTTCCCGGATGGAATCTAAATTTATCTGCCGATTTCCAATGGAATAAATTGAATGCAGACCTCGTCGATTTTGTCTATCCTACCCGTTACACGGGCTTAATCGCACTGGCTACGGCTATTAATTTCCAGCGTTTGAACATACAGGCAAGTCTACTGGGTACCTTCGTCAATGATAAAACTCGCGTTACAAATGCAGCTGCAGACAGTAAACAAAAGTATACCCCCACCATTGTCCTTTCCTGGCAACCCTGGGAGGAAAAAGATTTGAATTTCAGGGCATTTTACAAACGAATATTCAGGATGCCCACCCTGAATGATCTGTATTATACCTTTATCGGGAACAAAAATCTGGCTCCGGAATACACGATCCAATACGATTTCGGTATCACCTATGCCCGCCAGTTTACCTCTTCGGCACTAAAAAGTTTAGAAATTCAAGTCGACGGCTACTATAACGAAGTAACCGATAAAATCATCGCCATTCCGATCTCCAACCAATTTCGCTGGACAATGATCAATTTGGGAGAGGTCGAAATTCGAGGAGTGGATGTTGCCTTACAATCGCATTGGAATTTCAAACGTCATTGGTTGCTCGATACCCGAATAAACTATACCTACCAGAAGGCTCAGGATTTCAGTAAACCGGGAAGTCCTTTTTACGGAGATCAGATCCCCTATATTCCCTGGCATGGCGGATCCGCAATCCTGAACGGCAGTTATAAAAGCTGGGATTTGAACTACAGCTTCATCTATACCGGAAAACGTTACGAATCGAGCGCCAATATTCCTGAAAACAAAGCCAAAGAGTGGTATACAAACGACCTTTCGGCTTCCAAGACATTTCTGTGGAAGAAGGCAAAAATCCGATTGACGGCAGAAATCAATAACCTGCTGAATCAACAATACGAGGTCGTGGAGTGTTATCCCATGCCGGGTACCAACGTAAAGTTTACGATCAATATAGAAATCTGATACAAATAAACCTTTAATCTTTTAAAGTATGATCAAACTAAAAATTCATGTAGGTATACTCTTTCTGGTAGGAAGCTTTATATTCTCTTCCTGCCGGAACGATGATGAAGAGATCATCTCTTCGGTTATCACCCAAGTAGCGCCGAGCGATTCGGTCTCCGGTCCCATTAAGGGATTCTTTCTGTTGAACGAAGGAAATATGGGCAGCAATAAAGCCACTTTGGACTACTTCGACTACACGACCGGAAAATACCATAAAAATATCTTTCCGGAAAGAAATCCTTCGGTTGTCAAAGAACTCGGAGACGTAGGAAACGACATTCAAATTTACGGAAACAAATTATACGCGGTTATCAATGCCTCCAATCTGGTGGAAGTCATGGATGTCAATACGGCCAAGCATATCGGAACAATTTCTATTCCGAATTGCCGATACATCGTATTCGACAAAGGATACGCTTATGTCAGCTCTTATGCCGGAAAAATAGAAATAGATCCCAACGCCCGGTTAGGGTATGTAGCCAAAGTGGATACGGCTACCCTGCAAATACTCGACTCCTGTTCCGTGGGGTATCAACCGGAAGAGATGGTTATTGCCGGAAATAAACTATACGCAGCCAACTCCGGAGGGTATCGCGTTCCCAACTACGACAATACGGTATCGGTCATCGACCTGAACAGTTTTAAAGAGATTAAAAAAATTCCGGTAGCCATCAACCTCCACCGGATGAAAATCGACCGGAATGCCAATATCTATGTTACCTCCCGGGGAGACTATAAAAACATACACTCCAACACCTATGTCATCGATCCGAGAAAAGACATCGTCACCGACGTTCTGAATTTCCCGGCAAGCGAGCTATACCTTTGCGGGGATTCGCTTTACGCCTACAGCACGGAATACAGCAAAATCACCGAAAAGAACACGGTCACCTACACCATATACAATACCAAAACAAAACGTATCGTAACCAGAAACTTTATCAAGGACGGAACGGAACTATCGATAGAGGTCCCCTACTCTTTGGCCGTAGATCCGAGAACCAGAGAGATATACATTTCTGATGCCAAAGGCTATGTCACCCCGGGCACTCTTTATTGTTTCACCCCGGACGGAAAGAAAAAATGGGAAGTGACCACAGGAGATATTCCGGCACACCTTGTTTTTACCACAAAACCATTGAAAGATTTAAAATAAAAAATCGCTCATTATGAAAAAAAACAAATTCTTACTTATCATCTTGTTATGGGGCCTTTTCCTCGGAACCCTTCAATCCTGTTCCGACGACGATAAGGTACATATCGGTTCTCCTGACGTGACTTTCAATAACGGAAGTGGAGAATATAAAGTCAAAATCGGTAAAGAGATCACGTTAAAAGCAAAAATAAAAGATGCCGTAAATCCTGTCTATTCCTGGAAGATAAACGGTGAGATCGTCTCCACCGATACGACATTCCTGTTCTTCGGCAAGCAAATCGGCGAGAGCTTTGTTAACTTTCGATTGGATGCGGATAACGGAAGTATAGAAAAACAGGTAAAAATCTCCGTCGTTGAGAAAGCCCTTCCCGTGGTCTCCATCAACGGTTCCCTTGCCCCGTTTGCCGGGATCGATTATCCGATAGCTCCCGCGGTAGAGAACAGTGAAGGTGCCAGTTATCTCTGGCGAGTAGACGGAAAAGTATCCGGTACGGACAGCGTACTCATCTTCAATCAACCCGAAGCAGGAGAATACCAATTGGCTTTGACCGTAAAAAATGAAGACGGAGAGGCCGTTTACATCAATAAAGTGATGGTCTTATCCGTCATAGAAGCACAATTGATCTTTAGCGACGGCCGTTACCGGATTCCCACGGATAACCGGATTCCCAAATTTACAGTTCCTCAAGGGAGAAAATTAGTTTTATCTCCGACCACATTCGGTATTTCCCCCAACGCCGTTTATGAATGGAGCGTGGACGGAACCGTACAAAACGAAAAATCGGTATTTTTCACTTTTGAACCTACGCAACAGAAAACCTATCGCCTTAAAGTATCTGTAAAAGAGGGGGGAAAAACAGTATTTGCAGAAGCCGATATTACCTGTACGGAACCGGAAGAGACCCATCGTCGGACGATCACCGCCTCAAGTTCCGCAAAGATAACCGACATTTTCGAATATATCCCCGCACCGAATCAATTCAATTCATACCAGATCGGTTCTACTTTCACCCAAGCTTTAAACGATGCCCGTTCCATACTTACCAACGAGAGTTACACCTTCCTCGGGGCTTACGGGGGATACATCGTCATGGGCTTCGACCATAGCGTGGAGAACAAAGAAGGCGAATATGATTTAGAAATTAATGGAAATGCTTTTTCCGGTAATTCCGAACCGGCTATCGTATGGGTCATGCAGGATGAAAACGGAGACGGATTGCCGAACGATACATGGTACGAATTGAAAGGAAGTGCTATCCCGGAACAGACTACCCGTCAATACGCCATTACCTACTACAAGCCCAAGGAAACTCGCACCAACGTGATTTGGGTCGACAATGAGGGAAAAACCGGAAGTGTGGATATCAATAGCTACCACTCCCAGGACTATTATTTTCCGATGTTTATCCAAGGGAACAGCTATACCCTATATGGTACCAAACTGGCTCCCCTTACCGAGAATGTCGGAGGAATCTGGTATAATCGGGATTACGAATGGGGATACGTGGATAACTACGGAACAAATAAGGATTGTTTCGACATCGGTAATGCCGTTCAACGCGACGGAACCCCTATAAAACTAAAATACATCGATTTTGTCATGGTACAAACCGGAATAAGTTCCAAAGCGGAAAACATCGGAGAACTTTCCACCGAGTGTTGTGCAGCCTACGATTATCACTTAAAGAATAAATGATCATGAATATGAAAAAATGGAATATAACAGGGTCGATTTTCATGCTCTTTGCCGTACTCGGAATCACGGGATGTAACGACAAGGACGATCCCTTTAACGGAATGGATAATTACATCACCTCTTTTATTTTGACACAGGGCAGTACCTCTTTAAAGGCAGAATTGATCAACGACAGTATCATCATCACAGCCCCCGCGGCTCTTTCACTGGAAGGAGCCAAAGCAGAACTGACTTTGAGCGAACGGGCACGTATTACACCCTCCCCGGAAGAGATCGACAAATGGGACGAACAAATGCTTTTTAAAGTCAATGCTTCGAACGGAGAACAAAGAGTCTATTACTATCTGGTAAAAAAAGAACAATCCGTACTGGAAGGAAGCATACAACTCACGACACAAGAGGAGGTAAATGCATTCGAAACAAACGGAATCACGGCAATCAACGGAAATCTGATCATTGCATCGACTTCCGGCGAAGACTCGATCACCTCTTTAGTTCCGTTACATAACCTTCGGGAGATACGATACGATTTGATCGTCAATGACCGGTATACCGGAAAAGATCTGTTAGGATTAGAGAATTTGGAGAAAGTGGGAGGAGTCTCGATCCAGGCAGGCAAGAACCTCGAACTGATAGAGTTTCCGCACCTGATTTCCGTGGGAAAAGACTTTACGGTAAATCACGCGAAGGTAGAACAAATCGTGTGTCCCAAGTTAAACCGTATCGGACGTCATTTGAATGTTTCAGGAAATTTAGCTCAAACAGAGTTCCCCGCGTTGGAGGAAATAGAAGGAGGCCTGACCTATACCTCTTCAGGTTCTCTCTCTTTGATTCCGACTATCTATTTCCCTAATTTAGTCCGAATCGGAGACAACTTCTCCATCGAAAAACTGGAAAAGGTGGAGCGGATCGATCTACCCGCTTTAGAAAAGTGCGGAGGAATGTCTATTTTTGCCAATACTTCCAAGTCCATGCTTAAGATATTAAACACTCCCGCTTTAAAAGAGATTTCCGGGACACTGGATATCAGGTATTGTCAAATCCTCGAACTGGAGATGCCCGTACTGGAACAGGTTGCAGAGATCAAATTAAGAAATAACTCCATTCTTACATGCAAATTTCCTCTCCTCCGCGAAATAACCGGTAACCTAACCCTCGAAAGCTTGTCCCACCTGGAAAATTTAGACGGGTTCCCGGCTCTGGCATCGATCGGAGGCATATTCACGATTCAGTCCATAACCCATTTTGAAAAATTCGAAGCCCCGGCAACTTTAAAGAAAATCAACGAACTAAAGTTATCCAATCTGAATCATATAACCGAGATCCATATCAAAGGCTTGGACATCGCGACGCTCAACCTGTTGAACAAAACATTAGCCACCGCTAAAGTAATCGGAGACAAGGTATTCAACGGTATCCTTCGTCTGGAATGCACCTCCTCTATCTCCCAAACAGATAATCTCTTTCCCTTATTGGAAGGTATAGAAGAGATCGGAGGCTTGGATTTAAACGGATATGCCTTATACAACATCGACGCCCAAGGCATAACCAAAATCAACGGGGATCTTACTGCAAATACAAGTTCGCTTAAGACACTAAAATTCCCGCATCTGACAGAGGTATCCGGAAATTTTACCTTAAAGTCAAGCCTGAGTAGCTTAACCGAATTCGGAGTACCCTTGCTTACAAAGGTCGGAGCGAATTTGAAGATCAACAATTTCTCCAAAAACTTCGCCCTGAAAATACCGGCCTTAACAGCAGTAGGCGGAGACATGACCATCTCAACGGCCGACTATAGCAACTCTTTTGCCTCTATCGAAATGCCGGCTTTAATAAGCATTGGTAATAAACTGACACTGAACACGAGCAGCAGTTATTATACCAATAAGGCATTGACCCATCTGGACGGATTCTCTGCTCTTGCGAGCGTAAAAGAGGTCGAGATCACCAGTCAGGCAGCATTGGTATCATTTTTAGGCTTAAAACAGGCGATTCCGGGCATTTCCAGTTTAAAAACGGAGAAAAACAAGTACAATCCGACACTCGAAATGTTACAAAACGGCCAATGGACAGAACCCAACCAAAATTGAAGTTTAATTCGTAAATGAAAAAGAATATGCAACTGTTATCTATAAAAAGAGTTTTTTTCTTTTTGTTTATCCCGCTTTTCGTGACGAGTTGTAGCGACGACGAAAGTGATTTTACGGGAGGAGACAACTATATAATCTCCTTTCGTCTGAAACAAGGAGAAGCTTTACTGCACACGACAATTCACGGGGACAACATCAAACTGGTCGTTCCCGAAAACTTTACTTTCGACGGCATTTCCGCCGCCATTACGACCAGTGAAAACGCTACCCTCTCTCCGTCCCTTTCGGAAGTACAGGCATGGAATATCAAACAGACGTTTACGGTTACTTCGTATAACGGGAGTAAACGTACCTATACTTATGTCGTAGAGAAGAGATCCGTCGCTCATGAAGGCAATGTCGTATTGGCAACCCAAGCCGACCTGGAAGCCTTCGCCGCACAGGACATAAATGAAGTAAACGGAAGTCTGACCATCGGAGAAGCAGAAGGCGAGGCAACCGTCACCTCTCTGGCTCCCTTGGCCAAACTTCGGAAAGTAAAATACGACCTCATCATCAACTCTACATACGGCGGGACGACTTTAGAAGGATTAGAAAATTTAGAATCGGTCGGGGCCATACGCATCAACAAAGGGACCGGACTGGAAGAGGTAAACCTCCCCCAATTAAAAGATATCGCCCAAACGTTATATGTAGAAAGCAGTCAGAGTAAGATCGCAACCATAAACTTTCCCAAGTTAACCAATATTGGGGGAAGTGCTACTTTGGGATCGCTCTCGACCTTGGAAACCCTTTCAGCACCTAAGGTGGAAAAGATTTGGGGCGCATTGAATCTATCTTCCGATCGTTCTTTGGTCGAATTGGATCTATCCTCGTTAAAAAGAGTCGACGGAGAGTTGAATCTTTCCGATATCAGTAAGATCACAAACGTGGACGGACTGAAAGCGCTGGAATTCATCGGTGGAAAATTCACTCTGGATAACCTATCGGCAGTGGAAAATTTAGACGGATTGAAAGCGCTCTCTTACGTGGGAGGAGATTTTTGGATGTACAGACTCCCGTTGATTACCCGCTTAAACGGGTTCTCCTCTCTTAAAGAGGTAAGAGGTACCTTAACTATTTACTCCGTGCCTTTTGAGTCATTCTCCGATTTCTCCTCATTAAAAAGAGTTCCCAAATTGGCTATCAAAAATAATGATGCCCTGAAAGATGTAAATATTTCGAATTTGGAAAATCTTACTTCAATGGAATTCGAAGGGATAAAAAATGAAGCGACCTTAACCGGTAAAGAAATTTTCCCGGGCTATATCAATGTCACCACATCCAATATCCTTATAAAAGGGATTAAAGAGGTCGGCCGATTGAGGTATTACATCAATATACCGGATCAGGACAGGACATTGGATATTGAAAAAGTAAACGGCGATTTCACGTTATTGGTCTACGGCCTTACAGGAAGCTTTAATTTACCCCGGTTAACGGAAATCGGCGGAAAGCTGGATATCCAAATTCAGAATAAGATCACGCTCGATTTATCCGCTTTGAAAAAATTAGGAAGTTTAAAAGCAGAAGGAGTCAACGTCGACATCTTAGCGTTCCCGGTATTGGAAACGGTAAAAGGTGATTTCAATATAACCACGGCAAACTATCAAAGCAATATGTCAGATGTTCAGGCTCCCAAACTGCAAAGCGTAGGCGGCATGTTTGCCTTATGCGGTTTCAGCTCTTATTACAGCAACAAATACATAACCGACCTAAACGGTTTCAGTTCCTTGAAGAGTGTAGGCAGTATTAAAATTCAACACAACATGATGTTGACCTCATTTAAAGGAATAGAAGGCGTCATCTCCTCTTTGGAAGCAGCCCAATGGAAGGTTTCCGGCAACGGATACGATCCGACTTACCAAGATATGGAAAATGGCTTATGGGATAAACCCTGATAGAAAAGTCCTGCCTGAAAAAACGGGCAGGACAATCACATTATATTTATCTATTTTTATATCTATGAAAATTCATACCCTATTCGTCGGTCTTATTCTTCTTTGTTTTTCCTGCAAAAACCAACCATCCGGTTCAAACGCAGCCGGGGCTCCGATCCCCCTGAAACACGCCGAGAATCTCGTGCTGTTCCCGATTGAAGACTACACGATAGCCCAACTGCGTAATCCCTGGGATACTACTAAAATATTACATACTTACATTTTGGTTCCGAAAGAGAAAAAAGTTCCGACTCATCTCCCGGAAGGAACCGTAGTGAAAATCCCGTTGTCTAAGGCGATCGTCTACTCTTCCGTCCATTGCAGCCTGCTTCGGCAATTGGGTTCAATAACAAGTATCGTCGGCGTTTGCGATCTCCAGTATATCAAAATACCGGAAATACAAGAAGGATGTTCCTCAGGGAAAATCGCCGATTTGGGAAGCAGCATGAATCCCGATATCGAAAAAATCATCGATATTCACCCGGATGCCATTTTACTCTCTCCTTTCGAAAATAGCGGCGGCTACGGACGAATTGAAAAATTGGACGTACCGGTCATCGAATGTGCCGATTACATGGAAACCTCTCCCTTGGGACGGGCGGAATGGATGCGCTTTTACGGATTACTATTCGGACAGGCAGCAACAGCAGACTCTCTCTTTTCAGCGGTAACAAAAGAGTATAAGCGATTATGTCAATTGGCCTTGACGACACCGTCAAAACCCTCCGTTATCAGCGAACTAAGAAGCGGATCGGCCTGGTACGTGCCGGGTGGAAAAAGCACGATGGGACAACTGTATTCGGATGCCGGCGCCCGCTATCTATGGAGCGACGACCCCCGGAGCGGATCTATTCCCCTGGCCTTCGAAGTTGTTTTCGACCAGGGACACGAGGCCGATTTTTGGCTGATAAAATACAATCAGCAAACAGACAAGACTCTTCGCGAATTAAAATCGGACTACGCTCCCTACGCCAAATTCAAAGCCTTCAAAGAGAAGAACGTGTACGGATGCAACACGGGTAAGGTCGCTTTTTACGAGGAGTCGCCCTTCCACCCCGAATTATTATTAAAAGACCTGATAAGTATTTTTCATCCTGAATTAGTGAAAGATTATCAAGCATATTATTTCCAAAAACTGACGGAATGAATACCTCACACATGACATCTCCCGGCCGAAAATTCGGAATATTACTAACAGGCACCATCCTGGTGTTGTTGTATGGTAATTTGATCATAGGTTCCGTCCATATACCCGTTGATGCCGTTTGGGACATCTTGTGCGGACAGGAAGTCGAAAAAGCGAGTTGGAGATTTATTATTTGGGAATCACGCGTTCCCCAATGTATTACGGCCCTATTATGCGGAGCGGCATTAGCGGCTTCCGGTTTGATGTTACAAACAGCCTTCAACAATCCTTTAGCCGGCCCTTCCATCTTAGGAATTACGACCGGATCCAGCTTGGGAGTCGCCCTTGTCATGTTATTGGGAGGAGGCATTATTTCAGCGGGCGCATTCAACTTATCCGGTTTTTTTTCCGTCATTCTGGGAGCTTTTATCGGTTCCATGGTAGTTATGGGAATGATTCTGTTTTTCTCTACACTGACGAAAAGCAATATCATGTTGTTAATTATCGGTATTATGATCGGCTATATAGCTTCTTCCGTCATTGCTCTGTTGAACTTTTTTGCCACGGCGGAAGGGGTACACTCTTATATTATATGGGGGATGGGAAATTTCGGCGGAGTATCTATGGAACAATTGCCCTTTTTCTCCGCTACCTGTCTCATCGGATTGCTCCTCTCCTTATCATTGACAAAACCCCTGAATGCCCTTCTGTTAGGCACTCGATATGCCGAGAACTTAGGTATAAACATCCGCCGTATCCGTCATATGCTACTGATCGCTACCGGGCTATTAACAGCAGTCACAACGGCCTTTTGCGGTCCTATCGCTTTTATCGGCTTAGCTGTTCCTCATGTCGCACGACTCCTGTTGGGCACCTCGAACCATAATTCTCTCCTTCCGAACACCATGCTGCTGGGAGGGGCCATTGCCCTATTATGTAATCTGATATGCGTATTACCGGGGGAATCGGGCATCATCCCGTTAAATGCCGTAACGCCGGTATTGGGAGCCCCCGTGATCATTTACGTCATCATTAAACAACGCAAGATCCAATACTTCAACTAATATGCAAAATAATCCCATCGTACGGTCGCGGGACCTGACCATCGGATACAGGAAAGGCCGGAAAGAGACGAATCCAATCCAGCAACACCTCTCTTTCGAACTCCATAGAGGAGAATTAGTTTGTCTGTTGGGACCCAACGGGGCCGGTAAATCCACGCTTTTACGTACACTCGCATCATTCCAACCCCCATTAACGGGAGAAGTGCAACTCGAAGGGAAACCTTTATCCGACTATTCGGAAAAAGAGCGTTCCCGAAAAATAGGGGTAGTACTCACGGACCGGACACAGGCCGGAGGATTGACCGTCTATGAATTAATCTCTTTAGGACGTCAACCGCATACCGGATTTTTCGGACGACTCCATGCACGTGACCACAAAATCATCGAAGAGGCTATGAGTTCCGTGGGGATAGAAAACAAATTCAATAATTACGTTGCCGAACTATCCGACGGAGAACGACAAAAAACGATGATAGCCAAAGCATTGGTCCAGGAATGTCCGGTAATTCTTTTAGATGAACCCACCGCTTTTTTAGACGTAACGAGCCGAATAGAGATCATGCAACTCCTGCATACCCTTGCTTACCGACAACAAAAAACGATTCTGTTATCCACCCATGATATAGAACAAGCCCTTATTCTGGCGGATCGGCTATGGTTGCTATCGAAAACGGAAGGATTACGTTGCGGGGTAACGGAAGACCTGATTTTCGATAACAGCATGGATACGCTATTCGACCGGGAAAAAATAAAATTCGACCTTACCCAGGGAAACTATTATCCGCCCATACGGGGAGATCGCCATATCATCGTCGAGGCGGAAGACGAAACCTTAAAACATTGGGCGATCAACGTTTTAAACAGAAACCATTACATATGCCTTTTCTATCCCTACCCTTCCACTCTTTACCCGATATTAAAACTAAAAACGGCCCGGGAGATGAGTTTTCTTCCCTCCGGGGGAGAAAAAATCCCCGTACACTCGTTCGAAGAATTGACCGATCTTTTAAAATCCCTACCCTAACTTAAACCTTCCCGAGAAACGATGGTCCTCTGCAGCACTCCGAAAACGTCCATCCCATGTCCCAAAAAATGAATTTTCATTTTCTTTACCGAGGCTTTTTCATACCCGTAAAAAATCTATCTTTGTAAAATAAACCAAACGAAATCTCCGGAAAACATCGGGTATAACCCGGATAATATCGAATTCATGAAAGAAAGTTTATTTATTCCGTTATTATTGACTTTACTTGCAGGATTGGCAACCGGTATCGGTAGCCTGATCGCTTTTTTCACCCATCACACGAACAAACGTTTTCTCTCCTTTTCGCTGGGACTCTCCGCGGGAGTAATGATATACGTCTCTTTCGTGGAAATCTTCCAACAGGCGGAAACTTCCCTTACGGCCGAGTTAGGTTCAAAATACGGTATGACCATGACGGTCCTCTGCTTCTTCGCGGGAATGTCATTGATCGGTATCATCGATCGTCTGGTACCTTCCTTTGAAAATCCTCACGAAGTTCGTTCCGTAGAAAGTATGGATACCCCTCCCCCCAAGGATACAAAATTGATGCGCATGGGACTGATGACGGCCCTGGCCATCGGCATCCATAACTTCCCGGAAGGTATCGCTACTTTCACGGCTGCAGTGGAAAGCCCGACTTTAGGAATTGCAATAGCCGTCGCTATCGCCATCCACAATATCCCGGAAGGTATTGCCGTTTCTGTTCCTATTTACCATGCAACCGGAGATCGTAAAAAGGCATTTCGTTATTCCCTTCTGTCCGGCCTGGCGGAACCGACCGGTGCTCTTCTGGCTTATTTAGTACTCATGCCCTTTATGTCGCCCGTCCTGATGGGATGTATCTTCGCAGCCGTCGCAGGTATCATGGTCTTTATTTCCATAGATGAATTACTTCCTGCCGCCCGGGAATACGGAGAACACCACATCTCCATCTACGGACTTATCTCCGGAATGGGAATCATGGCTTTAAGTTTAATTTTATTGGCATAACCAAAAAGATATGGAACATACGCACGAACATCACCACCATAGAATCACCAGTCTAAATAAAGCTTTTATCATAGGGATCACGTTAAACACGGCTTTCGTGGTCGTTGAATTCGTTGCGGGATTCTGGTTTAATTCTTTGGGATTACTCTCGGATGCGGGACACAACTTAAGCGATGTCTTCAGTCTTGTATTGGCCATGCTGGCTTTCCGGCTTTCCCGCGTACAAGCCAATACCAAATACACGTACGGCTACAAAAAAAGCACGGTCTTAGCCTCCCTTTTAAATGCCGTCATCCTGTTGATTGCCGTAGGCTTCATCTTGGGAGAAAGCATCAACAAACTATTCCATCCTCAGCCGGTCGACGGAGACGCCGTCGCCTGGGTTGCCGGAGTCGGAGTAGTCATCAACGGGATCACGGCCTGGCTGTTTATGAAAGATAAAGAAAAGGACCTGAACGTAAAAGGAGCTTATCTACATATGGCAGCAGATGCCTTGGTCTCCATCGGTGTTTTGGTCTCCGGATTGATTATCGCCAACACGGGATGGAATATCATCGATCCGCTTATCGGGATCGGAATTGCCGTCATCATCGTTTATTCCACTTGGGGATTGCTGCGAGACAGTATTCGCTTGTCCTTAGACGGGGTTCCCGCCGGAACCGATTACAGACAGGTCGAAAAAACCATTGCCTCTGCCCGCGGGGTAAAAGGATTTCATCATTTGCATATCTGGGCTTTAAGCACGACCGAAACCGCTCTTACCGTACACGTCGTCATCGATGACATGTCCCAAATGGAAACCGTAAAATGCGATTTGAAACATGAATTGGAGCATATCGGCATTATTCATGCCACGTTGGAATTTGAAGCACCGGGATCTCATTGCAAGGATTGCCAAAAAGAATATTCAGACTAAAATGTTTCCCAAAAATGAAAACTTTATTAAATAAATATCATACAAAATTTTCCTATTCATACACACAAACAACTTAATATAAGTTTATTAACAATATATTCCACTTAGAATTATTGTTAAAAACAAAGATTACGATATATCCTATCTTATTTTTATTTACTTTCGTCATGCATTCGGTTCACGTTTGTGATTAATAGGGAATCCGGTGAAAATCCGGGACTATACCCGTAGCTGTAAGCTTTTTTTGTTTTTCGATCAAGAGATCCACTGTCGGATAACCGATGGGAAGGAGGTCGAAAATAGCGAGTCAGAAGACCTGCCGATTGCGATATATCCGTAACTTTCGGGTGAAAAGCGAGGAGAAGGCTTGCCTATCGGACTATTCTCATTTTACCCAAGGTTATAGTAAATTTATTTATTCATTACTAAAACCTTTAAGAATGAACGAAAACAGCTCTTTTTCAAAAATTGTAAAACGCAACGGGGAGATTTGCGATTTTAAAGCGGAAAAAATCGAACAAGCGATTTTTAAAGCTACGCGAGCAACGGGAAACCCTCATCGTAAAACAGCACGCGAACTCTGCAACAAGGTGATTGAAATTCTAAAAACCGACACCCCAGAAGGAGTCATTCCCCACGTGGAGATCGTACAGGACACGGTTGAACAGGTACTCTTGCAACACGGAGATTTCAATTTATTGAAAATTTATCTGCTTTACCGGAAACAACATGAACAGATCCGGAATTCCAAGGTATTGCTTACCAATATCGAAGTGATGGACGATTACCTGACTTTAAGCGACTGGAAAGTAAAAGAGAGTGCCAATTCGTCCTATTCTCTACAAGGGTTAAACCAACATATCTCCACCCAGATCACGTCCAATTACTGGTTAAACAATCTCTATCCGGAGAGAATATCCGAAGCTCACAAAAGCGGGGCCCTTCATATTCACGATCTCGGATTTTTAAGCGTGTATTGTGTCGGATGGGATCTGAAAGACTTACTAACAGTCGGTTTCAGGGGAGTTGAGGGAAAAGCCCAAAGTAAACCGGCCAAACATTTCCGGACAGCTTTAGGACAAATTGTCAACTTTTTCTATACCATGCAGGGAGAAGCCGCCGGGGCTCAGGCCTTCTCCAATTTCGATACCTTCCTGGCCCCTTATATCCGCTACGATCAATTGGATTACAAACAGATAAAACAATGCTTACAGGAGTTTCTGTTTAACTTAAACGTACCGACACGCGTCGGCTTCCAAACCCCTTTTACCAACATTACCATGGACCTAACTGTTCCGGATTTCTTAAAAAACGAACCGATTGTTCACGGCGGAGAAATCAAGGAAGAAGTATACGGCGACTTCCAAGCGGAGGTCACTTTACTAAATAAAGCATTTACCGAAGTAATGTACGAAGGTGATGCTTCCGGCAGTCTCTTCTCCTTCCCTATCCCGACCTACAATATCACTCCGGATTTTGATTGGAACAATCCCGAACACGAAGGGATATGGGAGATGACGGCCAAATACGGGATTCCCTATTTTTCCAATTTCGTGAACTCCGATATGAAACCGGACGATGTCCGCAGCATGTGCTGCCGTTTACGCTTGGATAAACGGGAATTGATGAAACGGGGAGGAGGACTGTTTGCTGCCAACCCGCTTACCGGGTCCGTGGGTGTCGTTACTATCAATCTGCCCCGTTTAGGTTATGAATCCGTATCGGAAGAAAACTTTTATCAACGTCTACGTTATTTGATGGAAATCGCTAAAGATAGCCTGGAGATCAAACGAAAAGTCATTGAACGTTATACCGAAAAAGGACTTTATCCCTACTCCAAATACTACCTCAGACACGTACACGAACGTTACGACTGTTTCTGGAAAAACCATTTCTCTACCATCGGGATAAACGGAATGAACGAATGCTGCCTCAACTTCTTAGGAGTACCTATCACCCATTCGGACGGAATAGAATTCGCTCAAAAAACAATGCTTTTCATGCGGGACATTTTAACCGAATTTCAGGAGGAGACCGGCAACATCTATAATTTGGAAGCCACTCCGGCAGAAAGTACCTCCTATCGTTTTGCTTTACTGGACACGGCCGCATATCCGGACATTATCGTGGCCAACCGGAAAGAATTCGAAAAAGGAGCACAACCTTATTACACGAATTCCACCCATTTACCGGTACATTTTACGGAAGACCTGTACGAAGCACTCGAACAACAGGATCAGCTTCAAACCCTTTATACCGGAGGAACCGTCTTCCACGTTTTTACCGGGGAACACCGGACTTCCGCCCAAGCCGCTAAAAACATGATACGGAAAGTAACTTCCGCATTCCGGTTACCCTATATCACGCTCTCGCCTTCCTTCAGCATATGTCCCTCCCACGGTTACATAGCCGGAGAACATTTTACCTGCCCCCAATGCGGAGCGAAGTCGGAAGTATACAGCAGGATCGTCGGCTACATGCGTCCAGTGAGTCAATGGAACAACGGAAAACGGGCCGAGTTTGACGACCGGAAACATTTTGACAACAGTATCACGGAAGAAATTGCGATATGCGAATCGGAGGATTGATTAAACAGAGCCTGATCGATTGGGAAGGGAGAGTGACCGCCGTTATATTTACCCAGGGATGCAATTTCCGGTGCGGTTATTGTCACAATCCCTCCCTTGTCCTACCGGAACTTTTTACGAATAATCAAAAATGGACGGAAGCGGAACTATTTTCGTTTCTGTCCAAACGCCGACAATGGTTGGACGGAGTTGTTATCTCCGGAGGCGAACCAACCCTTCAACCTGACCTTATTCTTTTTGTCCAAAAAATAAAAAAGTTAGGGTTCGACATAAAATTGGACACGAACGGGAGCAATCCCGACCTTCTCCGAGAACTTATTGCCGGGAAACGGATCGACGCAATTGCCATGGACATAAAATCCGCGTTAAACCTAACTGCCTACCGGAAAATAAGCCCCAATATAAGTTCCGAATTGCTGGACAAAATAAAAGAGTCTATTCGTATCATTCGGGCTTCAGGTATAGAGTATCTTTTTCGGACAACCGTTATTCCGGGTTTACAAACGGAAAAGGAACTGGAAAATGTAAAAAAGGAGTTCGAAAAAGATCCTTTTCTTTTACAGGAGTTCCGGAATGGGGATATCTTAAAAAATTACTTATTGCAATTGAATTCCTAACTTCCGGAAGTTCTTGTGCAATCCAAAAAGCACCAGAATATCTCTTCTTTCAAGTATCAGATCACTTGGCAGCTCGGGAAGAACCGTAGGCTTATCCTCTTTTTCCTGCAAACGTTTCAGGGTTATCAATTTCAAACCGAACTCCCGCTCGAAATCCACATCGCCTAATTTACGACCGACGAATCCGGCAGGAACTTCCCATTCGATAATCACGTGATCGGTATCGACCACGTAAGAATCGATGGTCGTTGCCAACTCTACCTTCAGGGCAAAAAAATCGGCATATTCCCACTCCGGATTGATAATCTCCGTAATACCCATCGTCTCCATAATCGTTTTGTGAACCTCCGACATGGCTCTGGCAACGATACGCTTGACTGCAAATTGTTTCAACAGGGCAAGTACGTACAAAGAGGTACCGAAATCCTTACCGATGACCACAAACACGATATCCACATCTTTCAAAGGTAGAGATCCCAAAGCCTGTTCGCTCCGGACGTCCAAGGCAATGGTCGTCGTAATGCTGTCCTTGTACTGATTGATTTTATTCAAATCGTTGTCAACTCCGATCACCTCATGTCCCAAAGCCGTCAAACGCTGTGACAAAGCCAGTCCAAAATGTCCTAAACCGATAACAATGCACTTCATATCATTCAAACATTAACTTCATTCATACTTATAATATCACCGTATCGTCCGCATACCTGTACAACTTCTCCTGCCGCTGCTTGACAACACCCGATAACAACGTGATCAATCCTACCCGCCCCACGAACATCGTGAGACTAATGATTATTTTTCCCGCATCACTCATAGCCGGGGTAAAATTCAACGAAAGCCCTACCGTTCCCAAAGCAGAAAAAACTTCAAATACGATTTGAACGAACCTCCCCTGAGGTTCCAGTATCGAAAGCAGCATAACGGCCAAAGCCGTCCACGCCAAAGACAAAAAGATAATCGCCTGAGCCCGATTCACATTTAAACGGGTTAATTGTCTCTTACCGATCTCCACCCTATCTTCTCCCCGGAGAATAGCGATAACATTCTTTAAAGCGATAACGAAGGTAGTCGTTTTTATTCCCCCGCCCGTAGACATCGGAGAGGCTCCGATCCACATCAATAAGATAAATAGAAAAATCGTAGCCTGATGTAACGCGGCCATATCCACATTATTAAATCCTGCCGTTCGAGTCGTCACGGAAGCCATAAACGAGGTAGCCAACTTTCCTTGCCAGGATAGACCTTCCAGGGTATTACCATCTTCAAAAAACAAAAAGAACACCATTCCCAACACCAATAAGACCAAGGTTGTCGGCAACACGATCCGAGTAGTGGTGCTCACGATATGAGCCCTATACTCAACTTTTCGTTTTCCATGAAACAAATACACTAAAAAACACCGTATCTTATATTTAAAATAACTTCCGTAATTAAACAATATAGGAAATCCCAGGCCGCCGAAAACGATCAGAAGACCTAACCAAACTTGTAATCCATAAACATTTCGAACCAAAGGATCATACAAATTTCCGGGCAAAGTAGAAAAACCAGCGTTACAAAATGCCGAAACGGCATGGAAAAGGGAAAAGAAAAACTTATCCTGAATTCCTTCCACATCCTGAATTTGCAGATAGACTATATACACCCCGACAGCCTCTATCAGTAAGGTCGTCGTTACCGTGTAAAACAAGGTTCTGAAAATATTATTCAGGGAAGATTCGTTCAACAAGTTTTTAAGAGCTAACTGATCCCGGAACGTCGTTTTCCCCAAAAAGGACATGGCGAAGAAACTGGTAAACGTCATCACCCCGATCCCGCCTAACTGAATCAACAATAAAAGGATCACATCCCCTGTCGGGGTAAAAACTTTTGCCGTATCAAGTACCGTCAATCCCGTTACGCACACCGCACTTGTCGCCGTAAAAAGGGCATCGATAAAACTGATTTTCTCGTAAGTAGCCGTGGGTAGTTTCAACAAGAAGGTCCCGATCAAAATCAACATCAGAAAACTGATAACGAACATCATTTCGGGACGGACATTACTTTTGAGCACGACAAAGAACTCTTTTGAAAGATAGATCGTGCTCAGAATCAAAACGACCGTATAGGTTACGATTCGATTCAACCGATACAGTACCGGATTCCGCGTTATCACCTCAGGGATCGAAAACCGGTATTCGGCAATAATCAAACCAAGTAAAACAATCAAAAAAAAGACCTCTAACCAGAAGCCTTTTTCTTCCCGCAACAATTTAAAATTAAGGAGGAACCGGATGGTAAGAAAAATAAAAAAGAGATTGGTTATCCCCTTATACATGCTATAAATCTCCTCCTGATACGCCGAAGCTCCCTTAAAACCGAATTTATAAACGACTAAAAAGATAGCCACAAATGAAGCCATAAACAACACGACACGCCCCGCTCCCTCCAAAATCGTTTTTGTTATCCGGTAAAATTTTCTAAATTGATATTGTATTTCCGTTGAAAACATAACTCCTATTTTCAGCAAGAATAAACGTTATTAAAATCTCTTTAGTTTCATTCTTTTCTGCGAAATTCGATCCCTGCTTCCAAATGTAACCATTTGTTTCGATTTGACCAAGTAGTTTTTCATGTTTGAACAGGCAAGGCCGAAAACCCGATAGATAGAACGGCGCCCGGCCCCTTAGACCCTTCCCGTATACCGTGATTTATTTCATAAACACGAAATAGACGGCCAAAACGAGACAGATACAGGCCGCCAAATGATTCCATTGAAAGGTAACACCTTTGAAGAATAGCATAGAAAAAAGGATAAATATCGCCAATGTGATTACCTCTTGAATAACCTTTAACTGCATCAACGAAAAAGGACCGCCATTCCCTTCAAAACCGATCCGGTTGGCTGGAACCTGAGCACAATACTCGAAAAAAGCAATCGCCCATGAAAAGAGGATTACGCCGATAAGCGGCCAATGACTAATTATTTTTGTCTCTTGCAATTTCAAGTGTCCGTACCAGGCAAAAGTCATAAACATATTAGACACCAAAAGTAATCCGATCGTATAAACCCCTTTCATTTTCTTCTTGTTAACACATTTATATTCTCGACATATAGACGATAATCTCCCTCAAAGCAGCACAAAAATATAAATTTTATTACCTTTGTTGATAATGATTGGGAGCAAAGTTCATTTTTAATCGCCATTTGTCATGAAAGCCAATAAAATTCAAAAAATCGAGATACGGAATGTCTGGGGGAAATACAATTTCCGATGGGAAAACCTCAATCCGGATGTTAACATTCTGACCGGAATCAACGGTAGCGGGAAAACTACCTTTTTCAACGTAATGGACGCATTACTATCCGCAGACGTGAAGAGGCTGAGAAATTACAATATCGAGGCGGAAATCATCATCGACGACATTGCCATTCCCTACAATCGCCAAACGACGCCAAACGAGATCAAACAAAAATTATCCGGATTCAACTACATGAAAATAAGCACCTTCGATGTTCCATTGAAGGACCGCCGAAAAATGGGAAAAGAAGATAGCCCGTTATTAAGCGAATTGAAAGAGATTGTTTACAGCGTAGGAGAGAATAATGCTTCTTTTTCGGATTACCGGCTAAAAGCGACCAATTTCCCCGAACAAGCGGAAGAGATAAATACCCGGATCCGGCATTTTTATGACACGGTCAACCACCTTTTTGCAGGAACGGGGAAGACCATAGAGATCGATCCCATGACCAATCAGCTGATCTTCAAAGACGGCAAAGAGACCATCCACCTTCATAAACTCTCTTCCGGAGAAAAGCAACTATTGATTATTCTATTGCGTGTTTTCCTGATGGACGGACAACCTTACGTGCTATTGATGGACGAGCCGGAAATCTCCCTTCATATCGAATGGCAATACCGGCTGTTCGAAGAGATACAAAAATTAAATCCCTGTTGTCAAATCATTACGTCTACCCATTCGCCCAGCTTGTTCGGCGACGGATGGGGAGATAAACTGGTATTTATTGAGGACCTGATCGTTCAATAAAAATCATGGAAAACCACCTAAAGCATTAATTTACATGTTCCCTACTGTCGATATTAATAAAGAGAAATATTATTATCATGCGGCCAAACGTTTTATGATGGATGCACAAATGTTACGCTGTCGAGCCGCCATACATGTTGAAGATAAAGATGATATCCTGTTTTGGAGTAAAATATTCAATCATTTTCGTCCCCGGGACCGTTTTCACTTCATCGCAGGCTCCCGAAACGAAAGGGGAAACGAAACGAAAGGAGTAACTCAATGCTTGAAATACCTGAAATTTTTAGGACCCAAATTTTTTATCTGCATCGATAGTGACTACCGCTACTTACTGCAAGAACGGGAAATGAGCATAAAGCATTTTGTCTTTCAAACCTATACTTATTCTTTCGAAAACCACCATTGTTACGGAAAGGGATTAAATGAAATTTGCCAACGCATCACCACATTACCCAATACGATTTTTGATTTCGACCGATTCATAAAGGCATTTTCCCGTATTATTTACGAACTTTTCTTATGGCATCTCTATTTTCTCGTTGCAGATCCCAAACGTTTTCCAATTTCCGAATTCAACGAATTGATCACTCCCCGGTGGAGAGGTCCCCATCCGGACATCCGGCATAACGCCCAACGACTGCTTCAAGAACTACAACAACGTATCAGACAGAAAACAAATTATTTACACCGTAAATATCCCAAAGCCGATCTCGATATGCTAAAGGAAAAATACGAAAACTTAGGCTTAGTCCCGGAGAATACCTATTTTTTCGTCAGGGGACATAATGTTTACGATCTGATCTACTCTTTGCACAAAGAGGTCTGCAAAAAGATTTTACGATCAGCCCGGGAATCATCCGGCAAAGAGATTTCAAAAATCAATCTTTTCGGTTATAGAAACAGTATCGACGAACAATTGAAAAAAAATTTACATTTTGGGGCTTACCCGGCCATCCTGAAAATAGAAGAAGACATCCGCTCATTTTTCAACGAAGTCTACCAAACGTAAAACAGCACGATCATCCTTTCGTTCTTTTCCTAATTCGAAACGGACAATCACTTCCACCCTTCCTATCCCATCGACCTTTTTCCACCGGGGACCGTCGACGAGCAAACGGATGATTTCATCATTCACGGGATAAGAAAAACCATCAGCTATCCGTATACGGGAAGGTACGCCTTTTTGATTAATCTCGAAAGAGAGTCGGACCTCTCCGGTTTTATTTTCCTCTACCTCTTCCTTCGGGTATTTCAAATTCTTTTCCGCGTAGCGATTAAAACGGATGACATTTTCTGCCATAAGAGAGTCTCCTTTCGTTTTCTGCATTCCGGAATCAACTTTTACCGAACTCCCCATTACAGTCCTTTTCATTTTACTTTCTTTTGCCCTGATATTCTCAACGGCACGATCCATCTTCTCATCTTCTTTCTCCGTATTGACCGTATCTGCTCTTTCCGTATCGGCCATTATGACCGGCTTTGCATTTTCTACCAAAGAATCCGGCTTCCTACTTCTCGACAACGCGACAGGATTCTCTATTTTTCCCCCCGGGACATCAGCCTTTTCGCCACCCTTGCTCAACATCACATTCTGTTCCGTCTCGTCGACCGGCCATAAAAAACACAATGCAATACCCGTAACGACAATGACTCCGGCAACGATTCCCCATACCCGTTGCCTAAAGTGATTCCCCACCGAAGCCCGGTCATCGAGTTGCCGTTCCAAACGTATCAAACCATCCATAGGATCGGAAATCTGCGACAATCCTTCCATCGCCTCATACAAAAAAGGATCGGACAAAGCATCTTTTTCCAGGCGATTAGCCGCCTGACCTTTCCGATTACTTCGAAGATACTCTTTTATGTCATTGCTCCCTGTCATAGAAACCCAAGCCTTTCCGATTTATACAAAGCTTCAAATTCCGTTTTCCGTTCTGAATAAAACTCTTCACGTTCTTAGAAGAGAATCCTGTTCGCATCTCCACTTCCTTATAGGAAAGTTCATCAAAAAAGAAGTGATTAATACAAATTCTCTGTTTTTCGGGTAACTCCTCCATACACTCCCGCACCGCTTTTTCCCGCTCTTCATTCTCTCCATCGAATTCAAGATGCAAATCTTCACAGAAATCCATAAACGAATGATCTAAATTTAAAGAAACATTCCATGTTTTTTTTCGCAACTCCATCAGACAATAATTCCTCGTACAGGTATAAAGCCAAGATTTAAAGACTTCTATTTTCGTACTTTTAGCTTTTTCCACCGTATTTTCGAACAACTGCATGACAGCATCTTGAGCATCCTCCGGCTTTTTGAGGTACTTTAACGCGACACCGTACACCAAAGGCATGTACCTCTTGTACAGATCGGTTAGATAAATAAGTTTCCCGCTCTTACAATACAGCTGTAAAAGTTCTTCATCACTTCTATATTTATCTACAGGAATCACGCTTACACACTCTTTTCCACAAATATATGAATAAAGTCGGAGTAATTCAACCCATCAGAATAAAATTGTCTCTTTTTACCCGATCTCGGTTCTTACGGGAGATTGAAGGTAAAAAGAGACAATTACAATATGCTAATGAATGAATAAATCTCCTTTCAACTCCGTCCGGGGAACATTTATTTGCGCCACACCGCAAGCATAAGCTCCTAATACATATTGCGCATAAGTAAAACACAACTCCTTCCGATTAAAATTAATCACCGTTACGGCATCCAATGTCGGGTCCGTAGTAAAACAATCATCCGGATTTTTAAAATGTGCTTTTAACAGGGTATTGATTGCTTTCTCCTTGGAATAATTTACAATGTCCTTCGGAGACAGCAGTTTTTGATTTTTCACATCATAATTAAAGGCATAAAAGTTAGTCATTCCGTGCGCTCCCCCCGTAAAAGTATAGACCGTTAAAAGAACGCTCACGTATTCGTCTGTCGCCATGAATACGCTATCGCCCGCAACCAACTCGTAACTCCATACCGGACGATTTGTCGTATCCGTTACAAAGGTATTAAAAAAATCGGTCGCATCTGCTTTCAAACTATCGATCAAACCGTTTAAACATTTCTGGATTTCTCCGTTCAAAACCTCACAACTCTTGTTTACGGCCGGAGTCGAAGAGGAGAAAACCGAATGCTTTACTTCGATACTCCAATCACCTGTCGTATGAGACAGATGATCCTGCTTAACGTTCAGATTTTGAACCTTGGGTTGGCATCCGGCCAAAACAAAGGCCAAGAGTGCCGCAATCATTAATGTGTTTCTCATTGTTTCTGTGCTTTTAATTTGTCACGAATATATAAATTTAACTCCAAAAAAAAATCAGATTAATAAAATATTCTATCCACGTCACCGAGTTCAAACTTTTACTTTTACGTAAGTCATTTTCCAAAGTTATCCGTTAAACGGAAAAGATGATAAAAACTATTTTTGACAATGTAATTATGTCAGTAAAAACTGCTAATTTTGCAGATAGGCATAATTCTAAAACAGAAATTGGAAAATGGAAGATATAAGAGCCATTAAGCAACGATTCGAAATTATCGGTAACGATTTAAAATTAAACAGGGCAATAGAAAAAGCTATACAAGTCGCCCCCACGGACTTCACCGTCATGATAACGGGAGAAAGCGGAGTGGGGAAAGAGATCTTCCCGCGTATTATTCATAGTTACAGTAGCCGTAAACACGCTCAATACATTGCAGTAAACTGCGGAGCTATCCCCGAAGGGACTATCGATTCCGAACTGTTCGGACACGAAAAGGGCTCGTTCACGGGAGCGTTGGCAGACCGGAAGGGATATTTCGAAGTAAGCAACGGGGGAACGATTTTTCTGGATGAAGTAGGGGAATTGCCTCTATCCACTCAAGCTAAATTGTTACGCGTACTCGAAGCCGGAGAGTTCATTCGCGTCGGTTCTTCGAAAGTGCAAAAAACCGACGTGAGAGTTATCGCGGCAACCAACGTGGATCTCCCCTCGGCAGTAAAAAACGGTAAATTCAGAGAAGACCTCTATTATCGGATCAGCACCATCCCTATTCAAATTCCCCCGCTTCGGGAACGTAAAGAAGATATTGTCCTACTTTTCCGCAAATTTGCGGCAGATTTTGCCGAGAAATACCGCATGCCGGCGATTAAACTTTCAGAGGAAGCCGCTTTCGTATTGGAAAATTACTCCTGGCCGGGTAATGTCAGGCAATTGAAAAACATTACCGAACAGATCTCTATCCTGGAACGGGAAAGAATCGTGGATGCCCAAACATTAAAAGAGTATCTTCCCCAACAGGGTAACAACCTTCCGACTCTTACCAACCTCCCGGAGAACGATCAGAGTTTTGCCAATGAAAGAGAGATTCTTTATAAAATTCTTTTCGACATGAAAAAAGACATGAATGATTTAAAGCAACTCGTGTATGACATCATGCAAAAAGAGCAGATAGAAAAAACAGATATCAAACCTTCGACCTCTATTGTTCTTCGGAATTTATACGATACGGCCCCGGCAGAACTCGGGAAACCGTCCGTTACAAAAATTTTCCCTAAAGAGGAAGAACACATCGAAGACACCGAAGCTGTTATTGAAGAATCTCTTTCCTTAGAAGAAAAAGAGAAAGAGATGATTATAAAGGCTCTGGAAAAGAACCACGGGAAACGAAAATTAGCGGCACAAGATCTCGGTATCTCGGAAAGGACCTTATATCGAAAATTGAAAGAATACAATATCGAAAATTGATTCTTGGAAAAGTTTATTACTTTTGTTCACTAAGTTTTATAAACTGCTTATGATTAAAAAAATTATACCTGTATTATTATTGGCTATTGGTTTTAGCGGTTGCAAGTTAGCGAGCGTAAGCTATTCATTTACCGGAGCCCAGATATCTCCCGACGTGAAAACATTTTCCGTCGATTATTTTTCGAACAAAACCGCGTTCGCTCCGGATTTGGGATCAAATTTTACAGAAGCATTGAAAAGTTACCTCCGTTCCAGAACCAACCTGACAGAAGTAACCAACAATGACGGAGACGTACGTTTCGAAGGGCAGATTGTCGGGTTCTCCCAACGTCCGATGGAGATACAGAACAACGAAGTGGCAGCCTCCAACCGATTAACCATTGAGATACGGGTAAAATATACCAACACGAAGGACGAAACAGGCAAATCAAATTTCGATTCCCGGTTTTCCCATTATCAAAACTACGGTATCGATGAAGATTATGATGCTATCGAGGCCGATTTAATCAAAAAAATCGTTGATGAAATTATCGAAGACGTATACAATAAAGCATTTGTCAACTGGTAACATTTAACAGATCGGTGAATTTGAACGAACTAATCGGATTCATTCATTCGCAGGAGGCAGAAGACGAAAAACTAAAAGCATTGGAGAGCTTAATAGAAAAATTTCCTTACTTCGCCCTTCCCCGGATGATATACCTGAAACTATTGCATGTTTCAGGACAAATCGCTTACACTGAAAAATTGAAGCAAAACACCATCTATATCCCTGATCACAAACAATTTTACCGGTTTCTGCATGATATGATCCCCTTAGAGGAAAAAATGGCATTTACCTTTTTTGAGTCTGACGCAAAAAACCACATGGCCATTGAATTCATCAAAGACACGGAGGAGATCAACCTGAAAAAAGATCCCTCGTCGTCCGCGACACCGTTACTGATACCTTATCGAATCGAAAACGAATTTCCCGATGAAGAAATCTTGCCGATAAGCGAGATTGCACATGTATTAAGAAAGCCCTCAAAAAACAAAAACACAAACCGGGATCTTCCCACTGAAGGGTCCGAGCAAAAGAACAGGCCCATCCTGAAAGACCCGGAAGACACGAGTAAAAACTCCGGGATTGCCATAGAAGAAAACGAAAGTTTCTTTTCAGAAACGTTAGCTAAAATATACGTGAAACAAAAACTATATGACAAGGCTGTCGCAACTTATCTAAAATTAAGTTTGAAATATCCGGAAAAAAGTATTTACTTTGCAAACCAAATCGAAAAAATTAAAGAGATAATAAATAATAATACGAATTCATCATGTACATAGCTATTTCTGTTTTGATCTTTATTGTTTGCGCTTTACTTATACTGATTGTTTTGGTGCAAAATTCAAAAGGAGGCGGGTTATCTTCCACTTTTGCTTCCTCAAACCAAATTATGGGCGTAAGAAAAACAACGGATTTTTTGGAGAAAGCGACTTGGACATTAGCAGGAGCCATGTTGGTTCTATGTGTTGCAGCCTCAATGCTTATCCCCAGAGAAGAACAGGGAGGTAAATCTGCCATTCAGGAAAAAATCGGTAATATGGCCGTTCCAATACAACAGTCCATGCCCGACTTTTCAACGGGAAGTACAGACAATAATACGTCAAATCCGTCTGAAGAAAATAAAACTACCACTCCGGAAGAAAAATAGGAAACATTATAACGACAAAACTCGTAAAGTAAAAATGTCAGTATGTCAGTCATGCTGACATTTTTTTGTTTGGCACGGAAAATGCAAGTTTCCTGTCGTAATTAAAAACGAATCGAAATAATTAATATAAACTTTTAAACGATAAGAATTATGGCACTAAAGACTGTTCTTAGCAAAATCATCGTAGAGCCGGTAGAGGCAGAAACAAAGACAGCATCTGGAATTATCATTCCGGATTCAGCACAAGAGAAACCACAAAAAGGAGTTGTCATCGCAACAGGTAATGGAAAACATGATGAACCAATGGAAATTAAAGTTGGCGATACCGTTTTATTCGGAAAATACGCCGGAACAGAACTTCACATCGATGATAAGAAATATTTAGTAATGAATCAAACGGACGTTTTGGTTGTCCTCTAATCTCAAATCGTAAATCAAAATTTAAATAAAAATCGTTATGGCAAAAGAGATAAAATTCAATATGGAAGCCCGCGACTTACTGAAAAAGGGCGTTGACGAGTTGGCAGATGCAGTAAAAGTAACCCTCGGCCCGAAAGGTCGTAATGTTGTAATCGAGAGAAAATTCGGAGCTCCTCATATCACGAAAGACGGGGTTTCCGTGGCAAAAGAAATTGAATTATCGGATCCCTACGCAAACCTTGGAGCCCAAATGGTAAAAGAAGTCGCTTCCAAAACGGGAGATGATGCGGGGGACGGAACCACCACCGCAACCATTTTAGCCCAATCAATCATTAACGTAGGTCTTAAGAACGTTACAGCCGGAGCTAATCCGATGGATCTGAAAAGAGGAATCGACAAAGCAGTTATAACCGTAGTTAAGAGTTTGGAAGCACAAAAAGAGGAGGTAGGAGAAAACTACGAAAAAATTCGTCAGGTAGCCCGTATCTCCGCTAATGGAGACGACACGATCGGTTCTTTGATCGCCGAAGCCATGAAAAAAGTAACCAAAGAGGGAGTTATCACCGTGGAAGAAGCGAAAGGGATCGAAACCGAGGTAAAAGTAGTAGAAGGAATGCAATTCGACCGGGGATATATATCTCCCTATTTTGTAACCGACACGGAAAAAATGCAAGTCGAATTTGATAATCCTTATATCTTGCTATACGATAAAAAAGTCTCCACTATGAAAGAGTTGCTTCCAGTTCTGGAACCGGTAGCTCAATCAGGTCGTGCTTTATTGATCGTAGCCGAAGACGTGGAAAGCGAAGCTCTGGCAACATTAGTGGTGAACCGCTTGAGAGGTTCGTTGAAGATTGCCGCTGTTAAAGCCCCCGGTTTCGGAGACCGCAGAAAAGAGATGTTGGAAGACTTAGCCATCCTAACCGGTGGTGTTGTTATCTCCGAAGAGAAAGGATTGAAATTGGAAAGCACGACTATCGACATGTTGGGTAGAGCTGAAAAAGTGACCATTGACAAAGAGAATACAACCATCGTAAACGGAGCCGGCAAAAAAGAAGCCATCGTCGAACGAGTAAATCAAATCAAAAAGATGATCGAGAATTCGACTTCCGATTACGATAAAGAAAAATTACAAGAAAGATTAGCCAAATTAGCCGGCGGAGTAGCCGTTCTTTATGTCGGAGCCGCTTCTGAAATGGAAATGAAAGAGAAAAAAGACCGGGTCGACGATGCGTTAAGCGCAACCCGTGCTGCCATTGAAGAAGGAATCGTTCCGGGAGGGGGCGTTGCTTATATCCGTGCCATTGAAGCCTTGAACGGCTTAAAAGGTGATAACGAAGACGAGACCACAGGTATAGAAATCATCAAACGCGCCATTGAAGAACCGCTTCGTCAAATTGCCCACAACGCGGGAGTAGAAGGAGCTGTTGTCGTTAATCGCATAAAAGAAGGCAAAAAAGATTTCGGATATAACGCACGTATCGACGAATACCAGAACCTGTTGGAAGCCGGAGTGATCGATCCGAAGAAAGTTGCCCGTGTCGCCTTGGAAAACGCGGCTTCTATCGCCGGAATGTTCTTAACAACCGAATGTGTGTTAGTTGAAGAAAAGAAAGAAGAAGCACCGGCAATGCCTCCCATGGGCGGAGGAATGCCCGGAATGATGTAAAAACATGCATATGACCATAAAAAACCGCTCGAAAATTCGAGCGGTTTTTTATTATCCCGTTACGACATAATAGGAAGTATTAATACAATTTCACAGGATTTAATCGGTCAAAAACAAAAAAGGGATAGCAATAGGGGCTTTTTTTATTTACTTTATATACCTTTACCGTCGCAAATTTTATTTTTGTTAGGAAAAGTATATTTATGAATTATTCCATTCTTGATTTTCTCCAGTTAATCGGATCGCTGGGAGTGTTTCTCTTCGGAATGAAGATGATGAGCGAGGCCCTACAAAAGGTCGCGGGTGACAAGATGAGACACATACTGGCAGCCATGACTTCCAACCGGGTCAAAGGTGTCATCACCGGACTATTAATTACGACTATTATCCAGAGTTCCTCGGCGACTACCGTTATGGTTGTCAGTTTCGTGAACGCGGGACTATTAAACTTAGTAGGTTCCATAGGGGTCATTATGGGTGCCAACGTGGGGACCACCTTTACTGCCTGGTTAATCTCCATCCTCGGATTTAAGGTCAGTATGGTCAGCCTCTCCCTCCCTTTAATCGGACTTAGTCTGCCTTTACTCTTTTCAGCCAAACGGATTCGAAAAAGCTGGGGAGAGTTAATTATCGGATTCGGATTACTATTTATCGGGTTGGATTTCTTACAAAAATCGATGCCTAACATCCACGAAAACCCGGAGATTCTAAACTTTTTACACAATTACACGGATTTAGGATACGGTTCCTATATTCTATTTATGCTGATCGGAACGGCTTTAACCATCCTTATCCAATCCTCCTCAGCCACCATGGCTCTAACCCTGGTGATGTGCGCCAACGGCTGGATCGGCTTCGATATTGCCGCCTCCATGGTATTAGGCGAAAACATCGGAACGACTATTACCGCCAACCTGGCTGCCATGATAGCTAACACGACGGCCAAAAGAGCGGCTTTCGCCCATTTCCTGTTTAATGTATTCGGAGTCATCTGGGTCCTTGCCATCTTTCCTTTTTTCCTAAGATGGGTTGCGGGACTTAGCGAACACCTCGGGATCGGCGATCCTTTTACCAATATCGGATCTGTTCCCATTGCCCTCTCTTTGTTTCACACCTGCTTCAATGTAGCTAACGTCGTTATTCTTATCGGTTTCACAAAAGTGATTGCCCGACTGGTTACCCGCATCATCAAATCGAAAGAGACGGCAGATGACGCATTTACCTTGAAACACATCAAAATCGGTTTACTCTCTACTCCGGATGCTTCTCTCTTCCAAGCGAAACAGGAGATCACCCACTATGGAAACAATACCTTGGATATGTACCGGCTCGTCGTGGAATGCTTACATACTCCGACGAAAGATTTCGAGAAAAAATTCAATAAGATCGATAAATTAGAAGATGAAAGTGATTTGGTGGAGGTCGAGATCGCCGATTACCTGACCAAGGTTTCGGAATCCAAGCTTTCTACCGAGAATTCCCAGCGTGTCCGGGCCATGTTCCGTATTGTTTCCGAGATAGAAAGCATTGCCGACTCTTCCTTGAATATAGCCAAAGCCATCGGGCGAAGAAACAGTCAAAACATCACTTTTCCGGATTTCATAGACGAGAAGTTACAACACATGCTCGATATCGTGGACGAAGCTTTGGTTGTTATGTGTGCTAATCTGGCTACGGAGTATAAGGAAGTAAAGGCCAAAAAAGCTTACGAAGTAGAACAAACTATCAATGATTACCGAACGATTTTACAACAGGAACACCTCACGGCAATCGAAGAGAAAAAATACGATTACGCTACAGGTATTATCTATAGCGACATTTTCTTCGAATGTGAAAAAATCGGGGATTATGCTATCAATGTAACCGAGGCAATAAAAGAGATCGGCGGAGATAATTGATTCGTATTTTTAATGATTTATAAATCATAATTCTTAAATAATATGGCACAAGAAGATGTATTTAAAAAATTGGTCGCACATTGTAAAGAATACGGGTATGTGTTTCCATCTTCCGAAATATACGATGGGTTAGGGGCTGTATACGACTACGGGCAATACGGTGTGGAGTTAAAAAACAACATAAAAAAATACTGGTGGGATTCTATGGTATTGCTACACGAGAACGTAGTAGGTTTGGATTCTGCCATTTTTATGCATCCGACCATATGGAAAGCTTCCGGGCATGTAGATGCCTTCAACGATCCTCTGATTGATAATAAAGATTCCAAAAAGAGATACCGGGCGGATGTATTAATCGAAGAGCATATTGCCAAGTACGAAGACAAGATCGAAAAAGACGTTGCCAAAGCCAGAAAAAGATTTGGAGAGAGTTTCGACGAGCATCTCTTCAGACAAACCAATCCGCAAATATCGGAGACTCTCCGAAAAAAAGAGGAATTGACAGCAAGAATGTCTAAAGCCCTAAATGACAATGATCTGACAGAATTACGGCAAATCATCATTGACAATAAAATCGTATGTCCTATTTCAGGGACTTGTAACTGGACGGAAGTTCGTCAATTCAATCTGATGTTCTCTACCGAAATGGGTTCGACAGCAGAAGGAGCAAGTAAAATCTATCTTCGCCCGGAAACAGCCCAGGGGATATTTGTAAACTTTTTAAACGTACAAAAAACCGGAAGGATGAAAATACCTTTCGGTATTGCCCAGATCGGAAAAGCCTTCCGGAATGAAATCGTGGCACGGCAATTCATCTTCCGTATGCGGGAATTCGAACAAATGGAAATGCAGTTCTTTGTACGGCCGGGCTCCGAGTTAGAGTGGTTTAAAAAATGGAAAACAACCCGGATGAGCTGGCATCAATCATTGGGTTTCGGTGCAGAAAATTATCGTTTTCACGACCACGAGAAATTAGCCCATTACGCGAATGCAGCCACAGACATTGAATACCGTTTCCCCTTCGGCTTTAAAGAGGTGGAAGGGATTCATTCCCGTACCGATTTCGACTTAAAACGTCATCAGGAGTTTTCAGGCAAAAAGATACAATACTTCGATCCCGAATTAAATGAATCTTACGTTCCTTACGTGGTTGAAACCTCTATCGGAGTAGACCGGATGTTTTTACAAGTCCTTTCGGCCGCTTATCACGAAGAGGAGATCAGTAAAGAAGACGGTTCGAAAGATTCCAGGGTCGTCCTCAAATTACCGGCAGCCTTAGCACCTATAAAATTAGCCGTCATGCCATTAGTGAAGAAAGACGGTCTGCCGGAAAAAGCAGAGGAGATCATGAAACTTTTACGCTTAGATTTCAGGTGTCAATACGACGAAAAAGACTCTATCGGGAAACGTTACCGTCGGCAAGACGCCATCGGTACTCCGTTCTGTATTACCGTCGATCATCAAACATTAGAGGATAATGCCGTCACGATCCGTTATCGGGATACCATGGAACAGGAGCGGGTTGCCATCGACCGTCTCTTCGATATACTGAAAGCCAAAACGGATATAAAGCAATTATTAAATCAAATTACCTTGTAAATTTGTAAAGAACCATATACTGAAAATCGCTGTCTTATCGGATAGCGATTTTTTTGTCTCCATCCTCCGCCAAGGTTCATAAACGTCCTTTTTATAAAATACAAACAATTTGAGTCCTTTTATCTTTTTATATTACGGGCTTCGTTTCTTTTAACTCCCCCCCTCTCAACTTTCAATTTTTCACGTCGTATATAGCTCTATGATATTCTATTAGAAATTTATAATAACCTAATAATTGTAATGCTATGAGAAAATGGATTTTTCTATTGTTGATCGCCGTAATATGCGGTAGCTATTCCGAAACTCGCGCACAGGTCAACGTAACTTCCGTATCGGCCAAAAATGATGCGGATAACTTTTACAAAATGATGAAGGAAGCTTTTCCTCTCTCTTTCAATGATCCTGCCTCCCCGCGATTTGTTTTTTTCAATAAAAACAAAAATTTCGTTTTCGGTGTAGGCGGCTTCGTTCAGGTGCAAGGATTATATGATTTTAACGGAGTTCCCAACGATAACTATTTCACAACGAATTCCATCGCTCTTAAAGGACAACAAGCAGGCGGACGTTACGGCATTACAATAGGTCAATCCCGTCTATTTTTCAAGTTAGTCGGAGATACTGAAGTCGGTCGTTTAGTGACCTATATGGAAATGGAATTTGAAGGGGAGAACAATACTCCTATTTTAAGACAAGCTTTTATTAAATTCAAAGGATTTACGATCGGTAAAACCTGGAGTACTTTCTGCGATATCTCTGCAGGCCCCGCGACGATAGACGAAGAAGGTCCTTCGAGCGAAATCGCATTACGCCAACCTCAAATCCGTTATACCTACGATTTCACGCAAAACTTACAAGCTTCTTTAGCCATAGAGTACGTGGAACCCTCTTACACGGAGGCCAAATTCACAGAATATATTCATCAAAGAATTCCGGATATCCCTTTAACTGTAAAATACACTTTCAAAGACGGCAGTCACTTGCAGGCGGGAGGAATACTAAGAAACATGTACTATAAAAATACGGCAAAAGATAAAGACGAAATCGTAACCGGTTGGGGAGTTGCCTTAAGCGGTATCTGGCAATTGGCAAAAAATACCTCTTTCAACTTTCAGGGGGTTTACGGAAAAGGCATTTCCAACTACATTCAGGATCTTTCCGGCACAGGTCTGGATCTGGTTCCAAGTGAGACGGACGACTCCCGTTTAAAAGCATTCAACGCCTGGGGAGGCTTTGCCGGCTTCACCCATCAATGGAATGAGAAACTCTCCTCAAACATCATGTATAGTTATGCCAGGGTACTGGAACAATACGGAATGCCAAGCACATCATATAAATACGCTCAATATGCCGCAGCCAATTTATTTTGGGATTTTTCAGAGTATGGAAGTTGCGGTATAGAATACGTGTACGGACGTCGCAATGACTTCAACAAAGAGTATGGTAATGCAAACCGTATCAATACGATGATACAATACAGGTTCTAAAAATTACTGCTATTTTTATCAATAGGCCATTCCTGAAAAGCAAACGGTTATCGGGAATGGCCCTCTTGCAGTAAACGGACAGCCTCCTTCTTATCCCTTTCCAACTGTTCCTTCAATTCATCCACCCCGTCAAATTTCTGTTCCCCGCGAAGCCGGGCTACAAAGTCTACCGTTAACACCTGACGGTATATATCTCGTGCAAAATCAAACAGATGAACCTCAAGAGAAGTTCTTCCGTCATTGCTGACGGTAGGACGAATCCCTATATTTAACATCCCGGAATAAACCTCTTCGCCGACTTTCACGCGCACGACGTATACTCCATTCGCCGGTAATAATTTCCGTTCATTATCTACCTGCAAATTAGCCGTGGGGAACCCTAATTTCCTCCCTAACCGGTGCCCTTCAATCACCTCCCCCGTAACGGAATAAGGATAACCCAAAAATAGATTCACCTGTCTGATGTCTCCAATGGCCAAGGCATTACGAATTTTCGTAGAACTTACGTTCACGTGTTCCGTTACAAACACTTTTTCCTGTTCCAGTAAAAAATGATATTTTCGAGACAGCTGCTGCAAATTTTCAAAATTCCCGGTTCGATCTTTTCCAAATCGATGATCATACCCCACCACGAGAGCTTTTATACCGATCCTACCGATTAAAATCAACTCTACGAATTCGGCATAAGACAGTTCGGATAACTCCCGGGTAAACTCAAGGATAATCAAGTGATCAATGCCACAACGCTCTAAAATAGAAATCTTCTCCGGTAAGGTCGTTAATATCCCCGGTTTCTTTTCCATGGGATAGAGAACCTCCCGCGGATGAGGTTCAAAACTTATGATCACAGACTCCCCTCCCATTTGCCGGGCTTTTTCTTTCAAATGCTCGATCACACTTAAATGCCCTAAATGTACCCCATCAAAACTACCGATCGTGAGAACCGGACGATTTATTTCTATATTTTCAACACCGTAATGAACCTTCATGATCAACCCTTAATTACTTAGAATCCTTACCACAAAAGTAATACAAAAAATAGTAAAGAAGCTGTCCGGATTCATTTATCGAACAGCTTCTTTCACTTTTATATCAAAAAAAATAACAGCATCAACCGCATTTAGAGGATCCGCAAACCTTGCAGATCAGGCATCCTTCTTGATAAACAATCGATTTCGAACCGCAATTTTCGCAAACAGACCCTGTAGCCTCCGTTCCATCCGGAATAAATTTCCTCAATGCGCGTTCCACTCCGTTTTTCCAAGTATTGATATTTTCATTATCAAACTCCATGGCAGCTACTAACTCCACGATCTGAGTGATAGGCATTCCGTAACGCAAAACGCCGGAGATCAGTTTAGCATAGTTCCAATACTCTTTGTTAAATTTATAGGATAATCCTTCCACTGTTGTTTTAAACCCCCGTTTATTGGAAAACTGGAAGTCGTAACGGCTATTTCCATCCTCATCCACATTTTTCACGATCTTACCGTCCGTCACAGCTTTCGGCAGCATGATTCCCTCTTCGTCGTCGGCAATACCCGTAAAGATCTCATAGGGTTTTCCCTCGTACAATCCGATAAAAGCAATCCATTTTTCTTTATTATTCTGGAAACGAACGATTTCTGCATCCAACTCTTTCGGACGCTTCGAAGGCATACTTCCGGTCTCCTGCTTTTTCTCTTTATTGGCTACCAACACGCCCGAACGAGAACCGTCCCGGTAAACCGTACATCCCTTACACCCACTTTTCCATGCCTCAATGTAAAGTTGACCTACCAACTCTTCCGTCACATCAGCCGGTAAGTTTACGGTTACACTGATCGAATGGTCCACCCACTTCTGGACACGTCCCTGCATCCGGACCTTGGCGACCCAGTCAATATCATTGGAGGTTGCTCTGTAATAAGGAGATTCAGCCACCATGGCATCAATCTCTTCGTTGGTATAACGTTTATGAATATCATACCCGTTTTTCTCCATCCAAACCATAAATTTATGGTGGAACACGATAAACTCTTCGAAACAATCTCCCGTTTCATCCGTGAAATCGATGTGTACATCCTTATCGTTAGGATTCACTTTCCTTCTCCGTTTATATACCGGCAAAAAAACCGGTTCGATTCCGGAGGTGGTTTGTGTCATCAGACTGGTCGTTCCCGTGGGAGCAATCGTGAGACAGGCAATATTCCGCCGACCGTATTTTAGCATCTCTTCATACATCTCGGGAGCAGCCTCCTTCAAACGCAAGATAAACGGATTATTTTTCTCTCTTTCGGCATCAAAAATCTTAAAAGCACCTCTCTCGCGAGCCATATCGACAGAAGAACCGTACGCCGCAATCGCTAATCTTTTATGCACATCCACGGAGAAATCAATAGCCTCATCGCTTCCGTAACGTAGTCCCAATGCCGCCAACATATCTCCTTCCGCCGTAATGCCTACTCCGGTACGTCTTCCCTCTTTCGCTTTCTGTTTAATTTTATGCCATAACCGTACTTCAACACCTTTCACCTCTTCCTCCTCCGGATCGCTGTCGATCTTATCCAGGATAGCATCTATTTTCTCCAATTCCAGATCGATAATATCGTCCATGATACGCTGAGCGATTCCCACGTGTTTGTCAAACAGCTCATAGTCAAACGAAGCGTCCGGAGTAAAAGGATCTTTTACGTATGAATAGAGATTAATCGCCAACAACCGACAAGAGTCATAAGGACATAACGGTATCTCACCGCAAGGATTCGTGGAAACGGTACGATAACCCAGATCGGCATAACAATCGGGTACACTCTCCCGAATAATCGTATCCCAGAATAAAATACCCGGTTCAGCCGACTTCCAGGCGTTATAGACGATTTTATTCCATAATTTAACAGCACTGATCTGTTTTATATTTTTCGGGTGTTCGGAGTAAACCGGATATTTTTGAACATACTCCCGCTCTTCTACGACAGCCTGCATAAATTCATCGTCAATCTTCACGGAAATATTGGCTCCGGTCACTTTACCTTCCGTCATTTTAGCGTCTATAAAACTTTCCGAATCCGGATGATTGATAGATACACTCAACATCAAAGCCCCTCGACGGCCGTCTTGTGCCACCTCCCGGGTCGAGTTGGAATAACGCTCCATAAAAGGAACGATTCCGGTTGAAGTTAAAGCCGAATTTTTAACCGGCGATCCCTTCGGGCGGATATGAGACAAATCGTGTCCTACTCCTCCCCTTCGTTTCATCAGTTGTACCTGTTCCTGATCAATCTTCATGACTCCTCCATAAGAATCGGAAGGACCTTCATTCCCGATAACGAAGCAATTGGATAAAGAGGCAATCTGAAACTCATTACCAATACCTGTCATCGGTCCGCCTTGAGGTACAATGTACTTGAAATCTTTCAACACCTCAAAGATTTCTTCCTCGCTTAACGGATTCGAATATCTTCTTTCTATTCGGGCTATTTCAGATGCCAACCGACGATGCATATCGTTCGGATTCAACTCGAAGATATTCCCATAAGAGTCTTTTAAAGCGTATTTGCTAACCCAGACCCTCGCTGCCAATTCATCTCCCTTAAAATAATCAAGAGAGCTCGAGTAAGCTTCTTCCTGCGTATAAACCTTTTTCTGTTCCACGGTTTCTTTTTGCTTTTTAATCAGAGTAGTCGTTTTTTCCATTTTATATAATAAGTCTTTTTTTATATTCACTTCCGATCAAACAAAACTAAATAAAAAAAACTTCTTGGAAAAATATTTTTACTAACATCAATAAAAAGTTTTCCATAATATCAACATACAATACTGAATATCAATAATATGATATTTTATAAAATGTGGAAAAAATTTCCAAAATATAAATTCATTATAAACTACAGATAATTTTACAATAAACCTATCATGCAAACGTTAAGATCCAATATTCGACAAATGAAACGTAGAATGGAACAATCGCTTCGAAAGATTTAGTATAATTCTTTAATCTCTTCCGGTATTTCCACTCGAAGAAGTTGTTCGTTTTCCGAGATTTCTTTCACGTATCTTTCGGAAAGCGGAAGTAAAATCTCTTTCGAGAAGATTCGAATAGACAAGAGCATATTACCGGAATAATTGGCCACATCGACCACTTCGCCGGATTCTCGCGTAAGTATATCCTGAACGGAGAATCCTATTAATTCGGAAAGTTCAAAAGGTAAATCTTCCTCCTCTTCCTCCCCCACTAAATCTTTATCCATCAAAAGCTCTTTCCCGGTCAGACGATCGGCCTGAGCCTTTGAATCGACATAATCAAATTTGATGATATAGGACGAATGATTTCTCTTCATCAATCCGTCTTTGGCTACAAAAAAGGGAACCGGTGCTCCTTCCAAAAGAATAAACACCGGTTCTTCCTTGTATTGTTCGAGAAGATCGTTATCAGAATAAACAACAACAGCACCTTGCAAACTATGCGTTTTGCCAACCTCACCAATCTTTATACAATCTTCCTTTTTGATCATCGCAAACCTTATTCTGCAACGGGAGTTTCAGTCTCTGCCTGCGTCTCTGCAGCTTCCGCAGCCTCAGTAGCAGCCGTTTCGACCTCTGCTCTGGCAGCGGCTTCAGCCTCTGCTTTGGCAGCAGCAATCTCAGCTTGTTTTTTAGCGATCAACTCTGCCCGAGCTTCTTTTACTTTAGCTTCAGCTTCTACACGTGCCTTGTAAGCACTTTCTGACTCGTCGGCCAAACGATTGATCTTGGATTGGATCTTGGCTACTTTCTCTTTCTTCCATGCTTCGAACTTCGCTTCGGCAACAGCCTCATCGAAAGCACCTTTTTTCACTCCTTCCAACAAGTGTTTTTTCAACAAAACTCCTTCATAAGAAAGAATACTTCTCACCGTATCTGTCGGTTGAGCTCCTACATTCATCCAATATAACGCTCTCTCGAAATTCAAATCGATCGTAGCGGGATTGGTCATCGGATTATAGGAACCGATTCTTTCGATGTATTTTCCGTCACGCGGAGCTCTACTGTCTGCTATCACTACATGATAGAATGGTCTGCCTTTACGACCGTGTCTTGCTAATCTAATTTTAGTTGCCATTTAGTCAAATTTAAATAATTGAATTACTGCCTATTCTCGATAGGCGGTGCAAATATAGTCATTTAATCGAAGTAAAAAAATTAAATTCAAACACAAATGCTATTTTTACTTTCCCGGCCCGACACCTCTCTTTCCCCCCTCCCCCCGCCCCCGAAGGCAGCCCATTCAGAAGCCATTTTTCTATCGTGGATTTTTATCGTTTTCAATCAAATTTCCTTTATGCGATTAAATTGATAACGAATCGCTAAATCCATATACATTTCTTGTCTCATATAGCATAGGAACGTACTTCATAAAAACAAAAGAGACTGCCGATGACGAGCAATCTCTTTTCATGTATCGAATATCCTCCATGATAATTAAATATCTTCAAATTCAGGCAACACCAAGGAGAGCCATTTATCCAAGCGGGGTTCGGTCTTTTCGGATTCGTAATCTTCATCCAAAGGCAAGCCGACAAAAAGATTATCCACAATTGCTGCCGAACCGCTGAAAACATACCCGTCCGTTGAAGTTTTTCCGACCAATTCAGCCCCTAATTGGGTTACCAACTCGGCCATGTATCCCATGCCGTCTACAAAATTAGCAGGATAGGTTACGTGATCTCCCAAACCGACCAAGGCCACCCGGCGGTCACGTAAAGAAAGCTTCCGCATGGCCGGAAAAAATTTGGCCCACTGGTCCCGTTGTTCCCGTTCCCAAGTACTGCGCCCCAAAGAAGAACACACGATGATGATGTTCTTGTAATCCAACAACCTCGTCGCCGGAATCTCCGAAATATAAAACATCTCCACCCGCTTAGCACCTATTTTTCGCTTTAAGATCTTAGCGACACGGTGTACACTTCCTCCTGTCGGGGCATAAAATATCCCTAACCACTTCAAATCGGAAACCCGTTCTTCCAACAGATAATTGCCTTCCAAATCCGCTGTTAAACGTAAAGCCTCATTTTCTTTCTGTGTACTTTTTTGCTTACTGCTTTTTCCTGTATCTTTTCTTTCCATATCTTTTTGTTTAAGTAAATGCTTTGTTCCTTAAACTATACGATGGAAAATATGAAAGGTTTAACAGGACTTTACTTTTTATGCGTCGCTATGGCCAACAGAACCCCTAAGGCGACACCCAACAAAGCAGCAAAAAGCACGCGCATGTCTCCCGGCAACAAAAAAGTTATGGTATGAGCGGGATACCAGAAAAAGGGTATCGTCTTTTTAAACACAAAATTCCATTGTACCCGCCAATTTAAATTGGCCATGATCTCTCCCATGGGAATGGGAGTAAAAAATCCGCGTAAAGTTCCTCCGTTATTGATAATATGAGTATCCGTTATTTTGTGCAGAGTCATAAACACAGGAGCAAAAATAGTATTCATTGCCACGGATATGCAAAAAGCCACAAACACCTTTGGCCACGAGAGAGAAGCACCCATAACGCTCATCGCATCGGTCATTCCCATCGTCGTCAGAAAAGCAGGCACACCATTGGCAAATATCGTCATCGCCATACTTATACCCATACCCAATATACCCCATACAAAAGCCCGAGGCAATATCCCGAAACCTTTTCGATTATACACGCCTGCGCTGATTCTCAATCCTATACACTCTCCTAAAGTCGATAAAATCGCAAACTTCAGAAAACTCATGATCATACCATGCTCCGCATTGAACGTCTTATAAAAAGAGTATACGTCTTCCGATACGAAAAAGGGAAGTAAACAAATGACCACGCACCCTATAAAAATAATGTCTTTCTTTTTCATTTTACTCCATAATGGTTTCGTACACACCAAACAAAACCCCATATAAATTATATTCAGTTATTAAGATCAATCCGCTCTCTTTTCTCTCACGGAGTCGGAAGAGCTCTCTTTTTCCAAAAAAGGGCAGCCCCCCCTTCCGAATGCCCGGCCAACGCAACCAAAACTTAGGAGTACCGCCATAAGCAATACTCCTAATACGATGATCATTCTCTTTTCCTGTCCTGCAAATTTTACCAGGCTTCAAAAAGAACTTATTTTTCGATCCGGATACGGGCATCCACGGCCACAACCCCTTCTTTATTCCCTAACAACGGATTCAGGTCCATCTCAAAAATTTCGGGTGCCACTTTAACCAATGCAGATATCCGCATAACCGTTTCGGCAAATTTATCTTCATTTACCGGCTCTTGTCCGCGGACACCCTGAATAATCTTATAGGATTTCAAACCCTGTATCATAGTCTGTGCTTCCTTCTTCGAGATAGGAGCCAATCCGGCATTCACATCTTTCAATACTTCAATAAAAATACCACCCAAACCGCAAAGCACCATATGGCCGAATTTATCGTCGCGTTTGGCACCGATAAACACCTCCGTCCCGCGCAATTGTTGGGCAAGCATGATCGCATAGGTATCCTTAATCTGCATCATCCGCTTAAATTCACGTCGAACGGTCTCTTCGTCTTTCACGTTAAGCACCACTCCTCCCACGTCGGATTTATGTACCGGACCTACAACCTTCATTACCAAGGGGAATCCGATCTCTTTGGCCAGTTTCACAATCTCCTCTTCTTTATCGGAAACACCCTCCTTCGCGCGGGCGACACCTGCCGCATCCAACAATCGATGTATATCTTCAGGGGCCAAATAGCCATTGGAAGCCCGATCAACGACCTCCCGAATCTTCTTCACGTCCATATCAGGCATCTCAAAATGCTCAGGCTGAGGAGCAGGCGTCTTCATGATCTTACATAACGCGTTTCCGAAAAGAACTTCGTCCGGAAAATAGACCCGCCCTTTGGCCACGAAAGCATCAATCTCGTCTTTCACGATCTTGGAAGAAGGGAAGATGGGGAATATCGGCTTTTTGCTACTCTTCATTTTCTCGTTCAGCACATCGTATACATCGAAAACAGGAAATAATCCCGGACTTCCGAAAATAACAGCCATCCCGTCGACCTGATCGAAATCGCGATCACAAGCGTCCAGAATATACCCTAATTGTTCGGCCGTACCTGTCGCCAGAAAATCGATCGGATTTCCTACCGATGAGCCCGGGAACAATTTCGTCAACAGTTCCCGTGCCTTTTCGCCCTCGATACGCGGAACATCCATACCCCCATTAGAAAGTGCATCCGTTAACATCACGGCCGGTCCCCCGGCATGCGTTACGACCGCCATATTTTTCCCTTTTAACTCAGGATGCATAAATATTCCGGCAACCGTCATCAACTCATCCCTACCGTTACAACGCACGATACCGGCCTTCTTAAATAAAGCCTCTACGGCAACATCAGGACTGGCCATAGCACCGGTATGAGAAGAAGCGGCACGGCTTCCGGCAGCAGACCCGCCGGATTTAATAGCCGCAATACGACATCCCTTCCGAATCAATGAAGAAGCATGTTTCAATAATTTCTCAGGTTTATCAATGCTCTCCACGTACAGTAATTTGACCCGCGAGCTGGTCTGCGGGTCAAAAGATTCGTCCATATATTCTAAAATCTCCTCTATACCCATTTGAGCGGAATTACCCACAGAATAGGTACTATTAAATTTAATACCTTTCTGCATTCCCGTATCCATAATAAACAAAGCCGTTGCCCCTGATCCGGAAATCAAATCTACCCCTCGAGGATCCAATTTAGGAATCGGTTGGGTGAAAACTCCACTATAATGATTCGTCAATACACCGATACAATTCGGTCCGATCAACGCACCCCCCACGGAATCGATGGTATCAACAATCTGTTTTTCCAATTTCGCTCCCTCTTCGTTCTCTTCATGAAAACCGGCGGACAAAATGATAAAAGCCCGGGTATTTTTCTGTTTTGCCAATACTTCTACGGCAGCAGGACAATATTTGGCGGCAATAGCCAAAATCGCACAATCCACCACAGGAAGATCCCTCACATCCTTATAAGATTTAACACCCTGTACTTCATCCATTTTAGGATTTACCACATAAAGCTCTCCTTTGAAGTTTCCATCCTGCAGATTTCTCAAGACAGCGCCTCCCGGTTTATGAATATCATCCGATCCGCCGACAACAACGATGCTTTTCGGATCTATTAATTGTTTTGTTACCATAAAAATACTGCTATTTATCTTTAAAACCGAATGGATGATTCTTTAAGGATCATCCATTCGAATCTATTACAATTTTTAGATATGATTAAAAAATGTCAGAAACTCCCGAGCCTTCAATACCATATTCTTTGATCCGGTATACAAAGGCACTCTTTGATGTATGGCTTCCGGCTGAATTTCCAATATCCTTCTTTCACCGTCTATCGCCATTCCTCCCGACTGTTCCGCAATAAAAGCAATCGGGTTACATTCGTACAACAGTCTTAATTTCCCCGTCGGATGAGAACTCGTTTGCGGGTACAAGAAAATGCCTCCCTTCAACATATTTCTATGAAAATCAGCTACTAAAGAACCGATATAACGGGAGGTATACGGACGTTTCGTCGCATCGTCTTTTTCCTGACAATATTTGATAAATTTCTTCACTCCGACTGGAAAATTCACGTAGTTCCCTTCATTGATAGAATAAATTTTCCCGCTTTCCGGTGTTTGCATATTCGGATGAGACAAACAAAATTCCCCGATAGAAGTATCCAGCGTGAAACCGTTCACGCCATTTCCGGAACTATACACCATCATGGTTGAAGATCCGTAAATAACATAACCGGCCGCAATCTGTTCCGTTCCCGGTTGCAAGAAATCCTCAATCATAGGAGGTTCTCCTAAAGGAGATTTCCTTTTGTAAATAGAAAAAATAGTCCCTACCGACACATTTACATCGATATTGGAAGAACCGTCCAAAGGGTCCATACAGATAATGTATTTGGCATCCCGGCATAATCCCTCTTCAAAAATAACGATATCCTGATTCTCTTCCGTTGCTACACCACAACACTCACCACTTGCACGCAATTCATCCATAAAGGTCGTATCGGCATATACATCCAGCTTCTGCTGATCCTCCCCCTGCACATTCATACTACCGACCTTTCCCAGAATATCCACTAATCCGGCTTTATTTACTTCTCTATGTACTTTTTTTGCAGCAATTCCTATATGGTGCAAAAGTCTTGAAAATTCACCGGTAGCCCCGGGTATTTCGGCCTGTCTTTCAACGATAAATTGATTTAAAGTTGTAACTTTATGCATTATCATGGTTCTGTGTTTTTAATTTTCTGCAAATATAGGTTATAATCTTTAATTTAAAAAGTTTACCCAGTTTATTGCCTATTTTATTATTTTTGTCTCGAACTAATTTTTTGATGAATGAAAATATTCAAATTCGGTGGTGCTTCCGTAAAAGATGCAGAAGGAGTTCGGAACTTAGCTTCCATTATACAAGAACAAAGGGAAAATTTGATTGTGGTCGTATCGGCGATGGGAAAAACGACAAATCACCTGGAAGTTTTGTGCAATGCCTATTTTCACAAAGATCCACAACTATGGGTTGTTTTGAATGAGTTGAAAAAATACCATCAGGAGATCGTCAATCAACTATTCCCGACAGATGATCCGGTATACAGGCACATGGAAAAATGGTTCACTGCTCTTCAAAACATGTTATCCGAAGAATCCTCCCTATGTTACGACTACGAGTACGACCGGATCATCTGTTTCGGAGAGCTTCTTTCCACTACTATCGTTTCCGATTATTTACAAACGGCAGGATTAAAAAATCAATTCATCGACATTCGGAAAGTCCTAAAATCGGATCAAAATTACCGGAATGCCAATATCGATTTAACACTTTCGGAAAAGTTCTGTAAAGAAACTTTCACCTTTTCGACAACTTCCCTATACGTAACCCAAGGATTTATCGCCGGAACAAAAATCAATCAAACGACGACCTTGGGACGGGAAGGATCCGATTACACGGCCGCATTATTAGCCAATCTTCTGGATGCGGAAAATGTCACCATCTGGAAAGACGTTCCAGGCGTCATGAACGCGGACCCGAAAGAGTACGCGCAAGCCGAAGTCATACATCGGATGTCTTACAAAGAGGCTATCGAACTATCCCACTTCGGAGCAAAAGTAATTCATCCCAAGACCATTAAACCCATACAAAACAAGCAGATACCTCTCTACGTGAAATCTTTTCTGTTCCCGGGTACAGAAGGAACCGTTATTCAAGAACTGGAAGAACGGCTGAGCCTTCCGCCTATATACATCAACAAAGAGAATCAGCTCTTACTGACTCTTACACCACGAGATTTCTCCTTCATTGCCGAAGAGAAATTAAGTCAGATTTTCGGGATCCTGGCAAAATACAAATTAAAGCTGAACCTGATGCAAAATTCGGCCATCAGCTTCTCGTTCTGCATCGATAACCACGAGGCGATCCTTACCGATTTTATCAAAGAACTGCAAAAAGAGTACGAGGTATTGTACAATCGGGACGTAAAACTGATTACCATTCGACATTACACAGAAAATTGCATACAGGAAATCATCGGTCGGCAGCCCATCCTGGTTGAACAGCGAAGCCGCATCACGGCACAATTTGTCTTACACAATTAAAATCAAAAACATCATGACAAGTGTTCTCAACAAAATCAATACAAAAGTACAGACTTATCTATGCATCTGCCTGATCGGTATCGTTTTTGCTTTTAATTACGGAAAAATTTTCGATTACAAACCGGACCTAAACGGAGATAACGTCTATTACTACGCCTTGGGGAAAGCACTTGCCGAAGGAAAAGGATATACCAACATTATGGGTTTTGAAGAAAGTCCGCATACCCACTTCCCTCCCGGTTATCCGTTGTTCACGGCTACCGTGTTATCCGTTTTTCACTCTTATGTTTCTTTAAAGATGGCTAACGGAGTTCTCTTTTTCTTCGCCATTTTATTCCTATTTCTATTCATACGGAAAATATCCGACTCCATCCTTCTGGCTTTGGGAACCTGCTTACTTTGCTGTATGCAACCCGAACTCCTACGCTATTCGACCATCGTCATGAGCGAAATGCTATTTACCTGCCTGTCGATAGCCGCCCTGTACCTGCTCAGTTTGGTTCATACCGATAATCTCTTCGGAGGAGAAAGGCCCAAATCCCAAATCCTGTTATTTATCCTGCTGATCGTATGTTTGAACTATATCTATTTTGTCAGAACGATGGGAGCTTCTATCATTCTGGCATTCATGATCTATTTCACGATTATTTGCATTCAACGCGCCATTACCTATATCCGCGAAAAACGACAAGACGAAAATCCCTATCTGACAAAAACAAACAAACGACGCGTAATAAGCAACGTATTGATTCTTCTTATTTTAGTCGGGTCTTTCTCTTGTTCCAAAATCGGATGGGACATACGCAACCGAAGTCACGGGGTCGTGCATAGCGATTACCTCAATGATTTCAGGAAAAAGCCCAAAGGTGAACAGATGACGACATTCTCCGATTGGGCCACCAGGATTCAAAACAACATAACCAGTTATTCCGTGAAATGGATTCCTTCCGCCATCTGGCCATTTGATTACGACCGTCAAACAACGAACTCCATGGGATGGGTCCGGGGTTTTTGTGTCATCGCTTTAATTATTTTCGGATTAAGCCGATTGAAAAAATACAGGTTACTATTATCCCTCTATTTAGGAATTACCATGGCGGTTCTACTTTTCTGGCCGGAACAGTATGCCGGACACCGTTATATGATCGGAATCATCCCTTTATTGATTTTTCTTTTTCTCAACGGATGTATCTCTTTTGTCGCCTATCTTTTATCATCCTACCCTAATTTCAAGTACAAATACAGGGAATTCATCCCGACAGGAGCACTCGTCCTGTTCATCGTATTTTTTATGTTTCCAAAATATTCTCAAGCATTGGAAACACAACGGAAACTGGCTACCTTTAAAGTCTGGAACGAACGGATTGCCCCGGAAGCCTTCATCGAATACGTATATGCCATTCAATGGTGTAAAAAGAACTTACCGGAAGAGGCTCGTATTGCTTGTCGGAAACCGGAACTCTTCTATCTGTTTTCATCCGGAAGAAAAGCGGTTTCCTTCCCTCAGTACGGAAAACCCGAAGTTATTTTCAATAACTTTAAAAAAGAGGGCATCACTCACGTGATTATAGACAGATGGTTCCGTCACGGCTATGTCACGATCTATCCACTTGCGGCAAAATATTACCCGGAATACTTCCGACCGATCGTTCAATTCGGGAAAAATACGGATAAGCAATTACCCACATTATTATTCGAATTTCAACCGGAAGGAGTAGCTCCCGTTGACGAAAACGCTCAAAAATAGAAGAATAGTATTCTATCAAATCCCATTTTTATACAAGAAAGAGAGAAAAGTCTGTTTTTCTTTCCTAAGAAAATGATATATTTGCAACTTGATTTTTCAGATGCGAACAATAACTATAAAAATCAGTGACCAAAATGGACAAAAAATTCCATGAATATAAAAGTTTGGATCTCTCCCGGATCAATCAGGAAGTACTGAAGGAGTGGGAAGAAAACAAAACATTTGAGGAAAGTCTGAAAACCCGCGAAGGAAATCCCTCTTTCGTTTTTTACGAAGGGCCTCCTTCCGCCAACGGCATGCCTGGCATTCACCATGTAATGGCGAGAACGATCAAGGATGTAGTCTGCCGTTACAAAACCTTACAGGGCTTTTACGTGGAGCGTAAAGCCGGATGGGATACCCACGGTTTACCCGTCGAATTGGGCGTCGAGAAAAAGCTCGGCATCACTAAAGAAAACATCGGCAAAACGATCTCCGTGGCAGACTATAACAAAGCTTGCCGGGAAGACGTGATGAAATATACCCGCGAATGGGAAGATTTGACCCAAAAGATGGGGTACTGGGTAGACATGCACAACCCGTATATCACCTATGATAACCGCTATATCGAAACTTTATGGTATCTATTGAAGCAATTGTATGAAAAAGGATTGCTCTATAAAGGATACACGATCCAGCCCTACTCTCCGGCCGCTGGAACAGGGTTAAGCACGCATGAATTAAATCAGCCCGGTTGTTACCGCGACGTTAAGGATACCACCTGTGTCGCCCAGTTTAAGGTCGTTCGCGATGCGAAATCCGAAAAACTATTCGCTCATAGTGATCAGGTCTATTTCCTTGCCTGGACGACAACTCCATGGACATTACCTTCAAACACGGCCTTGGCTGTCGGACCAAATATAACTTATCTTGAAATAAAAACATACAACCCGTATACTTTCCAGCCGATCACGGTCATAATAGCCGAAGAGCGGTTCAACAGCTTTTTTAATAAAAAAGCGGAATCTATCGCTTTGGAAGAGTATAAAGAAGGTGACAAATTAATTCCTTACCGAATCGTAAACCGATTTAAGGGACCGGATTTGGAAGGAATACGTTACGAACAATTAATACCGTGGATGAAGCCGTTAGGAGACGCTTTCCGGGTTATTCTGGGGGATTACGTGACGACCGAAGACGGCACGGGGATAGTACATATCGCCCCTACTTTCGGTGCCGATGACGACCGGGTAGCTAAAATTTCCGGCATCTCTCCAATGTTGCTCATAGACAAAGAGGGAAACAGACAACCCATGGTAGACAAACAGGGGAAACTTTTTCTCCTTGACGAAATAGATCCTGACTTTATCAAAAATAACATTGATGTTACATCATACAGCAATTACGCCGGACGTTTTGTAAAAAATGCCTATGATCCCAATCTTTCGGAAGACGATACCACATTAGACATCGATCTATCCGTCATGCTCAAACGGGAGAACAAAGCATTTAAAGTTGAAAAGCACGAGCATAATTATCCGCACTGCTGGCGTACGGATAAACCGGTACTCTACTATCCTTTGGATTCATGGTTTATCAAAACGACAGCTGTAAAAGAACGGATGATCGAATTGAATAAAACCATCAATTGGAAACCCGCCAGCACAGGAGAAGGAAGATTCGGGAAATGGTTGGAGAACCTCGTAGACTGGAATTTATCCAGATCTCGTTATTGGGGAACTCCCCTTCCCATATGGATTAGCGAAGACGGAACAGAGCAGATATGCATCGGCTCCGTGAAAGAGTTAATAGAGGAGATCGAACGCGCTATCCAAGCCGGTTTTATGAAAGAAAATCCATTTAAGGATTTTATTCCCGGTGATTACTCCGATGCTAATTACGATAAAATTGATCTTCATCGTCCTTACGTAGATGAGATTATACTGGTTTCTCCGACAGGACAACGAATGTTCCGGGAAAAAGACCTGATCGACGTCTGGTTTGATTCCGGAGCCATGCCTTATGCCCAATTGCATTACCCTTTTGAAAATCGGGAGGCCATCGATAACCGCTATCGGTTTCCGGCAGATTTTATTGCCGAAGGAGTAGATCAAACGCGGGGCTGGTTTTTCACATTACACGCCATTGCCACGATGGTATTTGACTCCGTGGCCTTTAAGAATATCATTTCAAACGGACTGGTACTGGATGCCAAGGGCAACAAGATGTCCAAACGTTTGGGCAACGCAGTCGACCCGTTCGCAACCATTGAAAAACAGGGATCAGATGCTTTACGTTGGTATATGATCACCAACTCCCAGCCGTGGGATAATCTGAAATTCGATATTACCGGAGTAGAGGAAGTGAAACGGAAATTCTTCGGGACTTTATACAACACGTACAGCTTTTTTGCCTTGTACGCCAACATTGATGAATTCACTTACGCGGAAACGGATATAGATCTTAACGAACGTCCCGAAATCGATCGCTGGATTTTATCTCTATTGAACACGTTAATCCAGGAGGTGACGGAGGCATACGAGAAATACGAGCCGACGCGAGCCGGACGGGCCATACAGGATTTTGTGATTGAAAATCTTTCCAATTGGTATGTCCGTTTATCCCGGAAACGCTATTGGGGAGGCGATTATACGAAAGATAAGATTTCCGCTTACCAGACGCTTTATACCTGTCTCGAAACGGTAGCCTTGCTGTCGGCCCCGATAGCTCCATTTTACATGGACCGTCTTTTTGCCGATCTGAATCAAGCTACAGGCCGTTATCAAACGAACGTACATTTGGCAACCTTCCCGATCGCTGATCCGAGTATGATCGACAAACAACTGGAAGAGCGAATGGAGATGGCACAGCAAATCTCCTCCATGGTCTTGGGTTTAAGAAGAAAAGTCCAAATCCGGGTAAGACAACCGTTAGGTAAATTATTGATTCCCATCTTAAATGGAGAGATGACAGCCCAGCTGGAGGCCGTAAAAAATATCATACTCTCGGAAGTGAACGTAAAAGAGATCGAATACATCACGGATACGGCCGGTATCTTAATCAAGAAAATCAAACCGAATTTTAAAACCCTGGGACCGAAATACGGGAAGTACATGAAACAAATTTCGGCTTTAGTAGGGGCCATGACACAAAGTGACATCTACAATTTCGAAAAACAGGGCTCTTTTTCTTTACAAGTGGGAGAAACAGCCGTTGAATTAACATTGGAAGATGTAGAAATTCTTTCAGAAGATATTCCGGGATGGTTAGTAGCCAACGAGGGTCGTCTGACTGTTGCTTTGGACGTAAATCTGACGCAAGAGCTGAAGGAAGAGGGAATTGCCCGCGAACTGATCAACCGGATTCAAAACCTCCGGAAAGACAGTAATTTTAATGTAACAGACAAAATCGACTTGCAAATCGGGAAACACGAACAAATCAACGATGCCGTATTGCATTTCAAAGATTATATTTCCAGTCAGGTACTGGCAGAAAACATAACATTAACGGAATCAGCCGGAGAAGATGTTCAGGCAATCGAAATTGACGATATCCGTACATTCATAAAAATTCAACGGATGTAACCTCTCGCTCGTAAATAGAGTAAAAGTGGATATTTTACCGCAATGGAGAGCCATCAGGGAATTTTTTATTAACTTAGACAAAAACTTTATTACTATGTCAGAAAAGACAAGATATTCGGATGAAGAGTTACAGGAATTTAAAGAATTAATTCTCGAGAAACTCGAAAAGGCTAAAAAAGATTACGACGTTCTAAAGGCCGTAATCTCTGGCAGCGATGGAAACGATATAGCCGATACCTCTCCGACCTTTAAGGTTTTGGAAGAAGGAGCCTCCGTACTCTCCAAGGAGGAAGCCGGGCGTTTAGCTCAAAGACAAGCAAAATTTATTGCTCATCTGGAGGCTGCATTGGTACGCATAGAAAATAAAACTTACGGTATCTGCCGGGTAACAGGAAAGTTGATTTCAAAGGAAAGATTACGCGCTGTTCCTCATGCGACACTTAGTATGGATGCGAAAATGGGACAAGACTCCTAAGCACACCGGAAATTCATATTGAAAAATAAAAAGTGAAGGAACCTGATTTCTTCACTTGGTTTTTTCAATTTCAATATCAAATTCAAATGAAAAAATGACAAGTCAGAAGAAATTAATACTGTTTATTATCCTATTGCTGATCATCGATCAAGTTGTCAAAATCTGGGTTAAAACACATATGCAGCTCGGTGACTCGTTCAACGTTTTCGGAAACTGGTTCAAGATTCTTTTCGTCGAGAACAATGGGATGGCTTTCGGAATGGAGTTGGGAGGAGGTAAATGGGGAAAAACCGTATTAAGTATCTTTCGTATCGTTGCCGTAATCGGTATCGGTTGGTATATTCGTCATCTAATGAAACAAAAAGCCCCTCAAGGGGTCGTTTTTTCTTTTGCTTTGATCTTTTGCGGAGCCATAGGCAACATCATCGACAGCATGTTTTACGGTATGATCTTTAATGAAAGTTTTTCCCAAGTGGCAACCCTCTTCCCGAGCGAAGGAGGCTACTCCTCTTTCCTGCACGGACGAGTGGTAGACATGTTGTACTTCCCTCTGTATCGCGGTTGGTTACCCGAGTGGATTCCCTTCTGGGGCAACACCTATTTTGAATTTTTCCGCCCGGTTTTCAATCTGGCCGATTCTTACATTACGATCGGCGTACTTATATTAATTATTTTTTACCGCAAATTTTTCTCGACGAAATAAGAAACGGCTTGAATAAAACCGGTTAAAACAGAGCGTTAAGATCAGGCATTCAATCTCTTCAGGGGATTTTCACGGAAAATATTCATTTTCATTTTTCAACTTTCAATTGTTTTACGTAAGTTTGCAGCCTAAATTCAGAGTGAACCGCTTGAGAAAGCGATAATTCTGTGCCTCAAGGCCAGAGATAAAGGAATCATCTATGATTGAAAATTTAGTAATAGTGGAGTCTCCGGCGAAAGCCAAGACCATCGAACGTTTTTTAGGAAATAATTATATAGTAAAATCCAGTTTCGGCCACATTCGAGATTTGGAAAAAAAAGATTTAGGTATCGATATTGAAAACAATTTTCAGCCTAAATACGAGATATCCGCAGACAAAAAAGCTATTGTTAAAGAATTAAAGCAATTAGCAAAAGAAGCCAAAACTGTATGGTTAGCTTCCGATGAGGACCGGGAAGGAGAAGCCATCGCCTGGCATTTGTTTGAAGTATTAGATCTAAAAAGCGAAAACACGAAACGCATCGTTTTTCATGAGATTACCAAAGATGCCATTTTACATGCTATCGAAAATCCAAGAAACATAGATAAAAACTTAGTCGATGCTCAACAAGCTCGTCGGGTATTGGATCGGCTTGTGGGGTTCGAAGTTTCCCCCGTACTTTGGAAAAAGGTTAAACCTTCGCTCTCTGCCGGACGCGTTCAATCCGTCGCCGTAAAACTTATCGTGGAGAGAGAACGAGAAATCAATCATTTTACCGAACAAAAATACTATAAGGTTTCCGGACAGTTTAACACGAAAGACTCCGAAGGTAAACAGATTTCTCTAAAAGCCGAATTATCCGAACGTTTTTCAACGGAAGAAACTACCCTTCGATTTTTAGAAGCTTGTAAATCTTCTGATTTTACCGTAGGAGAAGTAGAAACCAAACCGACAACCCGGAAACCGGCTCCTCCTTTTACAACCTCCACCCTGCAACAGGAGGCTTCCCGGAAATTAGGTTTTTCCGTTTCACAAACGATGGCCGTCGCTCAAAAATTATACGAACACGGACATATCACCTATATGAGAACAGATTCCGTGAATCTTTCCCAATTGGCTATTCATTCAGCTAAAAGCGTCATTATAAGCTCTCTGGGCGAAAAATATTCAAAGCCCAGAAATTACGCGACAAAAACCAAAGGCGCACAAGAGGCACATGAAGCCATCCGGCCGACTTACATTGACAAAGAAGAAATTGACGGAGATCGTAACGAACAGCAACTCTATACTCTGATTCGCAAACGCATGCTGGCTTCCCAAATGGCAGATGCCGAATTGGAAAAAACGACCATCCCCATTCATATCTCTTCGCTCCCGCAAATCTTTACTGCAACGGGAGAAGTCATTCAATTCGACGGATTTTTAAAAGTATACATGGAGTCGCAAGATGACGAGAAAGAAGACGAGAAAAACGATTTGCTTCCGCCGCTTCACAAAGGAGACCGCTTAGAAAGAACAAAAATAGAAGCCATAGAACAATACACGATGCACCCGCCCCGTTATACGGAAGCCAGCCTCGTTAAAAAGATGGAAACTCTGGGAATCGGACGTCCTTCCACTTATGCCCCGACTATTACGACTATCCAAAACCGGGGTTATATCATTAAAGAGAGCAGGGAAGGTATCGAACGTCAAATTCAAAACTTCGAATTAAAAGGTAACGACATAAAGAAGCATACGTTAACCCGTCTTTTCGGTAGCGAAAAGAAAAAATTATTTCCTTCGGATATCGGGATGGTTGTCACCGACTTCCTATCCAATTATTTTACCAACATCATGGACTACAATTTCACGGCTAAAGCAGAGGAGGCACTTGACCATATTGCAGAGGGAGAAGTGGGATGGCAATCTATGATCGGGACATTTTACACACCTTTCCACACGAACGTGGAAAAGACATTGAAAGAATCGGAGCGTAATACCGGAGCCCGTACGCTCGGGACAGATCCTCAAACAGGAGAAAACGTATCGGTTCGTATCGGCCGCTTCGGGCCGGTGGCACAAATCGGAGAGGGTGAACATGTGCGTTATGCCAGTCTATTAAAAGGGCAGCTCATGGAGACCATTACGTTAGAAGAAGCATTAGCTCTTTTCAAATTTCCGAGAATACTCGGCACCTATGAAGAGAAACCCGTTTCCGTTGCCATGGGTCGTTTTGGTCCTTACATCAAACATGACCAACTATTCGTATCTCTGAAAAAGAGTATTGACGATCCCGGAACCATCACGTTGGATACAGCCATCGAACGCATTAACGAGAAAAGAGAGGTTGAAAAAAATCGGCAAATCAACGTGTTTGAAAACGGAGTACAGATTTTAAACGGCCGCTTCGGACCCTATATCGCTTACAACAAAATCAATTACAAAATACCCAAAGGGAAAGACGCAGCTCTACTGACGCAGGAGGAGTGTATGGAAATCATCGAAAAGAGCGGAGATTCCAAAAAGAAGACAACAAAAAAAGCAACGACGAAAACTAATAGTAAAGCTGCGTCAAAAACACCTAAAAAATCAACAAAAAAGAAGGAATAGCAATAGACGAGCGACAACATAAAATTTATTTGCAAAAAAGCGATCCATTTTATATATTCGTACGCTCGAAAAAATAGATGAATCGTGTGTAAAAACATTAAAATTTAATATAAATGGCAACGTTACAAAAAATTAGAAATCGCGGTGGAATACTTGTTAGTATCGTGATTGGTTTAGCCCTCGTGGCTTTCATTGTTGGAGATGCTTTAAGCTCTGGTGCCAGCATTATGAATCGCTCCAGAAACAAGGTAGGAGAAATAGCGGGAGAATCCATCAGCATTCAGGAATACCAGCAAAAAATCACTAAAAATGAGGAAATGGTAAAATCCATGAATGGCATTTCCGCCTTATCGGAAGACCAACAACAGATGATCCGTGAAAATACGTGGCAACAGATTGTTACCAACGCCATCATGGAAAAAGAATATGAAAATATCGGGATGGGCCTGAGCGGAGACGAACTATACGACCTTCTTCTCGGAGACAATATGAACCCGGCCGTCCAACAATTATTTGCAGATCCTCAAACAGGACAGGTAGATAAAGATCGGGCTCGCTTGGTTATCAAACAATTGATCGAAGCTCCGGCGGGTACTCCACAAAAAGCCTACTGGTTGAATATGGAAGAGCAGATAGCAACCGCCAGAAAACAAAGTAAATACAATATATTATTAACAAGAGGGTTATACGTTACAGACGCTTTTGCTAAAAACTTTTTGGAGAATGCGGCAACGACGGTCGATATCAGCTACATTTTGAAAAGCTACAATACCATCAGTGATTCTTCCATAACCGTTACTTCCAACGAAATCAAAGATTATTACAACTCGCACCAATACCTGTTCCAAGTACCGGAAAGCAGACGAATCGCGTATGTCAGCTTCGATATTACCGCCTCGCCTGAAGACATCAAAGAGACAGAAGAGTGGGTAAACTCATTAAAAGACGAATTTGCTTCGGCTCCAAACGTTATTGAATTCGCCACTCTCTCTTCCGAAAAAAGATTTCCGACCGCTTACCTGAAAAAAGGAGAGCTCGGGTACAGTGAATTGGATGATTTTATCTTTGTCGAAAAAAACAACGGCGTATTCGGTCCTTATCTAAAAGATCAAGCCTATAACATCGCACGGGTAGCCGATCGCAGAATGTTACCGGATTCGGTTAAAGCCCGTCATATCCTGATCGTACCGGAGAACGGAAGATCTGTTCAGGCAGCTGAGAAATTAGCAGATAGCTTAGCCGGAGCTTTACGTAAAGGAGCCGATTTCGAAGCTATTGCCAAACGCTACTCGGCAGATCAAAATTCCGCCATCAATGGTGGGGATTTGGGATGGTTCACCCAAAATGCCATGATCCAACCGTTTAGTGATACCGTGTTCTTTGCCAATAAAAACGAAATCAAAACAGTTAAAACACAATATGGTTACCATATCGTACAAGTAACCGACAGATCAAAACCGGAAGAAAAGGTATTAGTAGGTATTATAAGCAAAGAAATCACTCCGTCTCAGCAGACCATCAATAACATCTATAACGATGCCCGCGTATTCGTTAATAATGTAACCACGATAACAGACTTCGAAACTGCCGTTACCGATCACAAACAAACAAAAAGGATTGCCAATTTGGGTAAAAACGATAAAACAATCCCGGGTATGGATAATGCCAGAGAGATTATCCGCGAGGCTTATCTAACGGATAAAACCGGTAACGTATTGCTGACAAAAGAAAAATCACCGATCTTCGAAAGTGGCAATAAGTTTACGGTAGCCGTTTTGACAGAGATACAAAAAGAAGGCATCGCCCCGCTGAATAGCGTTGCAAGCCTCATTAAAAGAGAGTTGATTCGCCAAAAGAAAGGTGAAATCATCGCTAAAGAATTGGAAAAAGACATGAGCGGAAGCCAAAGCTTACTCTCCATAGCTCAAAAAGCTAAAGCCGAAGTAGTAGACGCAAACGATGTTAACTTCAATTCCGTTCAATTACCGGGAGCCGGAATCGAACCCAAGGTCATTGCCGAAGCTGTAGCTATGAACGAGGGGGAAATATCCAAACCGATCATCGGCAATCAGGGGGTCTATATTGTCACGGTTAATACAAAACATGTAAACGAAGTGACTCCTGAACAGATTGCTCTGGCTAAAGCAAGTATGTTACAAACTAATTTCTATCGGGTAAATTATCAATTACTTCCTTCATTAGTGAAAAAGGCTGGAGTTGTTGATTCAAGATACAAATTCTATTAGTAACCCAAACAAACAAACTTAAAGTGAAAAAACCTGCCTGGTTTCAGGCAGGTTTTTTTATAGCATATCTCTCGGAAGATCTTGAATCGGCGAACCATTCACCCGGAATTACTCTCTTACCGCTTTTAACCTATCATAATCAATCCGACTGACTATTCGCTTCCTTTTTATATTAAAAGCCGGATTAACTACGCTTCTGGTACTATCGAAATCCGTGGTCCCGATATTCGCCAAATCCAAAATCGTATGAATCAAATCATCTGTCATATAAGGTCTTTTAACCGAAGCGGCGATCTGTCCTACTTTTTGAGATTCCATCTCCTTATAAAGGGGAGAACACCAAATCAAAAAAGGAATCTCAACCATATATCTGCTCGGATCAGTCTCCGTATGCCCCGAAAAATCCCGACGTTCAAATAACTCTTCTCCATGATCGGAAAGGTAAACGATCACCGCTTTTCTCTCCCTGAAACGCTCTAATATTTCGTAAACGACATGGTCATTATAAAGAATCGTGTTCAAATAGGACGCCAATACCTCTTTCTTTTCTTCTTCTTCTAACCAAGTCACATCGTCGGCCTTAAACCGGGCATACTCTTCCGGATAACGATGCCGATAATTACCATGAGACCCCATCAGGTGGATAACCCAAAAATTCCGATTCGGGTTTTTCTGCAATTGATCGTCTATAATAGGCAGCAGCTCTTCGTCAAAATCCCCGTAACAATGTTCAAAGGAACTCCTGGTATGATTAAAAATAGTCACATCGCTACGCTTAGCTATCACCGCAGGCAAATTTCCATAAGCACCAAAAGATTCCTGATTGGATATCCATATGGTTTCATACCCTGCTTTTTTCATTACATCGACCAACAGATTATATTTATTCCATGCTTTAACAGATTCGTAATGATAGAAAGAAAACAAAGACTGAATACATAAAATCGTTGAGACATAAGGACTGATCACGTCCCGGTACAAATAAATCTCACCCCGTTCTTTCAATTCTCGCAACAAAGGTGTCGTCGGATATATAGAATCATAAACTCCCATGTATTTTCTTCCTAAAGATTCTCCTAAAATAAGAACGATATCTTCTATATCGGGTTCGTTTCGGGTAATTACCGGATTACTACTTACCTGTTTCATTAAATTGTTACAAACCTTCATCTCGTCACGTACCATTCGCTGAGAAACCCATAAACGCTGAATCGGAACCATTGTCTTAAACAACGGGGTCTTGTTCTGACGATATATCATCGCCAGAATGCCCGCCAATAAAAATAATGCAACGAATTTACCTATCCGGGAAAGAGAACGGGAAGAGATGCTTTTCAAAGAAAACGTCGATATCCAACAGGCCATGACAAGAACAATACTCCCACCAGCCAGCCACTTCACACCCCCATACATTTGAAAAAACTCGTTCGCCTCTTCCGGGTTCGTGGCTAATAACGGTAAAACGATTGAAGGAACAAATCCACTTTTATAATAATAAAGCGTAAAGCACTCGCACACGAACAATAGGCCGGATAAAAAAATTACGACACCCGTATATACTCTCTTTAACCAAACAGAAGAGATGAATTCCCGAAAAGCACCCAATAGATAACAAACAAGAAAGGCATTGATAAATCCATGCACCCATTTGGTATATATGGAAATTCCTATCTCCCGTTCCGCATTCATCCAAGCCCCTGTAGAAAAATTAAACAACAGAAGTACTACTATAAAATAGAAATTACGAACAAAAATTCCCCCTATTGGTTTCCACGCAAAACCGAATCTTTTCATTATTTCTCATTTTTCAAATCTCTATTGCCGTCTTATCTTCTCTCCAATTCACTCTGTTTCCGAAAAAACACTATTTTTGTAAAAAAGTTAATGCAGATCATCATGACGCAACAGCATACAAAAATAAAAAAAGTATTGGTAATTACTTACTATTGGCCTCCCGCGGGAGGGCCCGGCGTTCAACGCTGGCTGAAATTTGCAAAATATCTGCCGACTTCGGAAGTCATACCCGTCATCTTAACTGTTGATCCGCACAAAGCAGAATACCCCATACAAGACCCTACTTTACAGAAAGATGTTGATCCTAACATATTGGTATACAAGACAACGGCAAAAGGATTATATTCATTATACAAAAAAATCACACGCGCTAAAACAGCTCCTTACAGCGGTTTTGTCAACGAGGGGAAACCGCGTTTTAGACAAAAAGTAGCCCGCTTTATCAGAGGAAATTTTTTTTTACCCGACGCCCGAAAGGGGTGGAATAAATATGCTTATGCTAAAGCCGTAGAGCTGATCGAAAAATACAACATCCAAACGGTCATCACAACCGGTCCCCCGATGTCCACCCACCTGATCGGCCTGAAATTAAAGAAAAACAAAAACATAAAATGGATAGCCGACTTCAGGGATCCATGGACAGATATCTACTACTATCATGACCTATACCCCACCCGTATAGCACAAGCCATTGACAAGGCTTACGAAAGGGAGGTATTAGAAAAAAGCGATATTGTATTAACCGCCAATTTCATCAAAGAGAAACTCGTCTGTAAAAGCTCTAAAATCATTCCCGATAAGATACACGTATTAACCAACGGCTTTGACGAAGAAGATTTTAAAACAGAGGGAGCCAATAAAAAAGAGGAGTTCACGATTACTTACGCCGGAACATTGGCCTCCTCTTATCCAGTTCAACCCTTTATCGATGCCGTTGCGGAACTCTATCCGGAAAAAAAAATCGTTTTACAATTCGTAGGTAAAGTAAGTGAAGAACACAAGGCATACATTACTTCAAAAAAGAATATAAAAGCCGTATTTACCGGATTTATACCCCACGAAAGAGCCGTAAGAGAGTTGATCGAATCACAACTTCTATTATTAATCTTCCATCATACGAATCAAAACGAGGGACATATGCCGGGAAAACTGTTTGAATACCTGGCGGCCCGAACGCCGATTCTCTGTATAGAAGATCGGGAGAGTATGGCGGGCAAGATCATCCGGGATTGTCGTTCCGGAATAACCCTCTCTTTCCATGATAAAGAAGGTATCAAAAAATTCATATCGACGGCATACACACAACCGGAATTCCAAGGAGACTCGGAAAAAATCTCTCGATATTCAAGACAAACATTAACCGCCCGACTAAGCCAATTCATTGATTAATATGCAACTAAAGAAAATTACATTCATGTTTCGCAAATTCCTTCGGGACCTGAACGGTAACAAACACCTGAAGATAAACCAAGAGAATACTACCCCTTTGTTGTCCGGTTACTATTTCAAATTCGAAGAGAATCTCTCCAGACTGAATCGGCTCATTCACTCGTTCGATGAAAAAGGAGTACCCATCAATACCAGTTATATCGATGTCGAAAAACGACAACTGCATTATTACCCGATTACCATCGGACAATACGGATTAGCCGTCTTCCACTCGTGGCTTTCGACCCGGCAAGAAGTGAAGAAACAACTGTTCCTGAATATTGCCGATTGGTTTCAAACTCACGCCGTAACGGACAACGACCTCGGTACCTATTGGCTGACCGAGGTTCCCAAACCGGAATTTCAAGTATTCAAACCCTGGAAATCGGCTTTTGCCCAAAGCCGGGGCATCTCCATCCTCCTGAGAGCATGGCAAATCACCGGAGAAGAAAAATACCTCGCAACCGCCTCCAAAGCATTGATACCTTTCACGAAAGATATTTCAGAGGGAGGCGTGGCGGTAGACCGGAATATACAAGAGACATTTTATGAAGAGTACGTGGCGGCCCGTCCTACCCGGGTACTGGACGGGCACGGCTTTTCATTGTTCGGTTTATACGACTTCGTCCGGGCGACGGGCGACGGGCGATTGGCGGAATACAACCGTTTAGCTCTTCGCCTTTTTAACGAGGGAGTAGAGGGATTAATTCGTCAACTTCCCTCGTTTGACATGGGATTTTGGTTGCGTTTCAATCGTTGCGAAGTACCCGGTTATCCGAAAGACGACCCCTGCACCATCAGTTATCTTCGCTTAGTCCTTTTGCAAATAGAAGTGCTCTACCGGATCACGAAACGAGAAGAGCTGTTGGAATACCGGAAAAAATTCGAAAAATACGACGCTCTCTTTCCTATTTTGAAGATGTACCGGTTTAAATTCAGAGCCCTGAAAAAATTAAACCGACTCTAATTTTAGTATCCGCCAATATTTACCGCAAAAGGGATGAACAATTTGTACAAGCTCCCGAAAAATAGTAACTTTGTAAACGAAGATCATAACATCGTTTTATCGGAATAAGGGTAATTATGTGCGGGATAGCCGGGATATTTGAAAAAGAAAAAGACAATCGGCCGTTGATGTCGAAGATGTTGGACGCAATCGCCCATAGAGGTCCGGATGCCAAATCCATCTATACCCATCGAAATTTCACCTTAGGTCATCGCCGTCTCTCCATCATCGATTTATGCACGGGAGATCAACCCGTGTTTAACGAAGATCAGTCCGTTTGCATTATCTTCAACGGAGAGATATATAATTTCGAAGAGCTAAAGGAGGAACTGCAAACCAAAGGACACCGATTTCGTACCCATACAGATACCGAGGTGCTGGTACACCTTTACGAAGAGTACGGGACAAATTTTTTTAACCGGTTAAACGGAATATTCGCTTTCGCGTTATTAGACAAGAACCGCGACCGGCTCCTTCTCGCCAGGGATCATTTCGGAGTAAAGCCCCTTCATTATTACCTGAAGGACGGAATCCTATTATTCGGATCGGAACAAAAATCCATCATCCTCCACCCGAAATACGAACGGGAACTCAATCTAAAGGCACTGCATATTCATTTGAATCTAAGATATACCCAAGGAAACGAAACATTGTTCAAAGGGATAAAACGGCTTCCGGCTGCCCATTTCGCCTTATTCGAAAACGGACTTTTTACGGTCAGGCGATATTGGGAGATGCCCGTGGGCACAGACCGCTCCATCACGGAAAAAGAGGCCAAAGAGAGAATCAATGTTTTGATCAAAGCCGCCGTAAAGCGACAGCTGATCAGCGACGTCCCGGTGGGAGTCTACTTGTCCGGAGGATTGGATTCTTCCGCAATCGTACAAAAAATGCATGAATTGGGAGTTGCGGAGATAAACACGTTTACCCTCGGCTTCAACGAACCCACAGATGAATTTCCGGATGCTCAACAGATAGCGGATTACTTCCACACGAAACACCATACCCTGAGCCTCTCGATGAACCCCATGCAACAGATGCCCAAAGTCATCTGGCATGCCGAAGAGCCCAAGATCAATTTGTTACAAGGTTACAATATGTCCGCTTTCGTACATCCGAAAGTAAAAGTAATTTTAGGAGGACTGGGAGGCGACGAACTCTTTGCCGGATACGATATTCATAAATTCATCTATCCGTTCAATCGCTGGCATCATTATACCCCGTACTGGATGCAACGTCTGTTACGCTGGAAATCTGACTTTATCTTTAAGCTCCAAAATAATTCTCATGCTCTGCGTTACGACGAATACCGGCGAGGAGTGCAAATGTTGCTTGCCATCGGAAACATAGAACGTTTCTACCTGATTATTCGAAATGTTTGGGATTACGATACTCCATTTTATAAAAACATATATAACGAATCGTTTCTGAAGCAACGACGCATGGAGAGTATTCGGGTTCACAGGGAGTTCGACAGCCTATTTCACCGTGTCCGGCACGAAAAAGCCCTGGATCAGGTTCTTTATGCCGAATTTCAAACCAAAATGGTCAATGACTATCTATTGACCGACGACCGGATGTCCATGGCCCACTCGGTAGAAGAACGAGTTCCTTTACTCGACAAAGAGTTAGTTGAATTCGCTTTCCAATTGCCGGTGGAATTAAAAATAAAGAATAACCAGACAAAATATCTTTTCCGAAAAGCGTTAGAACCCTATCTGCCGCCCAAAATCATCACGAAGAAAAAATGGGGATTTACCGTTAACCCGTACCTCCAGTTCAAAAAAGATTTAAAGGAGACCGCGGAAAAGATATTGACCCAAAAATACATCGATCGACAAGGCATATTCAATTACGATTACATCAAACGCATATTGGACTATCCGGCCCATCCGAAACTCCGGTGGCACTACAATTACATCTGGATTTTAGTCGGATTAGCCATATGGGAAGATCAATTCATTCACCACAGAACGGACGACCGTATTGAATCTTATTATAAATAGAATAAAAAACGATATCAGGATAAGCATGGGAGAAAAAAACACCAGTACGACATATTCCATCATCATAGCCGTTTACAACCGGTTGGAGGAGGTCAAAGAACTGCTTGTCAGTGCCGAGGCCTTAGAAGGAGATCGCTCCCTTTTCGAACTTCTGTTCGTGGACGACGGTTCAAAAGACGGTTTTAAAGATTTCATCCGACACTATTCTTCTCCCAGCGGCCTGCAGATACGAGCTGTTTTCCAACAAAATCAAGGCCCTGGAGCAGCCCGCAATTTCGGCATGAGTCAAGCCAAAGGGGATTATTTCATTTTCGTAGACTCGGACTGCATGTTTCCCCCGCACTGGCTAACGGAAATCGAAAAAACACAACAAATACGCTCTTACGATGCTTTCGGCGGTCCGGACACCTGCCATCCCTCATTTTCCCCTTTGCTGAAAGCCATCAATTATTCGATGACCTCCTTCATCGGTACGGGAGGAACCCGCGGCAGCAAAAGACATATCGGAAGATTCTACCCCCGCAGTTTTAACATGGGCATATCCCGGAAAATTTATGAAACGATCGGAGGCATGGGAGGTTTACGTCACGGACAGGACATGGATTACTCCATGAGAATATACAACGCAGGCTTTAAGGTGGGATTGATTCCCGGAGCTTACGTGTATCACAAACGGCGTACCAGTATCCCTAAATTCTTCCGACAGATCTTCAACTGGGGTGTCGCCCGGATTAACCTGACCCGAAGACATCCGCATACATTAAAAGCGGTACATCTACTACCGGCATTATTACTTTTGGGATTAATCCTTGTCGGGATACTTTCTTTTCTATTACCCGCCCATGCCCCTCTGATTTGGATCGTCATCGGGTGCGGATTCATCGGTATCTGCTTGTTTGCTTTCGTGCAATCCTATTGTAAATACAAAAGCGGCCAAACGGCTTTACTCTCTATACTGACACTGAATATTCAAGTATTCGCCTACGGGGCAGGATTGCTTTGGGGAGCATGGAATACCCTGAAAGGAAAAGAAGTAAAAGGTTTCTCCAAAAATTACTACGGTAAAAACAAATAACCCATGAAACGACTGTTATTTTTCACCCAGAGTTTTCCTTACAGTTACAAAGAACCTTTTATCGAAAACGAAATCGGTTACCTGTCAAAAGCTTTCGATGAGATCACGATTCTTCCCTGGATAGGCGAAGGGGAGATCACCCGAAAGGTTCCGGCCAACTGCAAGGTACTAAAACCCATGCTTAGAAACGACCGGGATACGATTTTGTCGGGAATCTTTTGCCGTGCCCCCTTTTTTTATTTCATCCGCCGATTCTTTTCGGATAAAGCTTATACCGGCCTAAGCAAAATTATAAAATACATTTCGGTATCTACCTTCTGTCGGGCCATCCTCTCTAATAAAGATTTTAAAAAAGTCAACGACGAATTTAAGAATGATACCGTTTATTTTTATTGGGGTATCGGTACGGCCTACGTACTCCCCTTCATTAAAAACAAGCGCAAAAAAATCGTCCGTTTCCACGGGGCCGACCTATACCTGGAAAGAAGAGCCAATCGATATATTCCATTCCGCAAAGAAGTTTACACTCACCTGACGCAAGCCGTCTATATCTCCAAACAAGGTTTGGAGTACGCCTCGGAACGATACGGAAGTTACCGTTTCAATGCCTGTTGCAGTTACCTGGGTACACTGGACCATGGGGTTAAAAAAAACTTCCCTCCAGATGGTATCATCCGTCTCCTGAGCTGCTCCAACGTGATTCCCGTCAAACGGGTAGCTTTAATTTTAGAAACCTTACAAACCATCCGCGATCAAAAAATCGAATGGACCCACATCGGAGACGGTAACCTATGGGAGGAATTAAAAGAGAAAAGTCTGCTTCTTCCCGATAACATAAAGGTAAACTTTACCGGCAGGCGGAGTAACAAACAAGTCATCGAATACTATCAATCACAACCGATCGACATCTTTATCAATGTCAGTTCCAGCGAGGGATTACCCGTGGCGATTATGGAAGCGATCTCTTTCGACATTCCGATTATCGCGACAAATGTAGGAGGGACAAGTGAAATCGTCACACCGGAAACCGGTATTCTGATCGCTCCCGATTCTTCTCCCGAATTGATCGCTGCCCGAATCCGGGAACTATACAAAGTCAAAGAGACTCTCCATCCCCGTAAATTATGGTTGGAAAAATTCTCCGCGGAGAAGAACTATCCCGATTTCATTCAACACGTTTTATTGCCAACGCCTGATAAATGAGTATACAGCCTGTTCAAGGCCTCCATATGCTTTTCTATCCCGTATTTTTCTTTAATATAGAAGGCCGCTTTCCGCGCTTTCTCTCTATATTTTTCGGGATGAGCATAAAAATCTAAAAAAGAGGATAGCAATTGTTCCACCTCTTTTGTTTTATACATCACGGCCAACCGGCCCTCTTCCGTCACCTCCCGCATCACCTCCCAATCGTTCACAAAAACAGGAATACCGGCAGCGATCGCTTCTATAACCGCAATACCGAAAGAATCATGTTCCGTAGAATAGATAAAAGCATCCCATTGGGTCAAAAGAGAGGGTACATCCGATCTTGTTCCCAAAAAACATACCTCATCCTGTAAACCCGCAGTCTCACAGAAACGAACACATTCGTCATACAAGCGAGGGTAACGGGAATCTTTCCTGCCGACAAATAAAAATCGAAATGGGATACCCGCTTTTTTCAATAAAACCAGAAATCGGCAAATGGTTATCTGATCTCTTCCGGGAACAAAATTACCGACGCTCCCCATCAGCAATCCGGGCGATTCAAAAGACTCTCCTTTCTCCCGTTGTTCGAATTTGGCGAAATCGATCCCGTTGTAAACGACCCGGCTCTGGTTCCGGGGGAAACGATACTTTTTCTCGTAATAGGACTTTTGTACCTCACTCACGAAAATATTCAAATCCGCATGCCGGATCATCCATTTCATAAAAAAACGCCCCTTTGCCGTCTGATGATAATCATAACCATGAAACGTTTGAACGATCTTTATCCCGCACCCCCTCGTTGCCAACCAGGCGTAACAAGCCTCTAACGAATGCTGGGCATGAACGATATTTACTTTTTCCCTGCAGAGCAATTTCCTCAAACGAAAAACGTAAGATAAGTCCATTCCTTTCCGGGGTGTCATCTTAAACATGGGAACCCCCGTGGCTTTATATAGATCCGAAATAACTCCCTCTTCCCGATAAATACATATGATTTGATAAGAAGTCAGGTCTGCTCGGGATAAAATATCCAATAAAAGAGTCTCCATGCCTCCCCGATTTAATGCCCCAAGGAAATAAGCCACTTTCATACTTTCTTATTTTTATATCTCCGTTTTAAAAATAAAAGATATCCCAATGGATAACAGCAGAAGGTCCTTACCTTATCCGATGAATCTTCCAGAAGACGCCTCTTTTTACCGGCCAAGGCATAGCTGACATAATTAATCGTATTCTTCCACCTCTCTTTAAAGGATTCGGCATACATCGCTTTTTGATCGCAGTATAAAGCATATCCTATCGGGTTATCTTTTCTTAATTTCGCTTGATTACGCGTATATCCATCTTCCAAATAATTGCACACGATGATAATCCGAGGCAAAACCAACAGTTGAAATTGCCGATCTATCTGATTATACACATAGGCCTCGGTAATAAACTTCTCCCCTTCAATTTCGGGAAATAAAAACGAACGAAGCACCTCCGTTCTGTATACCAAGGTCGAATCTCCCCGGAAACCGTTTTTATACAACTCTTTCAAGGTCGAATTACGTTCATAAGGAAACTTGCCGTCCGACAAAGTCTCTTCGGTATTTTTCCCCCGGTATCCCACGAGTCCGGCAATCGTCGCATCTCCCCCCTTCTCTTTCCAAAAAGATAAAATTTTCTCTATCCCGTCGTCTACCAAGTAATCATCCGAATCCACACATACGAACAATTCGGTCTCCGTACTTTTTACTCCCCGGTTATGAGCCCTCATCTTTCCGCCGTTTTCCTGATAAATATATCTTATGGAAATTTTTTCTTCCGATTGCCAGCTTTTTATAAGCTCTTCCGTTCCATCCTTCGAGCCGTCATCCACGACCAACCATTCGAAATTTTTATTACTCTGCCGGCATAAACTTTCGTAAAGGCGTCCCAATGTATAAGCCCGATTATAGGTCGGGGTAAATACAGTTAATTCTTTCATCATCTTCTCCATTTTAGCCACTTAAAAATCAGATCATCCGCCAATTGATTTACCTCGACCGAAAGATGCAGGAAATAAGTGAGTACACTTCCCGCGATACACATAATGGAACTCCGGAAAATCCCATCCAACCAAGGGTCGTCCATATCCGGTAAAATGGCATTCAAACCGTATAACAACAAGAAGATACCTAACAACTTAAGTGTATTCCATGTATAGGGATTTCCTTTCACTTTTGCAAATACAAGCCATTGTTGAACGGTATGGGAAAGGATACAGGTCAGCAACGTCGCCACGGCAGCCCCGGTCATGCCCAATATGGGAATCAACCAACTGTTCGTAAGAATGGTAATAGCCGTAATAAAAAAGGTAAAATAAAGACCCCAATAATAGTATCTGGAAAAACTAATCAATGTATATCCAAAACCTAAAAACATCACGATCAAACGAGAAAGACCGATGAAAAAAACAACCCATTTACCAGCCCGATAATCCGCTCCGTTAGGAATAATATCGAATATATTGTCTATGTTTATCCATAAAAGCAGGAACAGAAATCCTCCGATCAACAATTGATGCAAAGATACTTTTTTATACAAGGCATTTGCCTTCTCGAAATCGCCGGCTCTCAAGGCTTCCGCCGCTACCGGGGAAGAAATGGCCGTGATCGAACGGGAAGGGATATCGATGATGGCAACCATATAAAAGGCGATGGTATAGATTCCACCGTAATTCAATCCCATCTCCGCACTTACCATAAAAAGATCCAATTTACTCGTGATACTTCCCCCGATAACCCCCACCATTAAAAAAGCGGTATACTTCAAAATATCTTTACGAAGATCTTTGTTTATAAAAGAGAAATCATGTTTTAAAGAGACGGAACCAATCCGGGAAGCATACCATAGATTTAAAAACATCGCAATACCATACACGGCAATGTAAGTAGCAACCAAACCGGTCATTCCCGTCACGTGAACGGCATACAAAATGTAAACCCCGATCAACAACAACCGGATCACTACTTCCCGTATCAATTTTGGGACAGCGATTCTCATCAGCAAATTGGAATACGTTTCGAATACTCCGAGGTAAACGATAAAAAACATCAAAGGAAACAACCAATTATAGTAATCCACGAAAAGAGCCGAGTTCTGCTCGAAATAAGCACATACAGGCTGCTTCAGCAACCAGGCCACAGGAATAAAAAGACAGCACCCGACTAAAGGCAAAGCGACAAGATAAAAAAAGAAACCGTTATTACGGCCGTCTTTACTTTTAAAAAAAGGGAAAAAACGAATAGCGGAAGAGGTCGTCCCCAACTGAACAAAGGTTCCTAATAACGTGGCAGCTTCAAATAATACCCGAGTTAAACCGATCTCCTCTGAAGTTAAAAAACGAGTCACGATAAACATCGTGGAAAGGAAACCGATAAAAGCCCCCACGTAATTCACAACAGTGCCTTTTATGCTTTGCCGGATAATAATCCCCATGAACCTTTGTACTTATAGATTTATCGCGCAAATAGTAAACAAAAATAGGAATTATTTATCGATAATGGGGGTTTGACGATTATATTTTTTATTTTTGTCCCTGTTTGATCATAAGTTAAAGAATTTATCCATGAAAAAAATCAACTTCAAACCGTTATATCCGCATTTCATTGCACTAATTCTTTTTATTATCATTTCATATGCTTATTTCCCCGCCCTTTTCGAAGGCAAAATCGTGCACCAGTCGGATATCTCTTCCTGGAGAGGAGCCGCCAACGAGATTCTTGAATTTCAAAAGAAGACCGGAGAGGAGACACTATGGACGAACTCCATGTTCAGCGGTATGCCCACCACTATGATCCTCACGAAATATAAAGGGAATTACTTGGAATATATATATAAACAATTATTTATCGGCTCTCGTCCGGCAAGCTACCTTATTATCGCACTCTTCAGCTTTTATTTGCTGATGTTAGCGTTTGGCGTAAATACCTGGTTAGCGATTGCAGGCGCTTTAGCTTTCGGCTTTTGTTCCTACAACTTCCAGATCCTGTTAGTGGGACACAATGCTAAAATGATGGCTATCGCTTTTATGCCGCTTGTCCTGGCAGGAGTCGTCTACGCCTTCCGAAAAAAACGGTTGTTAGGCGCTCTGTTATTCGGTTTGGCCCTTTCGTTCGAGATCACGGCAAATCATCCTCAGATTACCTTCTACCTGGCATTTATCATTATTGCCTATGGTATAGGACAACTCTATACAGCCATTAAAAACAAAACATTACCCGCTTTCCTTAAAACGGCACTTCTATTAGTGGTTGCGGCCGGATTGGCAGCCGGAACCAATGTCAATCATCTATGGCCCACCTGGGAATACGGGAAATATACCATGCGGGGAGGTTCCGAATTAACCTCCGACGATCCATCCGCCAAAACGAAAGGCTTGGACAAAGAGTACGCCACCGCTTGGAGCTACGGGATAGACGAAACATTGAATTTATTGATACCCAATTTCAAAGGAGGCAGCTCTCAAGGAGGATTGGGCACCGGCTCGGAAACTTACAAATATTTGAAACAACAAGGAGTAAAAGAAGTCGATCAAGTGATCCGACAGTTAGGAACCTATTGGGGACAACAACCCTTTACGGCCGGTCCGATGTATATGGGGGCCATTGCCGTCTTTCTTTTCGTATTGGGGATCGTTCTGATCAAGGGGCCGATGAAATGGTGGATCGTAGGAGTCTCTTTATTAGCTCTATTCTTGGGTTGGGGACGACATTTCATGTTCTTCTCCAATATCTTTTACGATTATGTACCTCTATACAATAAATTCAGGGTACCTTCCATGATCCTGATCATTCTGCAACTAACGATTCCCTTGTTGGGCATTTATACCTTAAACCAAATATTCAATCAAAAATTCGACAAAAAAACCTTAGTCAAAGGATTAAAAATTGCTATTGGTATTACCGGAGGTATTTGTGCCGTCTTCGCCCTGATTCCCGGTCTGGCCGGTAATTTTACCGCTCCCGTAGATCAACAGTACTATGACTGGTTACGGGCATTGGTGATTCAGGACAGAATATCCATGTTACGGGCCGACGCATTCCGCTCTTTAATCTTTATTCTTTTAGCAGGAACCGTTATCTGGGCGGGAGTGATCCAAAAATTAAAATTCTCTCAAATGGCCATTATCCTCAGTCTTCTGATATTGACGGACATGTGGACCATCGACAAACGTTACCTGAACAACAGTCATTTCGTTACTCAAAAAGAATTTAATAATCAATTCCGGGCTCGCCCGGTCGATCTGGAAATCTTAAAAGACAATGACCCGAATTACCGGGTACTGGATTTAGCCGTAAACGTGTTCAACGATTCCCATTCCAGCTATTTCCACAAAACCATCGGCGGTTATAGTGCGGCAAAATTACAGCGCTATCAGGATATCATCGATTACTTTATTATTCCCGAGATTCAATCTTTCCAAAAAGACGCAAACGCAACTCAGACCCTCACGGGAATGGAGGAGAGCTTGAAGAGGCAAAAAGTGTTGAATATGCTTAACACGAAATACATTATATTGAATACCAATGCCTCTATTGAAAACAGATCCGCCCTTGGGAATGCTTGGTTTGTACAAGATTATAAATTAGTGAACACGCCGAAAGAGGAGTTGGTCACCTTACAGGCGATAGATCCGGCTGAAATAGCCGTTATCAACGAAGAATTCAAACCGATTATTCAAGACAAAGGTTTCAACTACGACGAAAACGGAGAGATCGTGTTAACCGAATATGCACCCAACCGACTGGAGTACAAGAGTAAAGCCAACAATGAACAACTGGCCTTATTCAGTGAGGTCTACTACCCTAAAGGGTGGAAAGCGTATATCGACGGAGAGGAAACCGACCTTTTCAGAGCCAATTACATCCTAAGAGGAATGATTATTCCGGCAGGAGAACATACTATCGTATTCGAATATAAACCGGAATCTTATTATACGGGAGCCAAAATTTCAGCTATATGTTCCGGCATATTATTACTGTTACTGCTCGGGTATATCATCGTAGGTATAAAAAAGATTCTAATATCTCCTAAAACCACTATGAATTAAAGAGACAAAATACAAATAAGAAAATTCTGGTACGTTTTTTGCTCGAAAATGTCCCATAATGTTAATACATCTATAAATAATTTACTTTACATTTTCAAATACGTAAAGTATGGTTTAACCAGAAAAATAAACTATGAGAAATTACTTTATCCTTCTTTTTTTAACAGGCATACTGATATTAAATGCCTGTACTAAAGTAGATAAACTTAGTGACGAGGCCAATATTACTTCACTTGCCGTTACCGGAATAACTCCTCAAGGCATCAACATCGATCAGAACAATATAACCATCGAGAACAATATTGTTTCCATACCTTTGAACTACGGAAGAAAATTATTCCCGTTAACTTTATCTACTGAAATAAAATTTTCATCAACAACTGACGGAACAATGAGCACGAACGCCCAGCCGTTAAATCTGAAAGAATTTACATTCAACGATGTGTATACACCGCAAACTTTTTACCTGATTTCCGAAAGCGGTGTTCCTCATTTAGCCCAGATCATACTCATAGATCAACCGAACGCTGAAATTTCCGACTTTAAAATTACCAATTTCCCGGAAGATAAGGTAAGTACAAGAATCCGTGACAATTACGTTAGAATCGTCTTTAAGGACGCCATTGAAAAATGGCCTATCGATATCGAAGCACAAATCACCCGCATCGGAGAGTGGAAGGAGGGTTCCGATATTACTTCTTTCCATTTCACCCAACCGGGAGAAACTAAACACCTGACCCTGGTAGCCGACAACGGAGACGAAAGGGTATGGAACATCCAGATCGTACCTCCCATTGAAAATTCGGACTTCGAATTATGGATCAACGAGGGAACGATAGACGTAAATATTAATCCCATTCCGGGTAAAGGATTCGGCTGGGCGACCGCTAATAACATGTTCGTACAAGGGACTTTGCCCGTATCGAATAACGGGGGCAAAGCCGCCCAGATATCCACGGACATCCAAAGTATAGGTTTTATCGGAGACCTCGTTACAGCCGGAACCCTGTTCACCGGTTACTTCAAGATGAATATATCCAAATTAGACGATCCGAGAGCCATGACCTACTTCGGTATTCCTTTTATCAATAGACCGGCTTCTCTCTCCATAGATGTAAAATATAAACCGGGAAACACGTTACAGCAATCCGTTAAAAATAAAGACGGAAAATATGTTTTGACAGAAGCAAAAGGAGTAGACGAGGGACGTATATGGGTTAAATTATTACACTGGAACGGGGAAGGTGAATTGGAGTATCACGATAGAGACATACCGGATCTGACCGTCATTGGAGAAGGAGATTACGTTCTTAAAGGATCGGATCTCTCCCTACGCGACTGGAAGAATATAGTCATTCCTATCAAATATACTTCCGATCTGGAACCCACTCACATCAGTATTGTCATGACTTCCAGCAACAAAGGAGACCTTTTTATCGGTGCCAAAGGAAGTACATTAACTGTTGATAACCTTACATTCAAATACTAATCTACCATGATGAAATATATATTTTTACCCGTTTTATTCATTTTTTGCTCCGTTACCCTTTTCGCGCGAAAAACGGAACAAACGCTCCCATCCGCTAAACAGGATAGTATCGATCGTAAAAATGTCGAATACAGGTTTGCCTTAGGAGTCCAATTGGGAACCGATATCGGGGGAGCCATCCCTTTTCCTTTCAGTAATGTTCCCGAACCATTCAATCCTTATCCGAAACTTTCTCCCTCTTTAGGTGCGAAATTCACCTTCCCCGTAGATCGTTACTGGACCGTCGGAGCTGAAATAACCTACAAAAAAGTTGCCATCGATGCGGACGCAAGAATAGAAAACCAACGTTTCAACGATGCCAAAAACGATGTTATCGCCCGTTTCACGGGATCGGCTGAAATGAATATGGACTTTACCATGATGGAAGTACCTCTCTACTTCAAATACACGTTCCGGAATCAAAAAGACCGCATCCTTGCAGGAGGTTATTTTGCCTGGGTCATTAAAGGTAAGTTCAATGTAACGGTAAACAAAGGTTTTATGATGGACGACAACGGAGTCTACACGGGAGCCATCGACGACGAACCGCTAAAAATTAACTTTAGCGACATTCTGGATACTTGGGATGCGGGACTGATTGCAGGATACGAGCGCAAATTATTTTCCAGAGTAGAGATCGGATTACGTGTATCCTGGGGATTCAAGGATATTTTCAAACCGAGCAATCAATATTTCGATTACAAAATGCTCCAGATACGAGGAGCTTTAGTGGTAAGTTATAACCTGTTCGATATAAAACCTCCCCGTCTCAATCCTTTCCGGCATAAAAACATATAATAACCCACGGGGACGGGTACAATGCTATTTTAATTGTAGATTTTAGATCGACGATTGTAAATTAAAAAACAACGAAATCAGAGGATTAAGTGTGATTAAAAGAATTTGCGATTTACGATTGAAAGACAGCAAAATTGGAATTGAAGCAAGTATCAATTTACAATCTACAATTTAAAATTTACAATTAGACGGATTTCGTCATTGAGATTTCGAATTGTAGATTGACGATTCAAAGAGGGCGAGAGCAAAAATTCAATCGCAAATCAAAATCTTTCAGACTCGTACACTACCCTATTCATCTACCATGGCCCATTAATCAGCTTCTATCAGTTTATATAACTTATCACCTCTGCGCAAAAACGGTTCGACAGGCATAGAAAAAAGAGAACCTTTATCGACTTGTCGAACCGGTTGTAAATCAACCCGAATTTCCGTGACATGCATTTGCACGACTCCTGTTGTCGGTCCCATAATCAAAATTTCATCCCCGACTCTCAGATCATAAGACTCTAACTTAAATTCACCCACGTGCAGCTTCGTAAAATAATTGGTCACTTTCCCGATACACACCTTTTTTTTCGTGGCTTTCGAACCGTATACCTCACTCCACTCACCCAAACGTTGCCCCAAATAATATCCATTCCAGAATCCCCGGTTAAACACGGTTGAAAGCCGTTCTTTCCAATGTTCGATCTTTTCGGCGGAATAACTACCGTCCGCATAAGCATCTATTGCTTCGTTGTAACACTCGCAAACCGTTTTCACGTATTCGGCGGAGCGTGCCCGTCCCTCAATTTTAAATACCCGTACTCCGGCATCTATCAGTTTATTAATAAAACCTATCGTACACAAATCTTTAGGCGACATGATGTACTTTCCGTCTATTTCCAATTCCACCTCGCTATCCGTATCTTTCACCGTATACGAACGGCGGCATATCTGATAGCAGGCTCCCCGGTTGGCAGAAGCATTCATCTCATGCAAACTCAAATAACACTTGCCGGAAACGGCCATACACAATGCCCCATGCGCAAACATTTCGATTTGCATGAGCTCTCCTTTGGGACCTCTTAAATCCTGTGCCACAATCTGGCGATGAATCGTCATGACCTGATCCAAATCCAATTCCCGGGCCAATACAACCACATCGGCAAATTGAGAATAAAATTTAACCGCCTCAAAATTAGTAATATTGCACTGCGTGCTGATATGTACCTCCACACCGATGGAACGGGCGTAAAGAATAGCTGCCATATCCGAAGCAATGATAGCCGTCAAACCGGACTCTTTCACGCAATCGATAATCCGGTGCATCTTCTCCAATTCATTATTATAGATAATCGTATTAACGGTCAAATAAGTCTTCACTCCCTTTTCCCTGCATTTTTCAACGATACACTTTAGATCCTCCAACGTGAAATTGGCCGAAGAACGGGAACGCATATTCAATCCCTCCACGCCGAAATAAACGGAATTCGCTCCTGCCTGCAAGGCAGCCTCCAAAGATTCATAAGAGCCAACGGGAGCCATTATCTCAAAATCTGTTCTTTTCATACGCAACATTTAGAACGACAAAAGTACATTTGTTCATCGAAAATAAAAACTGAAATTGAAAATTAGTGTATTGGAGAAGCCAAACCATTGAATCTATCTCTTGAAGAAATCGTATATCTCAATAAAACGAAAGAACACGCTTATGACACATCCGCAACCTCCCACACTCGTTCAAGCCGTTATCCCCATCCTCTTTTTAATTGGATTACTGTTTTTAAACGTCCTTTATTTTGAAGATCCATTGGGAGGAGCCAACCAAATCGCACTTATGATCACCGCGACTCTCAGCGGCCTGATCGCTTGGCATAATCACGTGGACTGGAATCACCTGCAAGGTAAAATTCTCAGTACCATTCATTCAGCCATGCCGGCTATTCTGATCCTCCTCCTGATAGGAGCCTTAAGTGGAACTTGGATGTTAAGCGGAGTTATTCCCACGATGATCTACTACGGAATAGACCTGATGTCCCCCTCTTATTTTCTTGTTGCTTCCGTGGTCATATCCGGGATTGTTTCCCTGGCAACCGGAAGCTCTTGGTCCACGATTGCCACCGTGGGGGTCGCAATCATCGGAATAGGACACGCTTTCGATATGAATTCGGGGATTGTTGCCGGCGCAATCATTTCCGGTGCTTATTTCGGCGATAAAATGTCTCCCCTTTCCGACACGACCAATCTGACCCCGGCAATTGCCGGCACCGATCTGTTTACCCACATTCGCTACATGATTTACACGACAGTACCGACTTTAATCATTACTTTGATCATTTTTGCCATCATCGGATTAACCCACACCAATGAAATAAATTTAACCAGTACAGACGACATCAAAACCGGCATCGCCGAAACTTTCCGGATTACTCCCTGGCTACTGTCCGTTCCCCTCCTATTAGCGTTCATTATCATCAAAAAAATTCCTCCCATCCCGGCAATGTTAATTGGTATTGCTTTAGGCGTTCTATTTGCTTTGCTTTTTCAAACCGAATTACTCGAGAACTTAATAAAAGGAGAGACGTTCACCAACAAATATCAACTTATCCTGCAAGTGATTTCCAGTAAAATGGAGTTATCAACGGGCTCTCCCGACATCGACCGTTTACTCTCTACCCGAGGAATGGAAGGAATGCTCAGTACGGTATGGTTGATCCTGATGGCGATGATTTTCAGCGGAGTGATGGAAGCCGGAGGATCCCTGAAAAGAATAAGCGAAGCCATGGTTGCCTATATTAAGAACGACACTTCGCTCGTTGCGACAACCATCGGTTCTTGTATCCTTTTCAATATCTCAGCTTGCGATCAATATCTGTCTATTGTCGTACCGGGAAAAATGATGCAAAAGATTTATAAAGAACATAGGCTTAAACCTGAAGTTCTAAGCCGGGCGTTGGAAGATTCGGCCACCGTTACCTCTGTCTTAATCCCGTGGAACACTTGCGGAGCAACCCAATCACGCGTATTAGGGGTCGCTACTTTCGATTATCTTCCCTATTGCTTCTTCAATTTAATCAGCCCGTTTATGAATATCTTTATTACCGCTATCCACTATAAAATCCGAAAAATATCGAAACGATAAACCACGAATACACATCATATTAATAATTAAAAAACTATCCATACGATAAAATAACTATATTTTTAGTTTAAAAACTAAAATATTAGTTCTATATTTGTTTGCACATACAAAATATAAAACAATGAGAGAATTAACAAGAGCAGAAGAACAAGTCATGCAGATCCTTTGGGATCTGGACAAAGCCTTTGTCAAAGAGATCGTAGAGAAATTTGCCGACCCTAAACCGGCCTATAATACGGTCTCTACTATTATCCGAATTTTGCAGGAAAAAGGATTCGTAGACCATGAAACTTTTGGAAAAAGTCACCGATATTTCCCTCTTGTGGACAAAGAGACATACACCCGAAAATTCCTGAGGAATTTTGTAGGGAACTATTTTGAAAACTCTTATTCGCAAATGGTTTCTTTTCTCACCCGCTCGGAAAATATCGATTTGAAGGAGTTGGAAGACATCCTGCAAAAAGTAAAAGAAGCTCAACAGGCCGAACGAAAAAAATAGAGTCATGATACCCTTCTTACCTTATATCGTTAAGTCGACAATCATATTGATTGTTTTATTGGGATACTATCAACTGGTGTTGCAAAAACAAACTTTTTACAATACCAACCGTTTTTACCTACTCGGCATCCTGCTAATGGCTCAACTTATTCCGTTCATTCAAATAACAATTCCTTTCCGCTCCTTTATGGAGAGTCAGGGAATCATGGACAATCCGTTTGCTGCCATTTTCTTAACCGATACAAATGTCGAAGCTTCTGTTTCGACTCCCAATTACTGGATTTGGATCTATTTTTCCGGAGTAATCGTCGTATCCGTTAAATTCGCTTTAGCCATTTTGCAATTAAGGCATTTAGTAAATACAAATCCATCTAAAAAAATACGAGGGATACGAATCGTTTTTCTTCCCCGATCCTATCCGAATTTTTCGTTTTTCCATTTACTCTTTGTCAATCAATCCGTAGAAGACGCTGAAACCCGGCAAAATACTTTCGCCCACGAAAAAATACACATACGCCAACTACACAGCTTGGATTTACTATTCATCCATCTTTTCTGCCTGATCAATTGGTTCAATCCTTTTGCATGGCTACTGAAAAGAGCCATAATCCAAAATCACGAATTCATCGCCGATCACCGGGTGATCCAAAAATATCAAACGGAAGGTTATCTTCGACTCATACTGAGCCAATCATTTAAAACCCATTTTTCTTTCACGAATCACTTTGCATGTTCCAACCTAAAGAAAAGAATAATTATGATGACAAAACAACAAACCCAAAAGTACAAAGTATGGAATTACGTACCAGCCACTTTACTCTGTGGATTTCTCTTTATTACTTTTTCCTGTCAAACGGAAGAATCAAACTCTCAGGAGCAAAATGTCACACAAACACTTAATTTAAGTAACGTTACCGCAGATACGACAGATACTTTCGTTACGGTACAAGATATGCCCGTTTTTCCTGAAGGGGATATCGTCAAATGGATCAATCAAAAGACCAAATACCCGGCCGAAGCCCAGAGAAAAGGATTAGAAGGCAAAGTAGTTATCCAATTTATAGTAGCGAAAGACGGTAGTGTTAAGGATATAAAAATTGTTAGAGGAGTAGAAGAAACATTAGACGCAGAGGCCGTTAGAGTTATCCAGTCCATGCCAAAATGGAAACCAGGGAAAGTAAACGGAAAAGCGGTGAACGTCTCTTTCACCGTGCCGATTAATTTCCAAATTAAGGATTTATAAACACGACAAAAAACAAAATTCCGGACGGAGAGTCTCCTTCTTTATCGACTACTAAAAATATATCGTAAAGGAAAACTCGAAAAGAATAGATTGAAATAAAGTTTTTTATACCTTTGTAATCAATAGGCAAAATAACATTAAATCACAATTTATATGAACGAGGAAGTACAATTTTATCTTGACGAAGCCAAAGAAAGAATGGAAGCTGCTCTGAATCATTTAGAAACAGAATTAAGTAAAATCAGAGCGGGAAGAGCTAACCCGAAAATCTTACAAGATGTCATGGTAGATTATTACGGAAGTCTTACCCCGTTAAATCAAGTTGCCAACATTTCCAGTCCGGACCCTCGGACGATCTCCGTACAACCGTGGGAAAAAAGCATGATTGCTCCCATCGAAAGAGCCATCATGGCAGCCAACTTGGGATTAAACCCGGATAACAACGGAGAAACCATACGAATCAATATTCCGTCTTTAACGGAAGAGCGTCGTCGTGATTTGGTAAAGCAAAGTAAGGGAGAAACAGAAACCGCCAAAGTCAGTATACGGAATGCACGGCGCGATGCCATAGAACAGGTAAAGAAAATGGTTAAAGACGGACTTCCCGAGGATGAGGCCAAAGATGCCGAAGCTGTCGCTCAGAAGCTAACCGACGAATACGGTAAAAAAGTAGACGAGTATTTCGCTAAAAAAGAGAAAGACATTATGACTATCTAACTCGGCTATCCCCGACAGGCTTTACGTTCCAATGGGAATATTTTGCTCGAATGAATAATGCCGTCCGTCATTTGCCGGGCGGCCCCTTTAGTTTATAATACGATACATATTGCCCCACCTTCAATTATCGTGAAGATGAATCAACTCGTAAAAATCATAATACCTGTCTATAAAACGGATCTGAATCGTACGGATATTATTTCATTAAATCAAGCAGTTAAGGTATTAAACCATTATCCTAAAGTCATCATCAAACCGAACAGCTTAGATGTGACGGAAGTGTTAGACTTGTATCCCGATACTTTCGAAATTGAAAGTTTCGACGATCACTATTTTGCCAATATTGCAGGCTATAACCGTTTAATGCTTTCAGCTGAATTTTACGAACGATTTCTTCACGTGAAATACATTTTGATTTATCAATTGGATGCTTTTGTTTTCCGGGATGAGCTCACCCAATGGTGTCAACGGGGTTACGATTATATCGGAGCCCCCTGGTTATGTAAATTGAAGTACCGGAGGTTCCCCTTGAACTTTTTTCTAAAACTTCGGGGAGCAGTCTATTCCCTTGCGGGAATAAAACACAGGCAGCAATGTTTTTTCAAAGTCGGGAACGGTGGATTCTCTTTACGCAAGGTTGATACGTGTTATCGCAAAACAATAGAGATGCAATCACGCATTCACACCTATCTTTCCCGTGTCGGCGAAAGCAGCCAATTCAACGAAGATGTCTTTTGGGCTTTGGAAGCAACGAAAAACAACGACTTCTCCATACCGACCTGGCAGGAAGCAATACATTTCTCATTCGACCTATTCCCGAAAATCTGTTTTCAATTCGCTCAAAAGCAACTCCCTTTCGGTTGCCACCGCTGGAACAAAGAGTTGAATTTTTGGAAAGACTATATCAATCTCCCCGATTAAGTAATAACTCGACATGATCCACAATCATTTGCGGTGTTATATTCCGAATATAATCTTCCTCATTGATCATATTGTTCTCCACTTTCAAGGCGATACCGAAATCGACCTTGGGAAGGATCGTAGAGGTCGGACTCGTGGAGAGTCCCAAAAGAGCCACAAATTTCGTGTGAACCGCTGCAGCGATATGCATGGCAGAAGAATCGATGGTAATCAACGCATCTAAATTGGCTATCGTCGTTACAAATTCCCCCACGGAAGTTTTTCCGGTCAGGTTGATAACACTATCCAATTTCACCCGTTTCAAATAGGAAGCATGAATCCCCGCATCGTTACGGTCTCCTATCAAAACAAGATTATAGCCGTTTAACAATTTCAACAATTCAAGCGACAAACTTTCCGGATATCTTCTATATTTCTTATTTATACCTCCCAAATACAAACCGATTACCTGTTTATTATCCGGGAAATAAAACGTCTTCTCTTGTTTATAGAATAATCTCAAAGGCGGAAGGTAAATATATTTATTATTGAAATACTTATTCACGAGCATAGCATACCGATTGATATAATGCACGTTACGATTTAATGGCATCTTAAAATCCAATAAAAAACCCCTTCCTTCATTTTTGTATCCGATAAGGCATTTTACCAAAGCCAGTTTAAATATAAAAACAGAAATAAATGTATTCGTAAATAGGATACCCAAGTCGTATTTACCCTGATAAATCCGTTTGACGAAAGTAAGGTAATTTTTTCTTCCTTTCTCAAAACAAATAAAATCATCGATTCGAGGATCATGTTCAAATATATCTTTTATAAAAGAAAGGCCCAACAAGGTTATCCTCGAATCCGGATACTCCTGTTTTAATAAGTCTATCGCAGGAAGTGTATTTATTGAATCCCCAATAAAATTAGGCATTCTAATAATAATGTTTTTCATATACAATTCTTTATCCCTTCTTTTTCACAAACATCCTTTTAAAAGGATATACTAATCCATATAGAAATAGTTTCACAAAGTTAATATATAAATAAGGGCAACTCCAATAATGTTTAAAAATAATGCGAAAAGTTCCTTTCGTTTCGAAACAATACATCTCTCTATCTTTGATATAGATACGTTTAAGCCAAAGATAAAGATGCCCTTTAAAAAGTTTGCGCTTCTCCTGTTTAAACACATTGAAAGAGAGGGCGCCGCTCCGGAGATACTCCTGATAGATCCCTATATAGTTCTCTACAAATATTTTAAAAAAATTATATCCTCCTTTCTTACTGGGTGGAAGCGTTTCATAAAGATCTTCCCGGTAGACTACGGTAGGGCTCTTTTCATTCACGATTCTCAGCGTCCAATCCATTTGGCTCAACTGTAAAGATCGGCAACGTTCCTTATCGGGTAGGGCCTCAAAACATTCTCTCCATGTACCGAAATGCCCAATCCAAGTAGACCAGAAAGAGACTTTCTCCACAAAATCGTCCAATGAATAACATACGGCCTCGTTAAACTCCGGTTTTGATACCCTCGTATAAAAGAACAAATTCTCACCGGACTCCTTGTGCTTTTCTATCCTCTCCAACAAATAACCGAGTGTACCTGCTTTCAATATGGAATAGTCATTCAATAACTTCACGTACCTACCCGTCCCTAAAGACAAAACCAACTCGAAATTGGCATCGCGAATATTCTCCGGGTTCCTGTGATACACAACATTCGGGTAAGACGAGGAGTATTTTTTTACCACTTCAGGCGTTGCGTCCGTAGAACAATTATCCGAAACGATTACCTCAACCCGCTCGTCGAACTCCTTATCGCACACAATGCGAGAGAGTACCGCATCCAAGATCTCACACCTGTTATAAGTAGGAATACAAAGAGATAATAATTTTTCCATCTCTATCCGTGTCTAAAAAAACAATAACAACTCTTCTATATTCGCCAATACATTCGTACGACTCTTCTCTAAATCGGTCGAAAGCAAGAAAGAGGAACAACCGAAATTTTGAGCCATCCGGATATCAGATTCATACGAATCTCCTATCAAAGCAATCTCCCGAGGGTTTAATCGGAATCTATCGGACACCATAGATAACATATAGGTATTAGGTTTGCCTATCACCACGTCCACCTCCCGTTCACAAGCCACCTCCATCGCACGTACAATAGCCCCGCACCCCGGATACCTTATGCCTCCGCCGACAGGATAATTCTTATCCAAATTACAAGCTATTAGCTTAGCTTCCGGATACCTGTCTATCATTTTCAATGCCTCCGCGAGCCTGCTATAATCGATACTCGTATCGAGTCCCAGCACGATGGCCTCTACCTTGCAACTTTCCTTCTCGGAGTACTCGACCACGTTACACGCTTTTCCTATCTCGCGTTTCAACCCGGCCGTTCCCAAGCAATAGACATTCTTATATCCTTCTCTACATACAAAATCTACGGTTACCGTCAAAGAGGAGAAAATCTCCTCTTCTTCAGCCTCATATCCCAATCGTACTAATTTATTTTTTAACTCGATTTCGTTTTTGGAAGAATTATTGGTAAGATATAATAACCGATATCCTTTGTTCTTCAACTGTTTCAAAACCTCCGGTGCCCCGTCAACAGCCTTATCACCATTGTATAAGGTGCCATCCAGATCAAAAGCGAGTGTTGTTACCTTCAATTCATTTTCTCTTTTAATAATTTCCACCGGCTTCTTCGATTAATTTTTTATAACGAGCCTCAAGCATCACGATGCGATTAGCATCTTCCTCGTATATACTTTGGTAGAAATGACGTTTATTTTTCAACCACATCAATTCAAAGCCCACGGCTTTCAATATTCCTTTATCCGACTCTTTTCCCAAGGCTTCGGGACAAGCAAAAATAACCTTACGGGTTTCATATCCATGAAGAGTCCCTTGGGGTAAACGATTGAAGAACGGTATGGATGCCGCAGAAACTCCTCCGCCTATAACACACTCCAATCCAGCTTTTTCAGCCCTTTTACACAGATCATCGGCAATTTTAAAAATCTCTTCCGAATTGATATCTTCCCGGGTCATCCCCATAGATCCTGTCATGTCTACCCGTCCCAATACAATACCTTTCAAATCCCCGATACAAGGCAATTCCAACATCCTATCAAAATTCCTATACCCATCGATCGTTTCGATATTTACCAAAAAATCCACATCGTTCCACTCCTCGTCGGGGAATACCAAGCGAGTAGCATGAAGAAATTTCTTCAAGGCATAAGGGGTCTCGATCATAGGCGCCACAATACGCTTTACTCCGATAGAACGCGCATCATACATATCCTTAATGGCCTCTCCTCCTCCAATCTTTATCGTCAGGTCCAATCCGGCCTTCGTTACCACTTCTTTCAATCGCAGAGCCTCTTCCATACGCGTCCCTTCAGCCTCAAACTCTGCCTTAATGCCAATCACATGATAATTTTCTTTTAAGTCGATCAAAGTTTCGACCATCTTATGTTCAAGAGCATTCATAACTATTCATTTAATGGTTTTATAATCATATTTTCTAAAAATTCTTCCCGGGAAAGAAAAGGATACAGGTCTTCCAACGGTTTGGAAACCATCCGGCCGTCCTCTTTCCTCACGGATGAGGTTTTCGGCATAAACTTGTAATCATCCAACAGATCAACGACACACACCATCGGCGTATTGTCCTGCAATAATTCGGGTAACACCCGCTCCATCTCCTCGTGAGAAGAAATGGAAAGTGTTTTAATGCCGAAAGCCGTTCCGAGTTTGACAAAATCAGGAAAACCGACTCCACTATCCTCATTGCAACCGATATATTGTCCCGCAAAAAAATTATCCTGAGTCTGTTTAATAGAGATATACCCGTGATTATCCAATACAATCAGCTTAATAGGTAATTTATAATAGGCCATCGTCGCCATCTCCTGTAAGTTCATCATCAGACTGCCGTCCCCTGCCAGACAGATGATCTGCCGTTCGGGATGAGCAACGGCAGCCCCTATGGCGGCAGGCAAATCATATCCCATGGAAGCGCAGCCGGAATTCCATATATATTGCTGCCCTTTCTTCACTTCTCCAGCCTGAAAAAGCACCACGCACGCGGTTCCGTTTCCGGCGACAACAGTCGATTTATCAGATAAGCGACGGGTTAATTCCCTCATGAAATAATAAGGTTGAACTCTCTCCTTTGTATACTTATACTCTTCCGATACCGTAGGGTAACGTTGTTTCCTTACCTGACACCAGGCTAACCAGTCCGGCCAGGACCGCCTGGGAGTATAGGCTCGCAGGCGGTCAATAAACCACCCGGCATCGGCGCATATACCCATATCCACCCGAACCGTCGGTTTTCGAAGCTCTTCAGGATCGATATCCACGACCACGTGCTTACCTGCGCGTACATAGTATTCCCAATTATAACTTACCTGACGTATATTGTTTCTGGAACCTATCGTGATAACCAAATCAGCATTTTGAAGGGCAAAATTACCGGCTCTCGAACCTAATGTTCCTATTCGACCGATATAATTAGGATTCTCCTCTTCCAGAATATCCATTCCGTTAAACGTCGTAAGGACGGGTATATGAAATTTCTCCGCCAAAGCCCGAAAACGATCCGCAGCCTTAGCTATTTTTATTCCGTGTCCGGCCACAAATACGGGACGTTCGGCCTTTTCCAGCCACTCGAAAAAAAGAGTAAGATCCGGCTCCTCTTTTTTTATCGAAGAAGGACTATACTCTTTTTGAATCTTTTCATCCATAATCATCCCCTGAATATCCATGGGCACATCTATCCACACCGGACCGGGACGACCAGAGAGAGCCCGGTCCACGGCTTCGTCCAAAACACTCTTCACCTCATCCAACGAGGTTATCTGTTTGGCAAACTTGGTGAGCGGTTTTACCACCTCGATAATATCCACCTCCTGATCTCCCAATTGACGAAGTCTGAGCCGAGGGTAACGGGTAATAGTCGTCTGTTGTTTTACCTGACCGGAAATATACAAAACGGGTACGGAATCCGTCCACTGCCCCATAAGTCCGGTCAACGTATTTAAACCGCCAGGACCAGTCGTCACATTAACCACCGCCAACCTGCCCGTCGAACGGGCATAAGCTTCAGCCGCAATAGCACAAGCCTGTTCATGATGATTACAGGTATATTGTAATCCTGCACAATGTCCGATAGCGTCGTTCAGGTGCATCGCACCACCCCCCGTAATCATAAATACATGTTCAACACGGTATTTCTCAACCAATCGCTTAAAAATATAATCACTTACTCTCATTATTTATCCACTAACAATAAATCTCTGTTTATATGAGCCTTATTATCGACATACCAACGGTATAACCGTGTAACGGCTTGTTCCAAAGGTGTGAATTTCAATCCGGGCATCTCTTCCGACAACCGGGTATTGGAACCACTATACTCTAACCCCTTCCCCTCTTTAGCGATAATGACAGGCAAATCTTTTCCGGATATACGCCTCACCATCAAAGCCAATTCATATAGAGAAACCGAAGAGGCCGGGGTAATATTATAGGCCTTGTATTTAGGCCGGGCTTCGATAAAATACTCTAACACCGTCATCAAATCCTCTACAAAAATATAATCAAAATTCCGGTCCTGCTTTATCGTAATCGGCAAATCAAACAACGTCTTACAAATCGCATTCGAAATAAAACGAATCGCATAATCTTCATATTTTCCGAAAATTCCGAAGATTCGTAAATCGTATATATTCGAACTTTTTTCAATACACTTTTCACAGACATACTTGGAAAAACCGTGCTCATCTGCCGGAATATTTTGTCCATACTCCTCTTCCTTCATCTTGGGATGATAGTACCTCATATCATAAATCGCACCGGAGCCCAATACAATCATTTTTTCATACTCCTTCACGTGTCGTTCCAGATTAAAAAACATCCGGGTATTGTTATAAAACAATCCTTCACACGAAGCCGCATTCCGATGTCCCGGCTGACCGGCAGCATGTATCACCACATCCACCGAATGACGATGGAAATAGTCGTCAACCTCCTTCTCGTTGACAAGATTCAATTCCTTACTCGAAGGAGTCAACAGACGATACCGTTCGGAAAGGAAACTCTCCTTTATATTCTTACCGATAAAACCATTCGAACCTGTTAATAAAATCGTTTTATTCATGCTCATGACAGAACGCTTTAATTTCTTTTATCATATAGTCGAGCATAGGTTTCTTCATGCCGGGATAAACACCTATCCACAAAGAGTTCGTCATCACCAGATCCGTATTTTTCAACTCTCCGACCACACGGAAACCTTCTCCGCTTTTACGCATCTCATCGAAACAAGGATGTTTGATCAAATTCCCGGCAAACAACATTCGGGTTTGAATATGATGTCTCTCAAGATGGTGAACCAGATCATTCCGGGTAAAACCGGCATTTTCTTTTACAAAGATTAAAAATCCGAACCAACTGGGATCAGCATTTCCGGTAGGCTCTGCAAAAATCAACCGATCCTCCAAACCTCTTAACCCCTCCCTCAAATAAGTCCAGTTTTGTTTTCTGGCCTCCACGATAGCCGGAATTTTTCTCAACTGCGCACATCCTATTGCAGCCTGCATATCCGTGACCTTCAGGTTATATCCGAAATGCGAATAGACGTATTTATGGTCATAACCGAGAGGAAGTTCTCCGAATTGCTGGGTAAAACGTATTCCGCAGGTATTATCTTTTCCCGAATCGCACCAACAATCCCTTCCCCAATCCCGGAACGAATTTACTATCCGGTGCAGTAACAAATTATTGGTATAAACGGCTCCGCCCTCCCCCATCGTGATATGATGAGGCGGATAAAAGCTGGAAGTACCTATATCACCTATGGTCCCCGTGTATTTCCACTCTCCGTCCAGTCGGTATTTGGAACCCAATGCATCGCAATTATCCTCGATTAGCCACAATTGATGGCGATCACAAAAATCTCTTACCGCCTTTAAATCAAAGGGATTACCCAACGTATGAGCTACCATCACCGCTTTCGTCCTCGGCGAATAAGCCCGCTCCAACAAGGTCACGTCAATATTATACGTGGGTAACATGATATCCACGAAAACAGGCACGGCCCCATAAATGATAAAAGGGGTCACCGTTGTCGGAAAACCGGCCGCAACCGTTATCACCTCATCCCCTCTTTTTACTTGTCTCTCCTTCAATTTCGGAGAGGTCAAGGTCATAAAAGCCAACAAATTGGCAGACGATCCGGAGTTGGTTAAAGAACAAAATTTCACACCTAAAAACTTGGCAAATTCCCGCTCGAATTCCGAAGCATAACGTCCGGTCGTCAACCAGAAATCCAAAGAAGCATTCACTAAATTTTCCAATTCATCCTGATCGAAATAACGTCCCCCGTAACCGATCCTGTCTCCTTCCTTAAATTCAGTCTCTTTCTCCTTAAATTCCTCTATGTAATACTCCCTTACGAGCTTCAAGATTTGTTCTCTTTTCGTATTCATGATCTTTCAAAAAAATTTTTTATCTGCTTTTCCGTGTACTCCCGTATATTTCCGGGATCCTCATTATAGTTTTTATACCATTCCAAGGTCCATTTCAACGCTTCGGAAGCATTCAACCGGGGATACCATTTCAATTCTTTATTAGCCAACGATATATCCAATCTCAACATATTCGCCTCATGCAACACTCGCGTATCCTGTCGTACGACATACTCCCCTTCTCCCCAAATTTCAATGGCCGACTTTGTCATCTCCTCTACCGTCAACGTGTCGTGAGACCAAGGCCCGAAATTATAGGCGTTGGACATTTCCCCGTACCTCTCGGATGCCATGGCCCCCAATAACAAATAGCCATATAACGGTTCCAAGACATGTTGCCACGGACGAACAGCTCCCGGGTTTCTCAGAACAATCTCTTTCTTTTCCTGGAGAGACCGGATGATATCCGGAACCAAACGATCCTTGGCCCAATCTCCTCCGCCGATAACATTACCCGCCCGGGCTACGACCAAAGCTTTATGATGTTCCCCGTAACTTTCGGTATTAAAAAACGAATTCCGATAAGAATCGATTACCAACTCGGCACAAGCCTTACTCGCGCTATACGGATCATACCCTCCCAACCTGTCATTCTCCCGGTAGGCATAGGGCCATTCGTAATTATAATACACTTTATCCGTGGTAATCAACACGACGGTACACTTGTGTTGCCATCTCCTTAAGACATCCAACAAATGAGCCGTCCCGATACTGTTTACGGCAAAAGTCTCCACCGGGAATTCATAAGACAAACGAACAATAGGCTGAGCCGCCAGATGAAAGATAAAATCAGGTTCAAACGTTGTAATTTCCCGGGACAGACGCTTAGCATCCATCAAATCCCCGATCACGGAGGTAGCTATCTCCTCTACCTTTAAAACGTCGTATAAGTTGGGAGATGTTTCCGGAGCCAAAGCATATCCCTTTACCCGAGCTCCTAACATTGAGAGTATCTTGATCAACCATGCGCCTTTAAAGCCGGTATGGCCCGTCACCAAAACCTTTTTCCCGTTATAAGGGTTCTCTTTCCAATCCATACGTCAACAATTACGTTACCAAACTTTCCAAACAGCCTCTCCCGATTCCCACATCTTATTCAAATCTTCCTTATCTTTCAACGTATCCATAGGTTTCCAAAAACCGGCATGTTTGAAAGCCATCATCTGATGTTGTTGTGCAATTCGCTCCATGGGCTCTCTCTCCCAGGTAATATGATCTCCTTCGATAAAATCAAACACTCCCGGCTCGCACACAAAATACCCCCCGTTAATCCAGGCTCCGTCTCCCTTAGGCTTTTCAATAAAAGATTTAACACTATTCTCCTTCTCTATCGTGATAGCACCGAAACGACCAGTCGGCTGAATGGTCGTTACCGTGCATAACTTCTTATGGTTTTTATGAAAACGGAGCAGTTCCCCGATATTTACGTCTGATACACCATCTCCATAAGTCAGCATGAAGGTCTCGTCACCTATGTATTTTTGAATCCGTTTGATACGACCTCCCGTCATCGTGTTCAACCCCGTATCGATCAACGTTACCTTCCACGGTTCCACATCCGTATCCAGTATCTCCAAAGAATTCCGTTGCAGATCGATCATCAGATTGGAACGATACATACAATAATTTGCAAAAAACTCCTTGATTATATGACCTTTATAACCTAAACAAATAATAAATTCATTCACTCCGTACTGAGAATAAGTCTTCATGATATGCCACAAAATAGGCATTCCTCCGATCTCAACCATAGGTTTCGGTTTGATTCCCGTCTCTTCACTCAACCGGGTTCCTAATCCCCCTGCCAATATAACTGCTTTCATCTATTAATAAATTTAGAACACCAAATTTTGTTCAAAGATAACGCTTAATAATCAGAATTACCTTCATTCCGTTAAACAAAAAAATGACAATTGACGATTGTAGATTAAGAACTTCGGCGCTTGAATGACGAAACGATCCATTTCCAATCACCGAATTATCAAATCATAGCATATAAATCCCTTAATCTTGGAGGATTTTCTTCAAATCTTCCGGCGTATCGATTCCGATAGATTCATGATGAGTGATGCTCACGGCTATCTTATAACCGTTCTCCAACCAACGTAATTGCTCTAAAGATTCGGCTTTCTCCAGTATCCCCTGCGGAATTCGGGTGATACTTTCCAATACTACCGGACGATAGGCATACATTCCCACGTGTTTATAATAAGGAGTGCGCGTCAGCCATTCACCTTGGTCTACTCCTCGACAAAACGGAATAGGGCAGCGACTAAAATAAAGGGCCGTATGTTGTTGGGAAAAAACGATCTTCACCTTATTGGGATCAAATATTTCTTCATTCTTTTCAAAAGGTTTGGCCAAAGTCGCAATCTGAATGTCTGGCTCCTCGAACCTCGATATCAAGGCCTCTATCTGTTCCGGCAGAATAAAAGGTTCATCTCCCTGAACATTTACAATAACCTCGAAATCCTGTTGCAAAAGTTCTTTCACTTTTTGATAGGCCTCATAACAACGATCGGTCCCGCTTTTATGAGTTGTTGCCGTCATCACGGCTCGACCTCCGAACCGGATCACGGTATCGTAAATCCGTTCATCGTCCGTAGCCACATAAACATGTTCCGACACGGCCGTCGCTTTTTCATACACATGCTGTATCATCGGCTTCCCCGCTATTTCGACCAAAGGTTTCCCCGGAAATCGGGTAGAAGCATACCTGGCTGGAATTAATATTAAATTAGATTTGAGAATCATTATGCTATTCTAATTTGAGATTATTACTCTCGGCATGAAGTCGTCGTAAATGATCGGAATTGGACAATATTTTTAATTTCAGATTGTGCGGATAGTTGGGATGTTTCTCCAAAAAATGAGTAACGACGGAATAAACATACTTGCTCGTGTGGCCGGATAAACCGGCATTCAACCAGTCGGAAGGGAAAAAGATATCCCCCGTCTCCTGTATTTCCTGCAATTTCTCCAACACTTGAGGTATGTATTCTTCGGACTCTTGACGGCGCAAGGGATGATTCAACCACCTCAGACTCTCTCCCGCCCAAACCTCATTTACTCTATTCTTTTCCAACAACAAAGCGTTAAAAACGCTATCCCGGACCTGTTTTTTTCCGGATACGGAAGGCAATACATAGGCAAAACGATTCAACAAGTCCTTATTCTTTACCGTTCTGAGGATGTATTTCTTCATATTCTGATATTGATTGGAATCTCTCAATATCATATTATAAGCTATCAGTATCCTGTCGTCATCCGCGATCGTCATCCCGCCCGTCTCTTCCGTACCGTATAATATTTTCGCTATATATCCTTTGGCTTCCGACGAGGTATATATACCCAACAATGTTTTAAAATAGGTTTTCTTGTTCACTCCCGTCTGTTCTTTTGATAACATATCCATGCAGAAACGCTCCAGATCCTCCTGCAATAACTGACGGCTCCCCTCATCCAGGTAAGTATTATATACGGTAGTTAAAAACGAAAGCGTCCGATTAATAACCAAATTATTCGTTTCCGCGGGCAGATGCTTGATACAAAAACGAACAAACAGCTCCCCCTTTAACTTTTTATTCAAAACTCCTTCATATAGCAATTGCCAGCTGACTGCCCGGTACAAAGGTTCAGGCAATTCACTCAAATACTCGTTCAAGGCACGAACAGAATACTCCGTAGGTAAGAAACAACCGTATCCCAAAACATCTCCGTCCGGCAACACCACCTTAGCATTACGGTAGCGCGTTAACGTATCTTTCAAAAAGAGAATATTTTCCCGCAAACGTCTGTTGCTTTCCCAAATAACCGATATCCGTTGAGGCCATACCCGGTTTTTTCCGGACTCATCGACCATTTCGACTCCATTTTCACCGAATTCGATCAATGGGGCTCCCGCCTCTTTCACCCATATTTCGTTCCACGCCTGTAAACCGACTCCGGATGTCTCTTCGAGCAGGGTGATCAAATCATTCCAATCCGCATTGGAATAAGCCCATCTCCTCAGGTAATGACGCAATCCTCTACGCAACTCCCCTTCCGTAATCAAATTCTCCAACATATTCATCACAATAGGCGCTTTATGATAAATAATATCCCCGTACAAAGTTCCCGCATCTTTCAGGTTATCTAATTGTTGCAAGATCGGATGAGTACCCTCGGTTCGATCCGTACGTAAAGCAGCTTCATAGTGACTTAAATAAAAATTCAACTTATGATCGACCGTCGGATACAGGCCGGCTAAAATTTTACCTGCCATAAAATTTGCAAAAACCTCCTTCAGCCATACATCGTCAAACCACTTCATCGTCACCAGATCTCCAAACCACATATGGGCTGTTTCATGAGCGATAACCTCACTTCGTCTCAAGCGTGCCGTCATATCGGCATCCGGATCGAGAAATAACCGTGAAGCATGGTAATACGTTGCCCCCGGATGTTCCATTCCTCCGAATTGAAAAGCCGGAATAGCAACCACATTGTATACATCGAAGGGATAAGGCCTTCCCGTGTATTTCTCCATCCAATTTAACGAATAGGCCACCTCCCGGGCTATTTCGGATAGGCTGCCATTAATTTTAGAGGTATCTGTCTCCCGGTAATAAATACCGATCCAACGCCTGTCTACATACCATTCCGCGTAATCAAAAACTCCCGCCACAAATGCAAATAAATAAGTGCTCAACGGCTTCGTCTCCTCAAATTCATACAGTTTATAGTCATCGAACTGCTCCATTCGTAACAAATCCCCGTTGGCAACGGCTCTCCATGTCGAAGGAATTTTCAATCTCAATTTAAAACGCCCTTTGATATCCGGTTGGTCGAAACAAGGCATCAACGTCCGGCAACGGTCCGGAACCAATAAGGTGTAAAGAAAATCGTCATTCCGATTCAAAGAGGTCTCTCCGGCTCGAAATTTAATATTCAGCGAATTCCGCCCCTCTTTTAAATTTTTTTCTTCAATAATAATATGTTCATTCTTAAATATATACGGGACTCTTTCTCCATCGGAAGTAATCGAGATAATACTTTCTTCGTCCGCCTTAAAATCCAAAACGACCGGAGCCAACTGTAACAACTCGAAAGAGATTTCCGAATCGGCAATGATGGCAGCCCCTTTATCGGAGGGAATCGCAAAGTACAAGCTATAACTTACTCCCCCGATATTCGATTTCCGCTCTTGTGCCAGTTCTTTTGAAACCCCTTTTTCAATACCACCATTTCCCCTCTCGCAAGCGGCAAATAATAAACAGAATTGTATAACGGCTAAAAAACAACGCACGTCCTGATTTATTTCTGGTGAACTTCTCTTTCTATACGGCACTCCCCATTAAAAACAGCTCCTGATTCTATCATTATATAAGCGGCCTTTATCGTACCCACGAAGGTCGATTTAGCTCTCAAGGAAACCGTTCCAAGCGAAAGTATATTACCCTGAACATTGCCTAAGATATCTACACTCGGTGAATTTATCTCTCCTTCTACCTTTGCCGTCGGTCCAATAACCAAACGCCCCGTAGTATTAATCTTACCTTTAATGGTTCCATCGACACGTATATCATTTTTCGCATGAAGATCCCCTTCGATAGAAGTCCCCTCACTTAATAAATTCAACGCTACCTGTTGTTGTACTTCTTTTCCCATAAAAGTCCTTTAGATTATATTTTTACCAAACACAACTCGTTAATACCTATTCTATTCCCCACAATCCGCAAACGGCAGGTTTCAACACGTCCTCCGACACGCCCTTCTTCACGTATAGTCAAATCCCCCGTATTCACGCTCCCCTTTACCAGGCCATCCACATCCAACACCTTGCAATTCACATTACCTTCCACAACTGCACCTCTTTTAATCACCAACACTCCGCCACAATCCACATTACCCGCAACAATACCTCCCAGGAACAAATCATTCGGCACTCTTATATCCCCTTGAATAACGGATGTACTAAGAATAACTGTTCTCTTCGCATTAGGTTGATGTACATTTTTCGTCATATTGCAAGAAAATAAGTGACCAAATATACAACAAGTAATCTAAAATAAAAAATCAAATCTAACGAAATCTGAGCATCTGTCCTCCAATATTTCTTGCGACAAAACGGGATAACAGACGTAACGCCATAAACAACAAAAAAAATGCTATCCTACCGGATAGCATTTTATAATATCGTAAATTGCAGATTAACCACCGAACCCTTCGATTACCGGACACCTGATCTCATTCCGCTTTTTTATCCACGACTGCCAATTGCATTTTTCCCGTCATACCCCCATTTGAGGTAGATCGCTCCCCAGGTAAACCCGGCCCCGAAAGCAGCTAAAATCAGATTATCCCCTTTCTTAAGCTGATCTTCCCACTCGTAAAGACAAAGAGGAATCGTCGCAGAAGTCGTATTTCCGTATTTATGAATATTTACCATAACTTTGGACCGATCCAGTCCCATACGGTCTCCCGTTGCGGCAATGATTCGCAAATTAGCCTGATGAGGCACGAGCCAAGCCACATCGTCGGAAGTCAGATTGTTTTTTTTCATGATCTCTACCGATACGTCGGCCATATTAGAAACGGCATGTTTAAATACAGGCTGCCCCTCCTGATATATGTAATGCTCCCGGGCCATGACCGTCTCCATGGCAGGAGGTTTTAACGAACCACCGGCTTTCATATGCAAATGCACCCTTCCCATTCCGTCAGAACGCAAAATATGATCCATCACCCCTATGTTCTCAAAGGTAGGCTCTAATAATACGGCAGCAGCACCATCACCGAAAATCGGACAAGTGGCACGATCCGTGTAATCGGCAATAGCAGACATCTTTTCCGCTCCCACCAAAACGACTTTCTTGTAACGTCCGCTCTCGACGAATTGTGTAGCCGTCGTTAATCCATACAGGAATCCGGAACACCCGGCATTCAGATCAAAACTAAACGCCTTTTTTATTCCTACCATATCGGAAATTACATTTCCATTGGCCGGAAAATGCATATCCGCCGTAACGGTACAACAAATCAAAAGGTCGACCTCTTCAGGTGTAAGTCCCGTCTTGCGAAAAAGATCCTCAACAGCTTTCGCTCCAAGGTATGCACTTCCTTTATCCTTATCCCGTAAAATACGTCTCTCTTTGATACCAATCCGGGTCATAATCCACTCATCCGTGGTGTCCACCATACGACTCAACTCTTCGTTTGTCAAAATATAGTCGGGACAATATGCACCGACCCCCGTAATTACAGCCTTTGGCCTTTCCATAAAGTTTTTTTTGATAATTTTCGTTCACTCGAAATAAATACCCCTATACAACCATAGCCCCCTTATTACAGGGGGCTGTATTATTTAAGGCAACTTATCGTCACATCAAAATTATGCGACAACAGCTTTCTCAATAGCCAATTTACCCCTGTAATACCCGCATTCCGGACATACAGTATGATACTGTACTGCAGCACCACAATTTGAACACTTTGCTATTGCAGGAACTGTCGCCTTGTCATGTGTTCTTCTCTTATTCCTTCTCTGCTTAGAGGTTCGGTGTTTAGGATGTGCCATTTTTTTCTATTTTTAATTTAGTTATTAATTAATTTCTTCAATTCATCCCATCGGGGATCGCTTTTTTTATTCTCGTTTATTACCAAATTGTCCAGCACTTTTTCCATCTCCTCATTACACTCTCCATCCGGATGTACAACCCGAAGAGGGTAATTCAACATATACATTTCATATAGCGGTGCACTCAAATCTAAAAAATCTTCCTCTTGCGACAACACGATAAAATCATCCTCGTTCCCCTCTTCACGTTCTCCGTATTTCACATAAAGATTCAACTCTCCGCTAACAGGTAATTCCATCTCTTCCAGACAACGATCACATACAGCTTTCACCACTCCCGTAATCTTCATCCTCACCTCCATCAAAAGAGAAGACTTCACGATATCCACACAAGCCCTGACTTCTCCTTTCGTCCCTTTTGTCGTCTCAAAGCAATCGAAAAAAGAGTCGTCCAACATGAATTCGAAGGAGTGTTTCCCCTCTCCCAAGCCCCTGTGAGCAATCTTATATTCTTTCAACCTATCCACTACTATACGAAACAAAAACGGCGCAAATGTACAAAAAATAATTCATCTGCGACAACTATTTCTCTCTTTTTTATTTTCATCCCTCTCCAAAACGAATATTACAATTTTGTACCCCGATCGTACACTTACCCCTTTCTATATTTTTCTGTCTCTTCTTCAAACATACTGACATAACTGAAATAACGGGTCTCACTGATCTTACCCTCTTTAACAGCCTCCAATACCGCACAACCGGGTTCATGAATATGAGTACAGTTATAATAGCGGCAATCTTCGGCATACTTAAATATTTCCGGGAAATAATGAGATATTTCGTTTTTTTCCATATGGACAAGTCCAAAAGCCCGAATCCCCGGTGTATCCACGATATACCCTCCGAAACTCAATTCGAACATCTCGGCAAAAGTAGTCGTATGCTTACCGGTATCGTGCATTTCGGATATTTTTGCCGTTTTCAGAGTCAGCTCCGGCTCTATCCGGTTGATCAAAGAGGATTTTCCCACACCCGATTGTCCTGAAAACACGGAAACTTTATCTTGCAACAATTGTTTTACTTCCTCTACACCCTCTCCCGTTTCCGCGGAAACGGCCAAACAGGTATACCCCACGTTCCGATAAACATCCACCAACGCCCGCAAAAGCCATCGATCTTCCTCGTCACACAAATCTATCTTATTAAAAATCAAGACGGCAGGAATATTATATGCTTCCACGGAGACTAAAAAACGATCGATAAAGACGGTAGAAACTTCAGGATGTTTCAAAGTCGTGACCAGTATCGCCTGATCTACATTCGCGGCAATAATATGGGCTTGCCTGGAGAGATTGGTAGACTTCCGTATAATGTAATTTTTACGGTCTAATATATCATAAATAACTCCTTCTCCCGCTTGTCGTTCAACCGCCACTCTATCACCGACCGCCACCGGATTAGTGGTCTTTATGCCTTTCGTCCTAAATTTTCCTTTTATCCGGCACGACCAGATCTCCCCGTCTTCCATCCGTACGGAATACCAACTCCCGGTCGACTTTACAACAACACCCCTCATCTTAGATTAGCCATTTAAATTAAAAATCGGTTCGCGACGAAAACTCATTCCCAAACAAGTACATCAAACTGATATCGAACATTCAAGAAGATACCCCAATGGACATTTTGAGACCTTTATTCTCAATTTCTATCTTTTCTTTTCGTTTTTAACTTCACAAAGATAATCTATTTCACTAATTTTGTCGCATGCAATACGCATAAAAACCGAAATCTCATTAAGATGAAATTAGTTTTTGCCACCAATAACGTTCACAAGTTAGAAGAAATCAAACAAATGTTAGGAGACCCCTACACGCTTGTTTCTTTGAAAGAAATCCAATGTTTTGACGATATCCCGGAAGAGCAGGACACACTCGAAGGCAACGCGTTACAAAAAGCTCGCTACATTCACGAAAGGTATGGGATCGACTGTTTTGCCGATGACACGGGACTCGAAATCGAAGCCCTTGACATGGCCCCCGGGGTTTATTCCGCCCGCTATGCCGGAACAGATCATAATTCCGAAGCCAATATGAAAAAAGTACTGTCTCAAATGAACGGCGTAACCAACCGGAAAGCTCGATTCAGAACTGTTATCGCCCTCATAATAAACCGGAAGGAATATCTTTTCGAAGGGATAGTGAACGGCCATATCCTGCCCTCGCCCAAAGGAGACAGCGGCTTTGGTTATGATCCCATCTTTCAACCGGAAGGCTTCGCCCAAAGTTTTGCCGAAATGAATCTTGCGGACAAGAACAAAATCAGCCACAGGGGACGAGCCGTCGAAAAGCTCTGCATCTTCCTAAAAAATCGAGAAGATAAACATGGAAGTAACTAACGCCATCGTATTAAAAAACATACCTTACACGGAAAATCAACGCATACTCTCCGTTTTCTCCGCAGAACGGGGATTTCTTTCGCTGATCACTCCCGTCAATACGATCAAGCGCCGGAACAATCACGCTACTCAATGCATGCAGATTGTCGAAATAGAGTACATTTTCAATGAAAAAAACAACATCCACAAACTAACGACAATCGTCAATACCCGTAACACCACGGCAATCTATCTTGATGTATATAAAATGAATATCGCTTTACTATGGGGCGAGATCTTAAACCTGACTTTACGAAACGAAGGCAAAAACGAAACCCTGTACGAATACATAGAAAACTCCATCGAGTATTTAAATTCGGCACAACGGGACATCGCTAACTTTAATTTATTTTTTCTGTTCCATTTAGCCTCCCTGCTTGGATTCGACATCAATTCATCGACCTACCGCCCCGGTTATATACTTAATCTCAATGACGGGAATTTCTATCCGACAGCCGCGAACGACTCCTACTCGACAGGCCCGCATGCGGCACAAGCCATATACAAGCTATGCAACTCTCCTTTAGCTGACATTGGAAATATCCCGTTAAACCGCCAAAGCAGAAGCATTATTTTAGATATACTTCTCCTCTTCCTCAGCTTCCACCTGAACATCAATTTCAACATCAAAAGCATTAAAGTCATTCGTGAAATCTTCTCTTAAAATTTGACATTATTCATCTTTAGTTAATATTTTCTTAAAAAATAAACTTTTTAAGCAGGAAAATGTCATACAACAAATGCTATTTTTCACTTTTTATTAACACACTTTGTGAATTACAAAAAATAAATTTAACCAATCAATTAAACCGCTAAGATTATGCGTATAAAAATTGACGACCTCAATAGAATCTATTCAGGTGACAAAAGGGTTTTTAGTGATTTGAATGTAAACATTGAACCGGGTTTTTTTTGCTTCTCAGTATTTCGTAATATTGAAAACGTTATCTTTGCGTGCATGCAATCTCCGCTTCAAGGTCATTCTTTCGAAAAGATTTTTTTTGACAATGACACCGTTGCCAAAGGAGATAAAACGATATGTTTTTTTGAAGAAGATCCTCTCGGGGAAACTCAAAAAACGGGTTTTCAACAAATGACGGAAAAAAGAGAAGCAGCAATCCGTCCCGATTTGAAACATACCCCTGTTTATCACATCGACAACCTGCCCGAGAAGCAGCATCGAAGTAATAGTAAATACGAATTATTTCACTAAAAACACAAAATTAAAAAACGATGAATCTACATAATATACATACCGTTTCCCGTTACGAAGCCAAACTCTTACGAAGAAGTTGGTTATTTCGTATTTTCGCCATCCTCTCCTTATTAGTAATCACGTTTTTCCATTTGACTACTCAAGCCAATCTTTTTTGGTACCAATGGAATATGGTGGCGATGTCCTCCTCTATCCCATTCGTCAATATTTATATTTTCAATATCGCACAATCGGTCATTGCCATTTTTTTAGCCGGTAGTTTTTTAAAAAGAGACCAAAAATTAGACACGGCGGAAGTCGTCTATGTCCGTCCGATGAGCAACGCGGATTACGTTATCGGGAAAAGCTGGGGAATCATTAAAGTCTTCATCTCTCTAAACATTCTCGCTTTACTGGTTGCAGCATTCATCAACCTCTATGTAAGTGAATCTCCGTTCAATTTACTTCCTTACGTCTTCTACCTTTTAACGCTGTCCATTCCGTCTCTCGTATTCATCCTGGGACTCTCGTTCATGGTCATGTGTTTCGTAAAGAATCAGGCGGTAACTTTCGTCATTCTGTTAGGCTATATCGGAGTAACCCTGTTCTATTTAGGAAATATCGAACACGGTGCATTCGATTTCTTCGCACTCACGCTGCCCAATATTTTTTCCGACATTTCGGGACATCCCGTTCTATCGGATTATTTGTTGCAAAGAAGTTCTTTCCTGCTTTTAGGCATTAGCCTGCTCTCTTTCACCATCGCTTTGGTAAAACGTCTTCCCCATCATCCCAAAAAGAGAATCTTATTAAACACACTGGGGATCATTATCCTATTATTAGGTATAGGAGCGAACTTGTCCTATCTATGGCAATTCCGTCATAACGACACGTTAAGAAGCCGTTATATCGAAAAATACCAGGCTTACAACTCCCACGACAAAGTAAACCTTCTGTCCGAAGAGCTGATTTATTCCCAAAAAGGTAATCAAATCTTCGTCGACGCTCATCTAACCGTTCAAAACAGAAACCACCGGAAAATCAATTCTGTCCTGATCTATCTGAATCCTACCCTGCAGGTGACGGAGGTCTCTCACGAGGGTACCAAACTACCGTTTAAAAGAGACGAGCAGATACTCGTTATAGACAAGGAATTAACCCCTTATCAAATAGTAGATTTACAAATCCGGTACGAGGGCAAGGTGAGTGAAAACATTGGTTACTTAGAAGTACAAGACGAGGAATACTACGATACACAAACCGGTAGCAGCATCCTGCGGTTCGGGAAGAGATACGCTTTCGTTCAAAACGACTTTACCCTATTGACCCCCGAAGTTTTATGGTATCCGGTCACATTCCCGCCAATGAACCCGGAAGCTCCTTATAATATTCAAAAGAATTTTACCCATTTTTCATTGAAAGTCATCCCCACCGAAAAACAAACGGTACTTTCTCAGGGAACGTCCTCCCAATCAGGAGATACCATCATTTTCCATAATACACATAGACTACCTTCCATCAGTCTGGCTATCGGAAATTACGAAAAAAAGTCCATCACGGTGGATTCCGTCCTATTTGAATTATATCATTTTAAAGGGCATGACTACTTCTCGAAAGAATTTACGAATTTAAAAGATACCTTAGGCAGTATTATCTCAGACATCAAAAATCAATACGAAAGCCGGAAAAACAGGGTCTATCCGTTCGAAAAACTGATTCTGGCAGAAACTCCGGTGTCATTCGCTTCATACGTTCGAAATTGGAAAGGTTACAGTGAATTCATCCAACCGGAGATAGCTTTTATTCCCGAAAGAGGAACAACTCTTCCCAGCGGGAACTTCAAGCTTGCCAAAAAAATGCAAAGACAAAGGGGAGGAGGGCCGAACCGGGGAACGATAGACGAAACGGAAATAGAAACCAGAGTTTTCAGAGATTTCATTACCTGGTGTTTTTTGAATGAAAGTAAATATGAAGAGACAGGAAATCTATTTGTAAATAGCATCTTCTCGTCCGGCTGGAACGGGACATCCAAATTAAATCCTTTTGATTTTTCCGGATTCTATTTCAATCATGCTAATTTTATCTATTCACACAACTTCCCTGTCATGGATATTCTTTTGAATACGATGTTCAAGCAAGAAGAAAATGATCCGTGGTCAAGGTGGAGAAGGAGATTTTCCGGTATGAGCGATGCTCAGAAAGCATCCGCATTCTTAAAGGAAAAGAGTTTCGAACAAGCTGTTCTGGACCGTTCGCTCTCCCCGGAAGTATTTTACGAGATGCTTAAGCTCAAAGGAAATTACCTGCGTAATTACCTCACCTCTCAAATACCTTTGGCAGATTATAATAAGTTCATGACACAATTCATGAAAGATTACCAGTTTAAAGAGATCAATTTCACGGTATTGAATAACTCTTTTATGAGAAAATTCAATATCAATCTGATGGATTTTATCCCCCAATGGTATACGATCAACCAAACCCCTTTATTCATTGTGAAAGGAATCAATGCGGATAAAGTCGTGGTCGACGACTACACGAAATACGTTGTTCAATTTAAGATTCACAATCCGACGGAAGTAGAAGGTATCGTTTCCGTAAATATCGAAGAAGGAGAATGGGGCAGAAGAGGGAGAGGCCGACAACAGGAAAAACCGTTACAGCATTATATTATTCCGGCTAAATCCTATAAAGAGATTAAAACGCTGTGTGACGAGCGACCCCGTAATATCGACATTAACACCAATATCGCCCAAAACATACCAAGCGATATCGTCTATAATTTTTCCAAAATAAACACGGAGACCAAAGAGATGACCACCGGTATGTTTAACACGGATGCAACCCTTTTTGAATACAATCCCAAAGATATTATCGTGGACAACGAGGATCAAAATTTCCATTTGATCGAGTCCAACCAGAAGACAACCCTCCAATCCATATTTAAGAAACCGCAAGAAGACAAATACAAAAACCTGACGACTTGGATGCCTCCTACCCGTTGGACGGCTACCGTGGGTACCAATTTCTACGGGGAATATATCAACAGCGGCTATTATAAAAAAACCGGAAACGGGAACAATAAAGCCGAATGGGTAGCCCAGATAGAGACTCCCGGTTTTTACGAGGTTTTTGTCTATAACGCAAGAATCGTGTGGGGATGGAGACGCGAAGAATCAAACATGCAATATTATACCGTAAAACATGATGACGGGGAGGAAGAGGTTTCTATCGAGACCAATGAAAATACCCAGGATTGGGTTTCATTAGGCAGCTTCCATTTCTCTCCCGGAGAGGCTAAAGTTATTCTGAGCGACAAAGGATCGAATCCCAATCAAGTGATTTACGCAGATGCTGTTCGGTGGGTATTTCAAAACAAAGAAAAATAACAAATAAACCAGCACTTTTATGAAAAAAATCACAGCACTACTTTTATTAACCATCGGCTTAACCGGATGGCTTTCCCAACGTGTTTCCGCACAGGAAGTTCAGGTCCTGACTTTGGAAAAAGCGCTCGAGATTGCCTACAAAAACAGTCCCGATTTAATTCAAAGTAAGATAACTTTAGAGCAAAGTGAATTAAGTCTTGTCCGCCAGAAAGCTATGCTCAAATCAAAATTCAGTTTGAATTTATCCCCTTTTCAGTATTCCCGACAAAATGTCTATTTCGATTACGAATCGAAAAACTACATATCTAAAGTGATGTCTTCCAGGGGTAGTTTTACGATAAACCAACCCATTATATGGACAGGTGGTAGCATATCCTTAACTCAAAGTTTAGACTGGCAGGATGCAAGTAATCAATCGCAAGGAGGAAAAAGCACTTATTTCAACAACGACCTTTCCCTTACTCTTTCACAACCCATTTTTAAATACAATGAATTGAAAATGCAACTGAAAGAAATAGAATACAATCTTGAAAAATCCAAGATTGATTATGCACTAAAACAATTAACCATTGAAACATCTGTAACCTCTCAGTTTTATAGCGTATATAGAAGTTATAAAAGCTTGATAAATCAACAGGAAAGCTATAAACAGGCAAAAGCGACTTATGAATTAACCAAAGCTTTGGTTGAACAGGATAATCGCCCGAAAGTAGATTTATTAGAAGCTGAAGTAAATATAGATGATGCTGAAATAAGTTTGGCAAAAGCTCAAATTGATTACGCCAATACAAAAGACAATTTTAAAAAACTATTAGGCCTGCCTTTGGACGAAGATATCTCCGTTCTTCCTAAAACAGAAGTTGAACCCATACATGTAGATATGGATTTAGCCATAAAATACGCCTTGGACCAACGAATGGAATTAATGCAACAAAATATTACAATTCAAGAAGGTTTACTTAATCTTATAAAAATAAAAGCAGAAGATAAATTCAGCGGAGAGATTTCCGCCACTGTCGGATTATGGAATAACAGCAGTAATTTCACGGGAGCTTTCCAAAACCTTCAGGATAAGCAAGACATTCGTCTCAATGTTTCCATACCTATTTTCGACTGGGGAGCACGTAAAGCAAATATCAGAAGTACCGAGTTAGCTAACGAATCTCAAGAAATTAATTTTGAGGAACAGAAAAAAAATATTATTATTCAAATTCGCCAAATTTGCAGGAATCTTCCTCAATTATATAAAGAAATTTCCATTGCTAAAAAAAGAGTAGATAATGCTGAAATCATATACGACATTAAATATCAAACCTATCAAGCCGGTCAGCTAAGTTACAAAGATCTACAAGATTTTCAAGACAAATTAACGACAGCTAAAGAAAACTATACCAGTGCAATTATTCAATATAAAGAAAAATTATTGGAATTGAAAATAAACACGCTGTGGGATTTCCAAACTAATACCTCCTACTTCCCCGTGGATCTGTTAAAATAATCTACTAACTTTAAAAACATAGAAATCATGATCAATAAAAATATGAAATACATCGGCTTTATACTATTAGCATTTGCTTTAAACGGATGTAATAGTCCGAGAATGGGTTCGGGAAACGAAAACCCCACCCCGGTATGGTTATCGGAAGTAGGCAAACGTACGATCCGGCAACTGACCACCACCACCGGAACGGCCAAGGCAAGCCAAAAGGCAGAAGTCAAAGCCGAAGTCACGGGAAAATATATCTTACAAACCAATCCCAAAACCGGGCGTCCCTATAAATTAGGCGATATCGTCGAAAAAGGAGCCGTTATCATCCGTCTCGAAAATAAGGAACAGGAAAATACCGTTTCTTTGGAAACCAAAGAGATGGAACTTGGTATTGCGAAAAAGGATGTAAAAGCGAAAGAGATCTTATTAGAGAAAGGAGGGGTTACGGAAACAGATCTATTAAATGCAAAAAAAAGTCTGCTTTCTGCCGAATTAGGATTGGAAAAAGCCAAGATGGACCTCGACAAATTGAATATCAGAGCCCCCTTTAAAGGAGTCATTGTCAATCTTCCCTATTATACGCCCAATGTAGACGTTGCTTCCAATGAGGTACTATTAGGTATTATGGATTACAGCAAGATGTATATGGAGATCGAACTTCCGGAAAATGCCATCGAAAAGGTAAAGGTAGGCCAGAAAGTTTTGGTTACCAATTACAATATCAAATCGGACACCCTATCGGGACATGTAACCCAACTCTCTCCGGCCATCAACGAAGAGACTCGGACCTTTTCCGGTTTTATTACCATCGATAATCCCAATTTAAAACTCCGTCCGGGAATGTTTGCCAAAGGAGACATCATCACCCTGCAAAAAGACTCGGTAGTCGCCATTCCGAAAGAGCTGATCAGCTCGCGGAGAATGATCTCCGTCTTTACCGTGGAACGAAACATGGCCGAAGAAAAAATGGTTAAAACCGGAATCAGCGACGATCGGTTCATTGAAATCGAAAGCGGTTTGAATGCCGGAGACAAGATCGTCACCAAAGGATATGAGTACCTGAGAAACAGAAGCAGAGTAAAAATCATGAAATAATTTTTAGAGTTTAGCATTTTAAGCATGCAAAGACCATGACACAGTATGTAATCTAAAATCTAAAATCTAAAATTCATATATATGAACAGCATTACAAAATTTGCAGTCAAATACCCGGTAAGCGTACTCATGCTTACCTTAGCGGTGTGTCTGCTCGGAACAATATCCTATAATAAATTGGGAACGGACTTGTTTCCGGATTTAAAAAATCCGTCCCTATACGTTGAGATAAAATGCGGTCAGCGTCCGCCGGAAGAAGTTGAAAAACTATTCGCTTCCAAAGCCGAATCCCAGATCGCCCGCTCGGAAGGAGTTAGCAGCGTGTACAGTGTTTCCAAAGTCGGAAACGCCAAAATCACCGTCGAATACGCCTGGGACCAAGACATGGATGCCGCCTTCCTGGATCTGCAACGGAACCTGTCTCAGATGTCTCAAGAAGACGGTGTCGATGAGTTGAATGTTACGCGCTACGATGCCAACGCTACTCCCATATTGACCATCGCTTTGACGCATAATGAAATCAATGACATGAACGAGCTCCGTAAGATAGCGGAGAACTATATGCGCAACGAATTAGTGAGAGTGGAAGGCATTGCCGATATCCAGCTCAACGGACAGGAAACGGCCATCGTAGAGATCAATACCGACAGCTATATGTTGGATGCTTTCAATCTGGATGCCAATACTATCGCCAGTAAAATCGAAGGTTTAAACACCAATGTTTCGGGCGGGACCATCGAAGAGGGAGATATTACCTATACCGTAAAAGGGGTTAACCTCATCAAAACCGTCGATGATATTGAAAATATCATCGTTGCTTTCAAAGAAACAACATCTTCCGGCAATAGCGGAGAAAGCTCTGGGGCAACAAGCAGCTCTTCCAGTAAAGCCAAAGCCCCGATCTTCCTGAAAGACGTGGCCACCGTTACGATCCGGAACCAGGAGCCGGAAAATATAGTCCGGTATAACGGGGAACGTTGCCTCGGTATCAGTATTTTCAAAGAGAATAAATACAATACCGTCAATGCCGTCGATAATCTTTTAACCAAATTACAGGAATTTCAAAAAAGCATGCCGGCTTATAATTTCCATATCATCAGCAATCAAGGAGATTTTATCGGAAGTTCCATTAACGAAGTGAAAGACTCCGCTCTTTTGGGAATTTTATTGGCGGTTATAATTTTGTATGTCTTCTTAAGACGTATAAACATGACCTTAATCGTAAGTGTCTCTATTCCTATCTCCATTATCGCCACATTCAACCTGATGTACTTTAACGGATTATCCATCAATATCATGACATTGGGGGGGCTTGCCTTGGGAGCCGGAATGCTGGTAGACAATGCCATCGTGGTCATGGAAAATATTTTCCGGAACTTAGATGAAAACAAACTCTCTCCGGCGCAGGCCGCCGTCACGGGAACCTCCGAAGTTGCCGGAGCCATCACGGCCTCTACTTTGACAACAATCGTGGTATTTCTACCTATCGTCTATTTACAGGGAGCCGCGGGAGAACTTTTTAAAGAACAGGCTTGGACCGTTAGCTTTTCGCTTCTCTCCTCGCTATTCGTTTCCATCCTATTTATTCCCATGCTGGCTTCCCGATTCGTGAAAAAAAATCAGGACGTAAAAAGCCGTGCTATCTCCATCAAAGGATTCGGTAATTTCGTGGGACGAGTATTAAAAAGAAAATACGCGGTCATTTTAGTTGCCTTTATCCTTATGGTTGTCTCTTACCTTATGTTACCCTTTATCGGGATGGAATTTATGCCGAAAGCCGATTCCAAGGAATTTGCCATCACCCTTTCCATGGAACCCGGATTGCGCCTTAGAAGTACGGATGCAGCAGCAGGAGGAATCGAAGAAACGATAAAAGCCTTGGGAGAAGATGACATCGAATGGATTTACTCCATCATAGGCCCATCGAATATCAACGATCCCAACGGAGAAAAATTAGAGGGAGAACATCAAGCCCAAATAAAGGTAAAGTTAAAAAAAGAGTCTAAATTGAATGCCGACTACTTTATTTCCAACATCAGTGAAACTTATCCGCTCCAGAATGGCATGGAAATCTCCTATCAACAGGGAGAATCAACGTTACAAAGTATCCTGGGTACGGAGGGTGCACCCTTAGTTGTAGAGGTAAAGGGCGAAGAGCTGGAAACCATTGACGGACTGTGTAAGGAAATCAAACAAAAAATAACGGGTATTGCCGGTTTATACGATATCAAAACCTCCATGGAAAACGGAGCTCCTGAGGTCAATATACAAATAGACCGCATAAAAAGCGGTATATACGGGATCAATATCAGTGATGTCACCGGTCAGATAAAAAACAAACTACAAGGAAAAGAGGCCGGGACTTTCGATAACAAAGGAGAAAGCATCGACATCAATATTAAGGTTCCTGAAGTCTCCTTAGCCGAATTAGGAAGTATCGAAATCAGCCAAAGCGATAAAAAATACCGCTTGGACGAGATTGCCGATATTTCGATCGTGACGGCTCCCAAGGAGATCACCCGGAATAACCAGAGCCGGATCGGAAGAGTAACGGCCATGTTGGAAAAAGGATACACGTTAGGCCACATCGCCCCACAAGTAAAAAAACAAATAGCGGAGGTAGAGTTCCCTGCAAAATACACGGCAAAGATTACCGGAGAGGAGGAGATGCGTCAGGAATCATTCGGAGGACTGGGATTTGCCCTGTTCCTCTCCATTCTTCTGGTCTATATGGTGATGGCAGCCCAATTCGAATCGTTACGACATCCGTTCACCATCCTGCTTACCATTCCTTTAGCGGGAGTAGGATGTATTTGGGCTTTCCTGCTCACGGGAGATACTCTCAATATGATGGCTTTTATCGGTATCATCATGTTAGCGGGTATAGCCGTAAACAGTTCCATCATTTTAGTGGATGCCATCAACCGCCTGAAGGCCGAAGGCCACCCGCTGGAAGAGGCGATCATGATGGCGGCTCAATTCAGAATACGCCCAATCATTATGACCAGTGCCACTACTATTTTGGCCTTACTGCCCATGTGTTTCGGTTTCGGGGAGGGAGCTTCCCTGCGTTCCCCGATGGCTCTCGCGGTAATCGGTGGATTGGCGACCTCCACCGTCATGACACTGATTGTCATCCCGTGCGTGTATTATATTATTGATAAGAAAAAGAAAGTGGAATGAACACGATCATAAAAAGAAGGGTTCTTATATCGATGTTATTCATCGGATTAGTTCTCATGGGCGTATTTTCCTACAAATACATTCCCATGGAATTATATCCCAATGCCGATCTTCCGGTATTGTACGTGAGTATCAACGCCCAAAATGAACTCGATTTGGATTACGTTGAAAAATATGCGGTTATTCCGGTGGAAGGAGCTATCCGCTCCCAGCAAGGGATTGAAAAAATCGAATCGCAATACTACTCGAGAGGTGCCGATATTAAGGTTTCTTTAAACCAAGATGTGGACCTAAAATATGCTTTCCTGCAAATGGAGCAAAAAATAAAATCCACCCAGTCCTCCGTTCCGGAAATCTTCAAACTATCCGTCAGTAAAGGTTACTCGGGGTCTTCCAACGACCAATTTATGCACTTACTGATTCTCGGGGAAGGCGATATCGATTATGTACGCAATATCACGGACGAGGATATCGTCCCCTACCTGAACAGCGTGGAGGGAATGGCCTCCGTAAAAGCAAGGGGAGGACGGCAAAAAACCATCGAGATTATCGTCGATCCGGATAAATGCAAGGCTTTAAATATTACCAAATCCACCATCAGTAACCTGATTTCAAATAATCAAACAGGAAAAAACTTTATCGGTCTTACCTACGACGGAAACAAACGCTATTTTGCCAATATAACGGCAGAATACCTTAACACGGAAGACCTCGGCAACATCGTTGTGGCCAAAGGACCGATTTTATTGAAAGACATCGCGGAGATCCGATTCGGGGTAAAAGAAGAGGAAACTTATTCCAGAACCAAAGGAAAAGAGGTGGTCTCTTGTGTTCTTTCCAAATCCCCGACAGTTAATGTTATCGAACTCTCCAAAAGAACTCGTGCGGAAATCGACCGCCTGAACGAGGAACTTAAATCCAAGGGAATTTCCATTGAGATCGACTCCGATACGGCCGAAATCATGAATAAAAATATCAATTCCATCATTGATTTGGCGATTAGCGGAGCATTTCTGGCAATCATCGTACTATTCCTGTTTTTACGGAAAATAAAAATCGTCAGCATCGTGGCCTTTGCCATCCCGATCTCCGTATTCTCCTCTTTCTATTTCTTCTACCTTTCGGGTATCACGATCAACACCCTGACGCTTACAGGACTTGCTCTTGCTGTCGGGATGTTATTGGACAATTCCATCGTGGTCATGGAAAACATCTATCGACTAAAAGCTACAGGTATGCCCACGGAAGAAGCTTGCGTACGAGGGACTACCGAGGTATGGAAAGCCATTCTGGCAGCCACGGTAACCACCGTTACCGTTTTTCTTCCCTTCCTGTTCACCAATGACTACATCATAAAAATGATCGGAGAGCATATCGGAATCTCCATTATTACGACTTTGATCATCTCCTTAGTCGTGGCGCTATTGCTTATTCCGATGGCAATCAACTACCTTTTAAGAAAAGAGACCGGCAATGTCAATTTCAGTAACATTTCCATACACAACCGTTTGGTTCAAATGTATATAGCTATTTTAAAAATGGCATTACGAAAACCCACGGAGGTTATTTTATTCTCCCTCGTCATTCTCTTCGTTACGGTAGTCCTCTCCCTCACGCTATCTCTGAATACCCTGAAAGAGATACAAAATGACAGTTTCCAGGTAGAGATCACCACCCCTTCCGGTTCGACGTTAGAAAAAACGGATGAACTGATCCGGCGTTTCGAAGAGGAATTGCCCGGCATTCCGGAAATAAAAACCTTCTCTTCCACCGTAGAGAAGGAAAAAGCCAACCTAATTATCAAGTTAGAAGACCAATTCGAAAAGATAAACGGTAAAAATCTCCAGAAACTCAAAGCCGATATCTTAGAGTTAGCTAAAAAAGTAAATATTACGGATATCAGTTTGGATGCCAGCGAGAGCCGCGATAATTTCAGTGGCGGTAGCAGTCTGCTCGGGAATAGCGACCTGCTCAGGTATATGGGAAGAGGAAGTCAATCCGAAAAAATTGTCATCAAAGGGGAGGATTTCGAAAAAATGACCAGCTATGCCAATCTGATCGACTATCAATTGAAAGAATTGGAGGATGTAATAGCCTACTCCAACATAAATGTCTTACCCGGAGATCCAGAGGCACGTATCTATTTCGATCCCTACCTGATGGAAGTAAATGAAGTCACTCCCTCCGAAGTAAGCCAAGAGCTCACCGGCCTACAACCGGAAAGTCCGGTATCGAATGCAAAATTCAAAACAAAAGATCAGGAATATGACATCACGATCCGGGATATCAACTACGACAAGGAAAAAGAGGAAAAACAACAATACCCCTCTTTGGAAGATCTGCGTAACTTAGATGTCACCACCAGCAAAAAAGCCCTGATACAATTGAATAACTTTAGCCGGATCCGGTTAGAACAGGGACAGGGAAGAGTCAAACGAGTCAACCAGGAAAAGCAATTGGAGATAAACTACATGTTTAAATCCGATATCAACGAATCCAAGGATTTGCTGGAAGCCTCCCGTTTACAGATCGACGAATTGGTACAAGGAACAGACGTTCCGAGCGGCGTTTTCGTAGAGATCGTACACGAAGAAAAACAACCGGAAGACTATACCTTCCTGATCATTGCGGCTTTCGTCCTTATCTATATGATCCTTGCCGCCGTTTTCGAATCTCTCACCGCTCCCATCGTGTTGATGTTCACCATCCCGTTGGCAGCGATCGGTTCGTTGCTGTTTTTACTGTTTACCAATAATTCCGTGGCGAACAATGCCCAGGTATATGTCGGCTTTATCATCCTGATAGGTATCGTAGTGAATAACAGTATTATTCTGATCGATTACACGACCATGTTGCGGAAAAACGGTTTCCGCAAGCAACGGGCAATCATTACGGCAGGACTTTCCCGCCTGCGTCCGATACTGATCACCGCTATAACGACTATCGTCGCCATGATTCCGTTAGCTATGGGAAAAGACGAATCCGCTTCCGGATTGGGAGCTCCTTTTGCCATTACCGTTATCGGGGGATTGACCATGAGTACCCTATTGACTCTTGTGATCATCCCTACCCTTTATTCCGGATTGGAAGATGCTTTGAAGAGACTACGCACGCAAAGTCTCTTTATGAAAGTCCTGCAACTGTCGCTATTTGTTATCTGCGTCGTTTGTACCTTCATTTTCTCGTCGGAAATATTGAATCGTATTTTCTACCTGATTATCGCAGTCGTGTTGGTTCCGGGAATTACTTGGTTCCTCGAGAATAGTCTGCGCAGAGCAAAAAGCAATATTATTCCCCCGCACGAGGAGTTAGTGATTACGATCCGTAACTTAGTGAAGATATACGGACGGCCTTCGCGCTTCACCAGGGAATGGACCTCCGGACTAAAAGTCAAGGAACGTTTAGGATTAAAAACCTACTACTACTCTTGGAAAGATCTCCAAGCTTTAGTTTGGCTCGTTCCTATTACAGTCTTCCTGTTCTATTTTACTTTTATCTATCAGGTACTATTTTTCTGGGCTATCGTTTTCGCCCTATGTTCTTGGTTCATGACCCTGAATACTATAAAAATCTTCTATGAATTGAGTATCAACAGGGAATGGCATCTTGCAAAAAAGATACTGGAATATACGGTCATGGTCATCTACTATATCGGCCCGTTAATCATTCTGAACTGGGGAAGCAGCAAATTCAACAATAGCGGAGGAGCCGTTTTTATCGGGCTTTTCTGGTATTTGGCGATTGGAGCCCGCTTCCTTTCCAATAAAATCAATAACGAAAATATCAATATCGATCTGATTGACGGACGTTTCCGGATGCTGCGTAAAACCATCTTCCGGATGGCAGCTCAAACCCCGATTATCGGAGCAAAAAAGAAGCCTTTCAAAGCATTAAGCTCCGTCTCTCTTGAGATTCGTACCGGAATGTTCGGATTATTGGGACCGAACGGGGCCGGAAAAACCACGCTTATGCGTATCATCTGCGGTATTTTCGAGCAAAGTTACGGCAAGATTTTCATCAACGGTATCGACACTCAAAAGAAACGGGAAGAGTTACAGGGACTGATCGGTTATTTACCGCAGGAATTCGGAACATACGAAAACCTGACCGCCTGGGAATTCTTAGAGTATCAATCCCTTTTGAAGGGTATTTACGACAAACGAACCCGTTTCAATCGTATCAGCGAGGTCCTATCGGCCGTCCACATGTATGAAAACAAGGACAAAAAGATCGGAGGATTTTCGGGAGGAATGAAACAGCGTATCGGTATTGCCCAAACGCTTCTGAATTTACCGCGCATCCTCGTTGTTGACGAACCCACCGCGGGATTAGACCCCAGAGAGAGAATTCGTTTCCGTAACTTGCTGGTAGAGCTTTCCCGTAACCGGATCGTGATCTTCTCGACTCACATCATCGAGGATATCGCCAGTTCCTGTAACCAGGTAGGTGTTATCAACAAAGGAATACTGAAATACTTAGGAACCCCGAACGATATGGCAAATATCGCAAAAGACGTAACCTGGAGTTTCGAACTCCCGGCCCGCGACTTCACGAAGTTGCCGTCCGACTTGTTGATCGTACACCACATCAGGCAGGGAGACGTCATCCGGGTACGTTGCTTGAGCGAAGAAAAACCGGCAGAAAACGCGGAAAGAATACTTCCGGCATTGGAAGACTCTTACCTGTGGTTACTACGAACGGTTAAGATTCAAAACAAAGAAGAGATTATTACTTAACACGGGACCATACTTCGTCTTCAACTTCGGTTGAAGACGAAGTCATAGCCCTCTTAAAAGGAGGAATATACAATGAGCGTTATCAATTCAAAACCACACATCCTGATACAGATTTGGACAACGATTCAAAAACTGGTCCAATACAATATTAAAATTATTTTTGGAAATAAGTTTCTCTATTTCATGTTAGCCGCTCTGGTTTTTTTCATCATCATTGTTACCGTAAAACTTTTCGGAGATGACGAAATTACCCAAGCGACTGCCTATTCCATGCTGATGATGCCTTGTATTCTGCTCGTTTTCTATCCCATGTGTTTCGGGATTCAAAATGACCAGGATGCCAAAATCGTAGAGATCATATTCGGTATTCCGAATTACAGTTATAAGGTCTGGCTGTTCCGTCTGCTTATCGCTTATGTCATCTGCCTACTGATCACCCTTCTGTTATCCACTCTCACCTGGTGGGTAATCGTGGATGTTCCCGTATTCAAATTGACATTTCAAACGATGGTTCCCGCTCTTTTTATCGGAACTCTCTCCTTTATGCTGAGTACCGTGATTAAAAACGGAAACGGGACTTCCGTGGTAATTATTATCATCGGTCTCATTCTTAACTTAGTGGACGGACAGCTGGGAAACAGTCAATGGAACATATTTATCAATCCGTTCAATGTCCCGTTAGATAAAAATCCGGAGATCTTTTTCAACACGGTAGCCCACAATCGGGTTATCATGCTGGTAGCCTCTACCCTTTTTATCATCTTCGGCCTAAATAACACCCGCAACCGGGAAAAATTCATATAGAAACATCCGACAACGGATGCTATCTACCATCAAAAACAGGAGTTCGATGTAATCTCGAACTCCTGTTTTTTTAATCTACGGCCATCTCCTAATTGTAAATTGGACGCTGCATTTTGTAATTTACAATTTAAAATCTACAACCTACAATTAAACACCCTGCATTATCCCGCTATTCGCAACCCATTCGCAACCATTCCAGCATCGATCACTCTTTATATTTTGTATGTTTACATGTTAATTTTAGAACCATGAGAACGATGTACTTTTGTGTGATGTTGTGTATATTTTTTTCTTCCTGCGGACAAAAGAACGAAAAATTGGAAAACGCTTTAAAACTGGCTAAGGAAAACCAGAAGGAGCTGGAAAAAGTGCTTGCACACTATGCCCAACATCCGGCAGACGCCCTCAAGCTGAAAGCCGCCGAATTTCTAATCGAAAATATGCCGGGCCATTACACCATACAAGGAACGTTAATCAACGAGTACCGGGAAAAGATTTACGCGGACACAACAGCCTCCTATTTTGCCAAAAAAGCCTTGGATATCTCTTTAAGCAAAATCGACTGGCTACGAGATGCATCCCGAAAAGAGGAAGACATCGAACACATTAAAGCAGATTTTCTGATTCGGCACATCGATCTTTCGTTCGAACGGCTGAATCAATACCCTTGGCTCGAAGATTATCCCTTCGACCTATTTTTGGAATACCTTCTGCCCTACCGCTTTGAAAACGAACGATTGGATTTATGGATTGACTCTCTACATGTTTCCCGGAAAACCATTGAAATCCATTCCCTAAGAAACGGTTATCAATACATAAAAGAGTTTGCGGAGTCTGAAAAAACTTTCGATCTTTCTTTTATACGACAATTATTCGGTAGACAGATATATGTAGATTGTTCACATGCGTCCATAAAATATAATTTTAAACTCAGGGCATTAGGATTCCCATCCACAATCGAGTATATTGTTCATTTCGCAAATCGTAACGGTTATCACAACTGGTGTAAGCCAATCTCTGCCGAATACAAAGAATACGAAGACATTGGTATTTCGGGAAAAAAAACGGCAAAAGTCTATCAGAAAACCTATTCTCGTAATAAAACCCTTATTCCTCACGAAGGCGAATACCTACCAGAAATGTTCCGGGATCCTTTTCTCAAAGATATCAGCAGTCAATACTTACACACGGAGAATATTCGTGTACATGTAAATAATTCGTCACATACAATGCCTCACTACGCCTTCTTATGCGTGTTTAATAATTTGGAATGGCAACCGACAGCAATAGGCAAAGTAAAACGAAAAAAAGCTGAATTTAAAGACATCGGCAAAGATATTGCCTACCTTCCGGTCTGTTTCGACAAGCAAAATAGGACAATCATCAATTATCCGTTTATACTAAATCTGAAAGGAGAAGTAGAATACCTTATCCCAGATACATCTACACGTCAAGTCATTCGTATAAAACGAAAATATCCTCTCAACGAAAATTTACTCTCCTATGCCCGAGAACTCGAACGTATCACTTTTGAAGGAAGCAATGACCCTGAACTCCAAGAATCAGATACACTCCTGACAAATTTAGAAACATCCGAGATCACTTATTTGTTCGGAGAAATTAAAACCCGCAAATTATACCGGCACTACCGAATCACATCACCCATTTCGACAAATATCGGTGAGATCATATTGATCAGTTCCAGAGGAGAACGATTAAAAGGAACCACAGATTCAATCTTTACTAAAGGTTTCGATCACAATCCTCTTACAAATACACGAGTAAAAAAAGACGAAGCAGTTAACATCCGTTTTGATTCTCCCGTCGAAATAGCTAAAATAATATGCCTCCCCCGAAGCGACGGGAACGGAATCTACCCTGAAAACGAATACGAACTTTTCTACCACGATCTGAACGGCTGGCAATCTTTAGGTCGGAAAACAGCCACGGATTACTACCTCGAGTACGACAACATTCCCAAAGACGCACTTCTCTGGCTCCGTAACCGTACGACCGGCATCGAAGAACGAATCTTTACCTACCAAGACCAGAAAATTAAGTTTTGGTAATACAATTATATCAAGGCATTTACATAACGTTCAAACAATCGAGAAGAAATAAACACGGACATCCTATGACTCAACATTATTCATTTCCTGTCATTTGTTTGTTACTCCTACTTTTTATTGCTTTTTTAATCCCAGATTTATTTATCAATAGGCATATAACCTTGGGCATATTGAGTATAAATAGCATCGCAATTATGTTAATTTTCTGGATATTATCTCATAAAAAGACAATCATCATTTCAAAAAGTGTTTTAACTGCAGGAAGTTTTGTTTTCTATTGGACCATTTGGCAATTTTGTTCAGAAGGATCATCACCTTCTGAACGAATTATGTTTTTGTCTCTATTGTTGTTATATATTGCCTATTCACAACATTCATTCTATCGGAAAGATTTATATCAATTATACAGTATTGTTTCCTTTTCCGGAGTTTGTATGTCATGTTGGGGAATATTACAATATTTGAATTTGGTAGAGATTTATCATTTAAAATATCCAGTTACAGGTAATTTTGACAATCCGGCAGGCATTGCCATATTTTTAGGAGCAATATTGCCTTTTTCTATGTTTTTTATATCCAGCAATGAAAAACGTATTAAATTATGGGGTATTTTTTCTTCCTGTATACTGACAGGTACTATTCTACTGTCAGGTTCAAGAACAGGAGTATTAATTATTCTACCCGCATATTTGCTCGCATTCTGTCAAAACAAAAATAGGCTACGATTTCAAAAATTTATACGCAGATTTTGGTGGCTTCTTCTCGTAGCCTGTATCTTCTTGTTCATTGGTTTATATTTCTGGAAAATAGATTCTGCAAACGGACGAATTTTAATTTGGACCTGTTCATGGAATATGTTCCTGGATCATTGGATTATTGGAACCGGAGAAGGTGGTTTTACGGCAAACTACATGAGTTATCAAGCCGAATACTTCCGACAAAATCCAGATAGTATTTTCAGCATATTAGCAGATAACGTGCAAACACCTTTTAATGAATTCTTAGCCTTTGCCGTACAATACGGTACAGTAGGACTCTGTTTCTTCGGATTATTTATTACCAGAATTATACAGGTCTACGGTCAATGCAACCAAAAAGCAATTTTACATCCCGTAGGTACAAGTTTACTTGCCATTGCCATAGCAAGTTGTTTTTCATATCCTCTGAAATATCCACTCATCTGCCTGATTCTAATGTTGAATTTAGCCATTTTATCCACGAAAGACAAGTGTATTTTTCAATCAATAACAGGATGGAAATTAAATGTATTTCGTTTTATCGGTTATAGTATTTGTATTCTATTTCTCAGTTGGACATTCAATTGGATACATGCAGAAAGAAAATGGTTTGTGATAACGTATTCCCGATCTTCCGATAGATGGAAAAAATACCATGATTTACACGAATGGTTGGGAAAAGACGGTATGTTCCTCTATAATCATGCAGCAGCATTACATCGAGATAAGCAATATAAGGAGAGTCTTATCGTACTTACTTTATGTACACGCTATTTTAATGATTTTGATGTTCAACTCCTGTTAGCCGACAATTACTATCATTTGGGAAACTTATATGCGGCAGAATGTTGTTATCTGACAGCAGCAAGGATGTGCCCAAACCGATTTTTACCTTTATACCATTTAGTCAACTTATACGAATTGAAAGGAGATAGAAAAATGGTTGAAAAAACGGTTTTAGATATAAAAAATAAAAAAGTAAAAGTACCGTCGATTATTATTGACGATATAAAAGATAAAATGAAACAAAAATATAACGAATTGTTATTGGAAAAGGATGATTTTTAGACCTGCTGATAAAGATCTGCTTCTACCTTTCATTTAATGTTTAATTAAAATATTCTCCAGATAGATAAAACCGAGTAGAAAGAAATGATAATTTTTTCTACTCGATATCATTTTATTCCATTTATATATTGGAAACCAATAACAGTTTTTCCATAAATCCAACTATTACCACTTTAGTCTCCGAATCACGAAATCACTTGATTTTTTAATAAAAATATCTTTCACAGTAGTTTTAACCAATAAGGATTTCCCCATAAAGCCAAAAAAATTACGAGTATACCGCAAAACAAAAGGAAAATCTTCTGCTGTTTCTTTTCCATCCTGCAATAGATTAATCCCCCAATGATGCCGATCCAGCGAAGAAGAAGTTGCGGAGGAGAAGCTGTTAGATAACCGTAACGTATATAAAGATAAATATCGTTAGGCAGTTCAAAAATACAACTTCCGATAAGCAAAAGAATAATTACATAAGAAGGCTTTATCCTATTCTTATACTTATGTAACATATACACTGTTAATAGAAAAAATAGAATAGCTCCCATAAACAGACAGACCTGATGTCCTAAATAGGGATAAGTCGGTAAATACAACCCCCTTAAAGGGAAAATTAGAGTCTCCAATAAGGCGGCACTAATAAAAATCCATATATATTTCTTCATAAAATTGTTAATTAAGCCCATAAATGACGACAATTACCATCACATGCTTGTGTCCTAAACCATCCACAATCGATAAAATCTAATTTACATCCTGCGTCCTCTCTACATCTTTGTTGAAATTCTCCGGTCAAATCACAAAAATCCTGTTTCGTCGAGCAACTACAATTCTTCCAACCGGAGCCGGAACCGGATTCAGATCGGGATTTAACTAAAGGGTGATCCGAATCGGAAGCAGATGCAATATCACCTGCTTTATTTAACATTTTGTTCCCTGTTGCGGCTATCGCGTATAGCATCTTTTTGTTCCAACCCAACTTTTCTTTCGCATCATCTTGCCAACGATACATAAACAGATCGAATGTATCATCCGCTTTTTGATTTTTATCCGGAGAAAACATCTGCGGATTCTTTTCCAAAAAGTCAACTAAAATAAGCAGATGCGCTCTTTCTTGTTCGCTCCAGTCTAACTCCAATACTTCTGCCAATTTTTCTTTCCAGAAAGTATGCTTTTGCTCGGAACTAAAAGCCACATAATATCCCTGTTGTAAATCTTGTTTTTCAATGTTAAGCCATTGAGTTCTATCCATAACTTGTACCTCCGAAATATTATTTCTGACTATTTTATCTATTTCAGGATCACAACTGTAAAGAAGCTCTTTCTGGCATGCACATAGAAAGAAAGAGGCAAAAACAATTCCTAATAATAATAGACTTTTCATAATTCTGTTTTTATTGTTAGACATAAATTTATTTTACAAAACCTTTGATTTGAATTGATTCGATATCATTGCTAGCATTCGATTTAATATAAATTGTCTTGTATAAAGCTCCCCGCTGTCCGGTCGTATTGACAAATACTTTAATCGTGTCTCTTTCATTGGGATTAATCGGACGCTTAGGAATCTCGGCAGACAAACAATTACATGTTATATCCGCTTTATATATAATAAGAGGGATTTCTCCTGTATTCGTGAATTCATAATTAATAGCTATTTGAGGAAACTTTTCTTTCTTAATGGTTCCAAAATCATATTGTTTCTTAACAAATTTCAGATATGCTTTATTCCCTTGTTTCTTTGTTAATGTATCATATGCCTCAGGTAATACAAGATCTTTTTTCGGAAAATTACTTTTTGTGTCCGATGTTTTAGATCCATTACATCCTATAATTACTATCCAAAATATAAGAATCAATATAGCTCCACTTTTCATAGTTTTATATTTTTTATTTTTACAAAAATACACACTACGAATCACCTAAAATTAAAAAAAGGTTGCGAGAGGGTTGCGAATTTTATAACTTTGAAGCAAAATAAATGAAAAATGGATCAAAGAATGCGTTTTGTTTGGAATATTACAATTTTTGCGGGATCTATTCTTTTGTGCAACCAATTGATTCACGTGAATAATTTATACAGGCTGAGAAAAAATGCACACATATATCAACAAAATGAAATGATCAAAGGAGCTATCCACGAATTCAACATGAAGTCTACCAATCTGAAAAAATCGGGTTACTCGATCAGTTTCAACGCGAGAAATAACGAATTAAGATACATCATTAATAATCAGAAATTTAAACACCAACTATACCCGCAAGACGACATTAAACATGTCATGGAACAATGTACTTACGATATTCGGGATCCGGAACTTTGGACCTTAGAGCATTTTTACAGCTATTTACAGGAAAAACAGGATTCCGTAATGTTGAAAAAACTTTCCATGCGTTTCCTTGTTTCAGACAAGACCGGAAAAAATATCGATACTTACCCGAAAAAACAGGTCGATCTTCCCGCATCTTATGAATTTAAGGATACCCTCGGATTTATCTCCAAAGATATTTTGCTTGTCGCTTATGACTACCCGACCGCACTTTTCCTGCAATCGACCTCCGGACAGGTCATTCTTGTTATTTTCATGACCGCTTTACTTATCCTGTGTATCGTGAACCTTAATCGAACCGTTCGAAAGGAAAAAATAAACGGTAAACACCGGGAACTGTTTATCAACAATATAGTACACGACCTGAAACGTCCCGTCGTAAATCAAATCAAAATCTGCCACCTATTGCACGACACGATATCCCCGGAACAACATTCCTTTCTTAAACAAAGCGAAAAACAATTGAACGAGATGTTACACACCATCCATCAGATGTTACTTCAATCCACTGATGAACACGGGTTGCGACTAAAATTACGGGATTTCGATCTGGCGGAAATGTTGCAAGCCCTAACAGAAAAAAAACAATGGAACGTAAAAGAAGAAAAAGAATTTACGATTCTGGTCGATTTTTTACCGACCGATAACATCATCTCGGGAGACTATCATTTCTTAAGTGCCGTTTTCCAGAATCTCGTGGACAATGCTTTAAAGTATTCCGGAGACCGGGTAGCCATAAAAATCACGTGTGAAGAGATAGATGTCCAATTTATCCGAATCACGATTCAGGATAACGGCTTCGGAATTTCTTCCAAAAACCAAAAACAAGTATTCGAACGCTACAATCGCGGAGATCACCAAAACAATCACGAAATAAAGGGACATGGGCAAGGTTTACATTACGTTCGCACGGTAATTTCCGCTCACGGGGGAAAAATCGATCTGACGAGTACCGAAGGAGAAGGAACCTCGATCACCATTACATTACCCCGAAAAAATCGCCGGAAAAAAAATAACATCGCTAAAAATGGAAAATAAGATCAATATACTCTACGCCGAAGACGATCTACTGGGAGCAGCACTGACTCGAGCAATTCTAGAAAAGCATAATTTTCTGGTCGAGATCGCCCCTGACGGTGAAGAAGCCTGGAAAGCTTATAAAAGAAAAAAGCCGGATATTCTCTTGCTCGATCTCGATATGCCGGGTATTAACGGACTTCAATTGACTCAACTCGTCCGGAAGCAAGATCTCCAAACTTTTATCATCGTTTACTCTTTGCACGGAGAGGCAGAAAAAGAAATAGCGATCCTGGATGCCGGAGCAGACGAATTCATCTGTAAAGAGCGTCCGCCGGAAATACTCGTGGCCTACCTGAAACGTATCAGCCAAAAAATCATGACAAACCTGAATACCCCTCATCTGTACCAACTTTCACCCCGTACAACTTACAATAGCAGCGCGCGAACACTGACAATCGATGGCGAAAGTACATCCTTAAAAACCATCGATGCCCGTTTCCTGCAATTATTGTGCGCAAAGAATCAGGAAGTGGCCTCACGTGAATACCTTATCGAGGGAGTATGGGGCCAAGCTAACCTCGGCAAAGCATCCGAGCTCAAAAAATACGCCAGCCGGGTCCGTAAACTATTAAAAGTCGACTCCTCCCTAAAAATCGAGTACCGGGAAAACGGATATATTCTCATCACGGAATTATGAATGCCTTTCGCTCATTGTAAATTGCAAACCAAGAGAATTCTGAGATTAGAGATTTAGTGATTCAGATTCTCATCACGGAATCATTGAATCACCCAATCGTTCAATTGCCAATCTTTTAATCGATTGATTCGTCATTGAATTTTTGTCCTTCGGAATGGAGTTAATTCTGCTTATTAAGCATTATCTTTGCCTTATGATTGATCAGGCTACCATACAAAAGATTTTTGATGCTGCAGACATATTGGAGGTTGTTTCCGACTTTGTAAGTCTAAAAAAGCGGGGGGTAAACTACCTTGGATTGTGTCCGTTTCATAACGAAAAGACGGGTTCGTTCACGGTATCCCCGGCCAAAGGCATATACAAATGTTTTGGTTGTGGAAAAGGGGGCAATGCGGTGAATTTTATCATGGAACACGAGCAGTTATCTTACGTGGAAGCATTGAAATATTTAGCCGCTAAATACCATATTCCCATCGAGGAAAAGGAGTTGACCGAAGAGCAAAAGAAGGAGAAGACGGAGAGGGAGAGTATGTTGGTGGTTACGGCCTATGCTCAGGAATATTTTAAGTACCAGTTACACCATACGGATGAAGGCCGCTCTGTCGGACTCGGCTATTTGAAGCAGCGGGGGATCAGTGACGAGATGATCGAAAAATTCGGGTTAGGTTATAATCCTGAAGATTGGGGTGCTTTTTCCAATACGGCAATCGGCAAAGGATACAAAAAAGAATTTCTGGTAAAGACAGGATTATCGATCGAAAATGAACGGGGTATATTCGACCGTTTTCGGGCAAGGGTGATGTTTCCGGTATTGGATTTAGCCGGAAAAGTGATTGCCTTTGGCGGGCGAACCATGTCGACCGATAAAAAAGTATCGAAATACCTGAATTCCCCCGAATCCGAAATTTATCACAAGAGTAAAACGTTGTACGGTATCTATTTTGCGAAAAAGAGTATCGTACAACAAGACCGTTGCATTTTGGTCGAAGGTTACACGGATGTTATCTCTTTTCACGCGAAAGGGATCGAAAACGTCGTGGCTTCTTCGGGTACATCATTGACGATAGAGCAGATTCGTTTGATCCGTCGATTGACACCTAATGTCACGATTATATATGACGGAGATGCTGCCGGAATTAAGGCCTCTTTACGAGGAATAGATTTGGTTTTGGAAGAGGGATTGAATGTACGGGTACTTTTGCTGCCGGACGGAGAAGACCCGGATTCGTTTGCCAGAAGTCACTCTTCGCATGAGCTGACAGAGTATATCGCCCATAATGAAACCGATTTTATAAGTTTTAAAACCAAATTGTTGCTTGGAAGTGCCGGAGATGACCCGGTTGAAAAGGCGAGGTTAATCAGTGACATTGTACGTAGCATTTCAAAAATTCCCGATAATATTACCCGCTCCGTATACGTTCGGGAGACGGCACACCAGTTGGAGGTAGAAGAACGCATCTTGTACACGGAAATAGCCAAAATCCGGAAGAAAGGTGAGGAAGAGGCAGGTAAGAAAGGCGTGCAACAGGAACCGGATTTGAACGGGGGAGAGAAAATGATGAGGAGTGTCACTCCTTGTGATCTGGAAGAGACCGTACTAATTCGCTATCTTATTTTGTACGGAACAAACGATTTGTATGAAGAAAAGGTGAATGGGATTGAACGTATGGTTTCCGTGGGAGAGTTTATTATCCGGGAATTGGCCGAAGATGATTTGGAATTACTAAATCCGGTATTCAACACGATTCAAAATGAATACAAACGGGAATACCAATCAGGAACATTTATTCCAGCCCGTCATTTCATTGCCCATCCCGATCTAAAAGTAAGTACGATCGTTGCAACGATCTTAAGCGAACCTTACGAATTGAGCAAGATATGGAATAGAATGGAAAGTTTTATTCAGACCGAACAAATGAAGTTGATCGAGTTACTACCTAAGATTCTGGATAACTACAAAATGCGAAGAATAGAAATGCTTGCCCGCGAAGCCGACAATCGCATATTGGAACTACAAAACAGCGGAGATTTGTCGCAAGTGTTGGAATGGATTAAACGCAAAAATGCAATCAACACCATTCGTCGTAAACTAAACGATAAGCTGGGACGTACGGGAATACATTAAAGAATTCTGAGATTAGGGAATTGCCGATTCAGTGATTTAGTGATTCAAATTTAATCTCCTAATCACAGAATCCAAAAGCTTTTCTCTCTTTGCAAATTAACAGAAAATTAACTACACAGCATTCGTATAATTTCAATTATTATATACCTTTGCCCACGGAAACGTTTTAAAGGTGTTTCGTTTCCTCGTACAACATTAATACAAGAAACGATGGATTACAACAACCCGCAACAAAAAGAGGAATTATTGGAGAATATTTCCGAATTATTTCTGAAATACGGTCTCCGGAGTACTTCCATGGATGATATAGCCAATCATCTGAAGATCTCGAAAAAGACTCTTTACCAATTGTTTAACAACAAAGACGATGTCGTTGAACAAGTTTTAGTCCATCGAAGATTAGCCAGAAGCAAACAAGCCGATATGGAAGGCGTTCAGAAAATGAATCCGATTGAAATCATGAATAAAATTAAGACATACATGATTCATGACCTCTCTCGAAGGGTCCCGGCAAATTATTTCGATATTAAAAAATACCATCCGGCGGTATATCAAAAAATCATGAAAAACGATGAAAATTTTACAAAAAATTTCCTAACCGATTTAATAAAAACAGGCATCAACCAAAAATACTTCAGATCGGAAATCGATGCGGAACTACAAGTCTACCTGCTGGGGAAACAATTGAGTTTCTTACGGGAACCCGAGGTATTCAGCCAAATCGCCTATCCGATAGAGACCGTAGTAGAAACCATCATCAATAATTTTTTAATGGCAATATGCACGGAGAAAGGTATCAAAGAGATTGAAAAACAAAGCAACGCAAAATAAAGTAAATAAATTATAATAAATAAACACGATGAAATAAGCGGTATTGTTTTTGTAAAGCGTATTGTATTTAAAATTCCCCAAGAATAATAACAATTTAATCTATAAATCATGAAAAAAGGAGTTCCATTCTTTCTTATTTTTCTACTCGTGCCTTGGCTACTTCGTTCACAGGAAGTTCCTCAAACACTCTCCTTAAGACAGGCTATCGAGTATGCTATCAAGCACAACAAAGAATTACAATCTTCACAACTGGAAATAGACCTGTATAAACAAAAAGTACGGGAATCTGTTTCACAGGGGTTGCCGCAAATCAACGGTACTTTGGATTATAATACCAATTTCGGTTACAAAATGGATTTTGGAGGTAATTCCATGAAGATGAAAGATCAATCCAATGTAAAAGCAAGTTTGCAACAATTAATTTTTAGCGGACAATGGATTTTAGGGATACAAACCAGCAAGATCGCCGAACGTTTGACCGAGCAACAGGTGGAGATTACCGAACTGGATATCGTCGAAAACATCTGTAATTCTTATTACACGATTTTGGTAAGCGAACGAATGTTGGACATTCTGCGCCAGAATCTCGAAAACATGAATAAGATTTATCAACACACCGATAATATGTATAAAGCAGGAACCGTAGAGGTTACGGATGTCGATCAAATCCGAATTACCGTCGGTCAACTGAAAAACAGTTTACTTTCCATGGAAAGGACCGTGGAGGTTAATTACAATTTGTTACGCCTTCAATTGGGATTAGTGGCCGGTACGACCGTCAAGCTGACGGACAACTTAACCGTTTTTCTTGACGAGAACAAAGCCCGCCAATTGTCGGAAACGACATTCGATATCCAGAAAAATCCCGAATTTCAGATTATGCAGACCCAAACGGAACTAAACAAAAAAATGCTGGGATTGGAGAAATGGAGTTATGCTCCGACAATTTCCGGTTCCTATACCTTTAACCACAAACTGTTAAAGCCGGAATTCGACATGAGTGCCAAACACTCGGCAAGTTTGACGATGACCATTCCTATCTTCTCAGGATTCGAAAGGAAGTCAAAGGTTGCACAGGCAAAAATTCAATTGGATCAAACTAATATAAACAAAAGCCTGTTGGAAGATCAGTTGAACTTACAGGATGAACAATTGAAGTTCGAATTGAGAAACGCGATTGAAAACTACAACCTCCAAAAGGAAAATATCGACGTAGCCGGACGCGTATTAGCCAATTATCAACGGAAATATGAATTCGGAGCCGTTTCCAGCTTGGATCTGACTCAGGCCAATAACAATTACCTGCAAGCTGAAAACAATTATACGAATGCCGTTTTGACCTTATTGCAAGCTCAATTGAATATTGAAAGATTGTATAATCAACTTCCTCATTAATACTTGGAATAACAAAAAAAGAAATACAATGGTAAAGAATCTCATTTTATCGATTATAGCGTTAGCTATACTTACCGGCTGCTCTAACAAGAAAGACAAGGCAGCAGACACATCGAACGCAACCGTTCAAGCCGTACCCGTGAAGGTTATGAAACTTGAAAAGAAAAAGATTGCTAAAACGATAGATTACACGGCCAATTTGGAAGCCGAGGAGCAAGTCTATTACGCTCCTTCCTCCACCGGAAGAATTGAAAAGATTCACGTGGAGGTAGGCGATCCGATTAAAAAAGGACAACTCTTAGTCGAAATGGACCGGACCCAATTACATCAGGCCGAAGTCCAATTGAAAAACTTAGAAACGGAATACAACCGGGCCGTCATGTTGAAAAAGACGGAAAGTATTTCACAACAAGCTTATGATGCAGCCGTTACCCAGTACGAGGTAGCTAAATCCAACGTGGAATTTCTACGGGAAAACACGAAACTTTTAGCCCCGTTCAATGGAGTGGTAACCGGAAAGTTCTACGAGAACGGTGAAATGTATTCCGGTTCCCCTGCCGGAGGTGCCGCCAAAGCCTCTGTGATCTCCATCGAACAGATCAATCCGCTAAAGGCTAAGGTAAACATGACGGAACAATATTTTCCGCTCATCAAACAAGGGACTCCCGTTGAATTAAAGAGCGCCATCTATCCCGACCGGACATTCCCCGGAAAAGTAAGTATCGTATATCCGACGATAGACAAGTACTCCCGTACTTTCACCGTCGAGGTAAAGATTCCGAACAATGACCTGACGCTACGTCCGGGTATGTTCGGTTCGATTACCTTCTTTATCGGAGAAACGGAAACGATGGTTGTTCCCGCCTTGGCAGTTTTGAAATTACAAGGAGCCAATAACCGGTACGTGTTCTTAAACGATAACGGCAAAGCTAAACGGGTTGAAGTTATCTTAGGAAAACGTTTCGACGATCAGGTGGAATTGATTTCCGATGAGATCAAGGAAGGAGACGAATTGATCACCGTAGGTCAAGCCCGGTTGGTGGACGGAGCACCCATCCAAATCACAAAATAATAGTAACATGCAGGATTTAAGCATCATCATGCGAAGAGAGGGGGACCACAAGTAACCGTCATAAATCCGAATCATAAATCTAAAACAAAAAAGATGAGTATATTTAATACAGCCGTAGAAAAACCGATTACGACATTGATGATTTTCGTCGGTATCATCGTGCTGGGAGTCTTCTCGCTGGTCCAACTCCCCGTTGACCAGTATCCTAAGATGGACCCTCCCTATCTATCGGTAATGACAAGTTATCCGGGAGCAAACGCCGCGGATATAGAAACCAATATCACAAAAATATTAGAGGATCAGTTGAATTCCGTGGAAGATTTGAAAGAGCTGACCTCTACCTCATACGATAATCTTTCCGTTATCCAGTTGGAGTTCGAATGGGAAGCCAACTTAGACGAGGCCGCAAATGACGTTCGTGACGCTATCGACAAGGCCATGGATAATCTTCCGGACGATATCGATCGCCCCTCCTTGTTCAAGTTCAATACGTCCATGATGCCGGTAATCATTTACTCTTTGACGGCAGACGCTTCTTATCCCGGAATCGAAAAGATCGTCGACGACAAGGTGATCAACCGGTTAAACCGGGTAGACGGGGTCGCTTCCGTGACCATCGCGGGTTCTCCCAAACGGGTTATCTACGTGGATCTCGATCCGAACAAACTGGATGCCTACAACATGACCGTGGAGAGCCTTGGAAATCTGATCGCTGCCGAGAATAAGAATCTTCCGGCCGGTAATTTGAAAATGGGTATCATGGATTATCAGGTCCGCGTGGAAGGAGAATTCGACGACAGCGAAAAAATCAAGAATATCGTAGTCGCAACGAATAACGGCAAATCCATACTGCTCAAAGATATCGCTATCGTTAAAGATACGATCAAGGACATCACCTTAGAGCAGTTGATCAACCGGCAACAGGGAGCGATTTTGTTAGTAACCAAACAATCCGATGCCAACACGGTAGCCATCGCTAAAACCGTCAAAAAAGAGATGGCTCAGATCATGAAAGAGTTGCCTCCCGACATTAAAATCGACGTATTGGTCGACTCGTCCGACTTCATCGTTCAATCCATCAACAACCTGTCGGAAACATTGATGTACGCTTTGATCTTCGTAGTCTTGGTCGTATTACTATTCCTCGGACGATGGAGGGCGACGTTTATCATCGCACTGACCATCCCGATCTCGTTGATCGTGGCATTTATCTATCTTTTTATCACGAACGAATCGCTAAATGTCATTTCCCTGTCCTCCCTTTCGATTGCTATCGGTATGGTTGTGGACGACGCTATCGTGGTTTTGGAAAACATCACGAAACACATCGAACGGGGAAGTGCTCCGCGCGAAGCGGCTAAATACGGGACAAACGAGGTATGGTTGTCGGTTATCGTAACCACCTTGGTTACCGTGGCCGTATTCTTCCCGTTGACCTTGGTTACGGGTATGACCGGAATCCTGTTCAAACAATTGGGTTATATCGTATGTATTACCGTTTGTACCTCTACCGTAACGGCTATCAGTTTGACCCCTATGCTCTCTTCCCAGCTACTGCGCCTACAAGATAAGGATACGCAGAAAAAAGAAAGCAAATTCAGTTATAACAGTACCGTTATGCGATTATTGGATAAGTTGGATGCCTGGTATGAAAGATTAATCCGTTGGTCCTTGTATCACAAAACAACCATCACACTGACAGCCGTGGTTATTTTCGTGGCTTCCATGTTCTTGGCCAAATACATCAGTACGGACTTTATGCCCCAGAACGACCAGGGTTCCATGAACGTATACGTGAAGATGCAGACCGGACAAAGAGTAGAGGAGACCAAACGGGTTGCCCTGCAAATCGACTCGATTATGAGAGCGAATTACCCGGAGATCAGACAGATCAATCTCTCTTACGGTAGCGAAGACGAGGATGCGGGATTCTCCTCCCTATTCAATAAAACCGGTAGTAATATTTTGAATATCCGAGCCAGATTAGTAGATCTGAAAGATAGAAATCGCAGTGTATTTACCATCGCCGACGACCTTCGTTCCCGATTGAAAGAGCTGCCTGATGTTTTGGTATATACGGTTAGTACCTCCAGCGGAGGTTCCATGTCGAGCAATAACGTAGACATCGAAATTTCCGGATTTGATTTCGAACAAACCAATAAACTGGCCGCAACCATCAAACAAAAGATGGAAGACGTACCCGGTGCCGAGGATATCAACATCAGCCGGGACGACGACAAGCCGGAACTCCAGCTATTCTTGAACCAAGATAAACTTTCAAGACACGGTTTGACCACCACGGAAGTAGCCAACGCCCTACGTAACCGAGTATACGGATATAAGCCCACGAAATACAAGGAAGACGGAGAAGAGTATGACGTGATCGTCCGCTTGCAGGAAAAATACCGGAGTTCTATCACCGAAATAGAAAATATCCTGATTACGAATGCCGCGGGAGAAAAGATCCGGTTAAAAGAGTTGGGTGAAATCAAAGAGTATTGGTCTCCGCCAAACATCGAACGTAAAAGTAAACAACGTTTGGTAAAAGTATCCATTACCCCTTCCAGGGGAGTCTCATTGGGAGACATCGCTGTCGCCGCCCAGAAAGTGATCGACGACATGAAAAACGAAATCCCGCAAGAGATCTCCGTATACGTGGGAGGTAGCTACGAAGACCAACAGGAGTCATTCAGTTCGTTAGCCATGTTGATGGTATTAGCCATGTTATTGGTATACATTGTTATGGCCTCCGAGTTCGAATCATTCAAAATGCCGTTCATCATCATGTTGTCTATCCCGTTCGCTTTCTCCGGGGTGATCCTGGCCCTGCTGCTGACAAATACGACCATGAGTGTGATCGCGGCATTAGGCGCCGTCATGCTGGTCGGTATCGTAACGAAGAACGGTATCGTATTGATCGACTTCATCAATCTGATGCGGGAAAGAGGTATCCGGTTATACGATGCCATCGCACAAGCCTGCCGGTCCCGTCTTCGTCCGGTATTGATGACAGCATTAACGACTATCTTGGGTATGTTGCCGATGGCACTGAGCACGGGAGAGGGTTCCGAAACATGGCGCCCGATGGGTGTAGCCGTAATCGGAGGTTTGGTATTCTCTACCATCATCACCATGATTATCGTCCCCGTCATCTATGCTGCTATGGATAAGAGCGGTAGCCGTGACAAGAAAAAGGCGTTAAGTAAACAATTCAAGTTTATGCGGGACTTTGATCCGAAAGAGTTAGAACAAAAATAAATTTACAACCCGGAATTCGGAAGAGTAAACTTATCGGATCCCGGGTTATAAAACAAATTCATATGAAAGCTGTATTTATATCCTATAACCAAGCCTTAACAGAACGGGTGGACTATTTACTCGACCAGTTGCAAGTACGAGGCTGGACTCAGTTCCCTTTAGTAAACGGTAGGGGAACGAACACGGGTGAACCCCGCATGGGGACACACACCTGGCCCGAAATGAACTCGGCCATTCTTACCATCGTGGAAGACCACAAGGTTCCTTTGATCCTCAAATACGTGGAAAAATTAGACAACGTGAACAGAGAAAACGGTATCAGAGCCTTTGTCTGGGACATCACGCAAACCTATTGATAATCAGCGATTGCAGATGAATAGATTCTTGGATTCAGTGATTCAAATTCAATCTCTGAATTCAAGAATTCTTTTAATTTATAATCTACATCTTTCGAATATCTAACAACAGATTCTCCACATCATAACGAAAGTTTTTCTTTCAGGTAGGAGCCGGAAGAGGCAATCCAAGTAACATAAAAACATAGTTAAAAAAAAGATGCCCTGAAATAAGGCATCTTATCTGTTTTTATAAAAATAATCCTGTTCGAATTAATCCTGATCCCTAATCCTCCTTTAAGGATTTGAATCCTCTACCCAATATCTCACGGGAGTCGATGACGTTGATAAAGGCTTCCGGATCTATCTCCCGGATACGATGACGCAATATCATCATCTCCCGACGGGTAAGAATCGTATAAATAATCTCACGGGATTCTCCCTTATAGGCTCCGACGGCCGGCAACAGGGTCGCTCCCCGGTTAATGTCTTTCAATATGATACTCTTTACCGACTCGACCTCTTTCGTTACAATCATCAAGGTCTTATGTACGGAAGCTCCTTCCACGATCAAATCGATCACTTTACCTTCGATAAACACGATAATCCAGGAATACATCGGTAATTTCCAATCCCCGAAAGCCAAAACAGTCGTCAACGTGATCGTACAATCTACGATAATTACCAATGTACCTAAAGAAATATGCGTATATTTGTTCAGAATCATCGCAATGATATCCGACCCACCCGAAGTAGCCCTGGATTTAAAAATCATACCGATCCCTATACCGTATACAATACCCCCGAAAATTGAGGACAACAGTTGTTCTTGCAAATCAGCCCGATTTTCTACCCCCGGTTCCAACAAAGCATCAAAACCATAAGATTGGTGAATCAACCACATAAAACCCGGAATAGCAAAAGTACAGATTACCGTTTTAATACCGAACTTGGCTCCTAAGAAATAGATACCGAGCAACAACAGGGGCACATCCATACATAAAGCCGTTGCTTCTGTTCTCCAACCGAACAAATGATGGAAAACCATAGAGAGACCATATGTTCCTCCCGGTGCAAATCCATAGGGTTCGGCAAACATCACGGCTCCCAACGCAAACACAAAACAACCACCTATCAACCAAGAATAGGTAATAAAGAAATCCTTGGAGAATAATTTCTCCTTCGTTACAAATCCCATGTTTAAACTTATTTACTGAGTTATTAATTCCACTTTTTCAGACGCACAAAAGTACAACTTGTTTTCGATTTCCCACAACGTTTTCGATGTAATTACAAATCATGTAAAATATTGATAATCTTAGATTTAATCTTTGGATATCATGCATATTTATACAAGAGACCACATATTTATACAAAAAACAAAAAAAGCCGTATCAACTCATCTCACCCTCAATCAAAAGAAAATAGGTCTTTCAAAATTATTATTTATCCCATCCTTATTTTCATTTATTTGTTTATATTTGTCTTTGCTTTGGATAGTGAATGTTCTTCGAACGCTCCGAGGGAATCATGTGAAAATCGTGAACTGTACCCGCAGCTGTAAGCTTCGTTAACTTTAGTCTCTACTGCCACTGTTTATAAAAATGGGAAGGCGACAAAAAGGAAGCAAGTCAGAAAACCTGCCAAACATTAGTTTTTACTGTAGCTTTCGGGAAAAGAAGCTGGTAAGATGTCTATTGTGCTTGCCACAATTTTCTTCTTCCCCATTTTCCAACAAGCGTTGTTCTGCTGAATAGGTGAGTAGGTATTTTTTATAGAATTTCTCTGCCAACTTAATTCTATAATAAAATAGAAGCTCACTTATTCTTTTTTAGACCCTTCGTATTTCTTTATAACCAAAGACCGTAAGCAGGAAGGAACCCAGTCGGAAATATCGCCTCCCGAACGAATCCGGTCTCTTATCTCAGTCGACGAATAAGGAAACAAAGGAGCATCGACAAAAGATATATCCGGATACTCTTCCCCGGAACACTCAAACCCTTTACGGGGATAAACGAGCAGAGGGTAATGCGTTCGAATCCATTGATCGTCTTTCCATAAATGAAAATTACACAGGTTATCTTCTCCTATGATTAATTTAAACAGGCAATCCGGATAGCGGGATGAAAGTAATCTTAAGGTATCTACCGTATAAGAAGGTTTAGGCATGGAAAACTCGATATCGCAAGCCGACATTCTTTCGTCTCCGGCTATGGCTGTTTTTACCATCTCCAACCGATCTTGTTCAGGCAATAATGCCTGATTAACTTTAAAAGGATTACAAGGACTAATAACAAACCACAACTTATCACAATATCCATTATCGAGAAGATAACGGGCAATTCCGATATGACCGTTATGAACCGGATTAAAAGAACCGAAAAACAATCCTATCCGAAAAGGTATTTGATTATCATTATTCATTTTTCAAAAATTAGTCGCTATCTCATTCATTCCGTAATCAACGATCAGGTGACTTTACCAAGCTCTTCCTACCCTCCGAGTCCTCCCGTTTTTAAACGTGCCATCTAAAAACGACAATTAAATAACCCATCTCATCCGTTCCCGCGTGCTATTTAAATTCCGGTTCGTTTTCGACCTACAAAACATTAAGGCTTTGCTCCTTAATTTTCTCCAATTCATCTTTCATTCGCACTACTAATTTCTGAATGTCATGGTCGTTTGCCTTCGACCCCATCGTGTTGATTTCACGACCGATCTCCTGGGCGATAAAACCCAATTTACGTCCCGGAGCCTCTTCTTTTTCAGCCGTTTCTATAAAATATTTGCAATGATTGGCTAAACGCACTTTTTCTTCCGTGATATCCAATTTCTCCAAGTAATAGATGATCTCCTGCTCCAAACGGTTTTCATCTATATTCTTGATTTCCCCCCACTCCTTCATTTTCTCCTGCAAACGCTGTTTTATCGCCACGACACGTTGAGCTTCAAACCGAGGAACCTCTGCCGATAAACTTTTAATCAGCTCTATACGATTCAATATATCCTTTATCAATACGGCTCCCTCTTGTACTCTGAACTTATTAACCTCTTCCAGGGCTTTCAGGATTCCGGCCTTCAAATGAAGCCACTCCTCTTCATCCAACTCTTCTGATTTTACCTGAAGTGTATCCGGAAAACGCATGATCGTCTGTAACAACTCCCCTTTATCCGGTTCTACCCCCAAGGAAGAAGCAACATCAAGCATTTGTTGGTAATATTGGGAAACGGCGGATTTATTTACAGCCACTTCTTTATCCGCATCCGTACCGTCAAAATAAATGAACATGTCTACTTTACCTCGTTCCAGGTAATTTTTTATTGTATTCCGAATCTCTATGTCTTTCTCTTTATATAAATTCGGAGTCTTCAAATTAACATCCAATTGTTTTGAGTTCAGGCTTTTTACCTCAATCACAATCTTCTTATCACCACTTTCAACAGTTGCTTTCCCGAAACCGGTCATTGATTTTACCATAATTTTCACTTTTGTTAGGTTACAATTCCTTGCAAAAGTAGGGCTTTTATTTTAGAAACAAGGTTACAAAATATCGAAAAAGTTCAGGAAAGCAGCCGGGAAAATATTACTCTCCCAACATTTTCTGACGGTACTCTGACAAAATCTTATCTATCTCCTCCTGAATACGGTTCAGCTCCTCGTCCCGGAGTAAAGGATTTTCCAACCAGATCAACATCTGGGAACACTCTTGAAGCCGCAACTCCACATATTTTTTCAGATAGGTAAGCTCCAAACGATTTTCCTTTCCCAAATCCTTCGAACGCTCTATCGTCCGCAACGCATCCTGATATTTTTTCCAACAAACGAGAGAGACCGTATCCACGTAAGCACGAACAATTTCCGGGTCCTCTTCCCGCTCAATCATCTCGTAAACCTTCAACGCTTTTTCTTCATTTAGATCCAGTTCCTCCGGCCATACATTCCCTATATCCGTAAAAAACAGAGTGGCGACCAGCAACAAGAGCAAAACCGAAAGACCCACGAGGCTAACACCCAAAGCCCGCCAGGCGGAATAGAAGGTACCGCCCTCCCGGGCGTGTTCATCCAAACGTCTTTTTTGGGTCTTATAAACAACAAAACCGATAATGATCACGCTCAATCCCGGTATCAAATATCGAGGAACCCGATCTGCCTGCTCATCCGGCAAAGAACATAAAACAAGTACGATCACAAGGGTTAAAAGTAAAGATATCAACAAGGTAAACCAAGCCGCCTTTCTACGGCCCATGTGAAAAAAATTTATACTCATCAACAATCCTCCCGAAAAAGGACCGAACAACAAAGTCATAAGATCGATAATCTTCTCTTTATAAAATTTTGCCTCCACGTTTTCAAATAATAAAATTTTCGGTCTGATGCTTTTTCAAACGCACAAACTTAAAAAATTATTCGAACATATTACCCTGTAACTACTTTCTGAACAGATTATCGTTCATAAAATGAAAGGATTTACAAATCCGCCGATTGTAAAGCTCCTATCAATCCTTCTCGACTTCTTCCCACTCTTCAATACTCTCTTGTATCTCCTGAATATTTTTCAGCGTAAAACGCCGATAGATAATCCAACTTAATAAAACGGCAAATAAAAGACCTATTGCAACAAAAATAAGAATGAAATAGTACGCGATATCGCTAAAAGCTTTAAGAGAACTAATGAACAAAACAGCATACATGATACCGAGAAAAGGAGTAAACAATAATTCTGTCTGAGAACTCCTTTTATAACGATGAATGGAGAAGGCAAGCTCTTTCATGTTTTTCTTTATCGCATCCATCCGGTGTAACGATCGTAGACCTCTCCACACGTATAAGACCATAAAAAACAATACCAAAAGATTAACCCACAAGAACCAATCCTGCATATGTTTCTTCCCAACCGGCCCACTCCACACGATAGTACAACAAATGATACTTATACAAGCACATATTCCCGACCAAATCTCAGCATTGATTAATTTATCGATAGCCTGATTCCGTTTCCCTTCTATCATTTTTCTAATCATCCGTTCATCGAGAATCTCTTTTCTTTTGAGGGATTCTTCCCAGGAATTCCAATTATCTTTCATTTTATCCAATTCCATAACACAATAATTTAACCATTAGACATGTTTTTCAATTTTTCTTTGATCCTGCTGAGTTTTGTCGCAACATTCGTCACCGACAATCCCGTAATCACCGCTATTTCCTGGTACGACTTTTCTTCCAGATAAAGCAACACCAATGCCCTTTCCAGCTGCCCCAGCCGATCGATCAAAACATACATCTCTTTTATCTCTCCCGCTACATCCCTGTCATCGTCCGGCAAATCCGACGCGACATCAATCGGTAGTATCTTCGACCTTTTTATAAACCGTCTGAAATAGGAGATGGAGGTATTCAAAGCAATCCGATACACCCACGTAGAAGGCTTTGCATCCCGGCGAAAATCGGGAAACCCCTTCCACAAATTGATTACCGTCTCCTGATACAAATCGTTTAAATGGCCTGCATCCCGGGAATATAAATAGCAGACCTTATAAATGATCCGTTGGTGCTCCTGAATAAAAGCAATAAACTCTTTTTCTAACTCCTGATCCATCGATTTTTTTCTCATAAGACGCACGCAAGAAACAAAAATCACAGCAGACTAAAAAATATTTTATACGATTCTGTCGTTTAGCCCGTTTCATTTTCAAAACTCGACACTTCATATTCACGGAAAATCACTATCTTTGCACTCCAAATTATTAATTGCAAATTTCATACATGGAGCACATTAGGAATTTCTGTATTATCGCACATATTGATCACGGAAAAAGTACATTGGCAGACAGGCTGCTGGAATACACGGGGACAGTGACAGGCAAAGCCTTACAGGCTCAGGTTCTCGATGACATGGACCTGGAGAGAGAGCGGGGAATCACCATTAAAAGCCATGCCATTCAGATGGATTACAATTACAAGGGAGAAAAATACGTGCTAAACCTGATCGATACGCCGGGACATGTGGATTTTTCCTATGAAGTATCCCGTTCCATCGCGGCCTGCGAAGGGGCTCTACTGATCGTGGACGCGACACAAGGTATTCAGGCCCAAACGATATCCAACCTTTATTTGGCAATAGACAATAATTTGGAGGTCATTCCGGTGTTGAACAAAATGGATATGCCCAACGCCATGCCCGAAGAGGTAAAAGACCAGATCGAAGAACTTTTAGGTTGTAAAAGAGAAGATATATTGGAAGCCAGCGGTAAAACCGGAATGGGTGTCGACCGGATATTGGAAGCCGTCGTGGAACGGATTCCAGCTCCCACGGGAGATCCTGAAGCTCCGTTGCAAGCTTTGATTTTCGATTCCGAATTCAACTCCTTCCGCGGGATTATCACTTATTGTCGCATCGTGAACGGTTCTTTAAAAAGCGGAGATAAGGTCAAATTTGTAAACACGGGAAAGGAGTATACCGCGGACGAAATCGGTGTTTTACGCCTGAATCAGGAACCCCGCGCCGAATTGCCGACGGGGGATGTCGGCTACATTATTTCCGGCATCAAGACCTCTTCGGAGGTGAAGGTCGGCGATACGATTACTCATATCAACCGCCCTTGCGACAAAGCTATCGAGGGTTTCGAAGAGGTTAAGCCCATGGTATTCGCGGGAATATACCCCATCGATTCGGAGGATTACGAAGATTTACGAACTTCCATAGAGAAACTGCAACTTAACGATGCTTCCCTGACTTTTGAACCGGAATCTTCAGCAGCTTTAGGCTTCGGTTTTCGCTGCGGATTTTTGGGGATGTTGCATATGGAGATCATTCAGGAACGGTTAGACCGCGAATTCGACATGAATGTGATCACGACGGTTCCTAACGTAATGTATATCGCTCACACGACCAAAGGAGAGGTATACGAGATGCACAACCCGTCGGACATGCCCTCTCCGACCACGTTGGATTACATCGAAGAACCTTATATAAAAGCACAGATCATCACCCCGACCGAATACATCGGTCCGATCATGACCCTCTGCCTCGGAAAGCGGGGAACTTTGATCAAACAACACTACCTGACCGGTAACCGCATCGAGTTAAACTATGAAATGCCGCTTGCCGAGATCGTGTTCGATTTCTACGATAAACTGAAGAGCATCACCAAAGGATACGCCTCTTTCGACTATTTCCAAATCGGTTACAGACAAGCCAACCTGGTTAAACTGGACATCCTGCTGAACGGGGAGTCCGTGGATGCCCTTTCCGCACTTATTCATTTCGATAACGCCTATTCGTTCGGAAAACGGATTTGCGAGAAACTCAAGGAACTCATTCCCCGACAACAATTCGATATTGCCATCCAAGCTGCCATCGGAGCCAAAATCATCTCCCGGGAAACCATAAAGGCCGTCCGGAAAGACGTTACTGCCAAATGTTACGGGGGTGATATCTCCCGGAAACGCAAATTGCTGGAAAAACAGAAAAAAGGGAAGAAACGAATGAAACAGATCGGGAACGTGGAAGTACCGCAAAAAGCATTCCTTGCCGTTTTGAAGTTAGATTAAGGTAACCTGTTCATAAACAAACGGACATGAAAAAACAGATCATCAATGCCTGCATCGTTACGATGAATTCCCAAATGGAGGTGGTAAAAAACGGCTTTATCGATATCGAAGGAGATGAAATCCTCCGTATAGGATCTATGAATGAACGCCAAACAAACAGCCCCGAAATAGAGATCACGGATGCGGCAGGAATGATTGTTATGCCCGGTTTCATTAACACTCATACCCATGTTCCCATGACCCTTTTGCGCGGATTTGCTGATGATCTTCCCTTGCACGAGTGGCTGACGGAACACATTTTTCCGGCAGAAGCTCGTCTCGTCACGCCCGAAAATGTTCGGATTGCCAGCCGGTTGGCTTTTATCGAGATGATCAAATCGGGTACGACTTGTTTCAACGACATGTACTTTTTTGAAGATATCATCGCGGAAGAGGCTAAAAAGGCAGGCATTCGGGGGGTAGTGGGAGAATCGCTTATCGATTTCCCGACAGCCAGCTTTAAAACAGTAGAAGAAGGACTCTCTCTTTGCGAACAATTGATACAAAAGTGGCAAAACGACAGCTTGATTCATCCTTCCGTTTGCGCTCACTCTCCTTATACCTGTTCCGAAAAGACACTGAAAAGCGGTAAGCGATTGGCAGACAAATACAATACGCTCTTACAGATTCATGTTTCGGAAACACGAAAAGAGGTGGAAGATATTAAAATCCGTACCGGAAAAACTCCGGGAGAATATCTCCATTCCATCGGATTATTGGACAAAAACGTCATTGCGGCCCACGGCGTGTGGCTGACCCCGAAAGAAACAGAATTATTCGCAAGCACACGTACTTCTATCGGGCATTGTCCCAAAAGCAACCTGAAATTAGCCAGCGGAATTGCCGATACGGACTCCTACCGGAAAGCAGGTGTCACGGTCGGAATCGGAACCGACGGCACCGCAAGTAACAACACCTTGGATATGGTGGAGGAGATGCGCTTCGCCGCCCTATTGCCTAAAGTAGTCCACTACAACCCGGAGGCAATCCAGGCCCGTACGGCCTTACAAATGGCAACCCTCAACGGGGCAAAGGCTCTGGGGTTAGACGGAATCACCGGTTCCATAGAGACAGGGAAAAAAGCGGATCTGATACTCGTGCATGCTAATGCCAGCAATATGATTCCCGTTTACGACGAATACTCCGCGATCGTCTATGCCATGAACAGCAAAAATATCCGTTATTCCATGGTAAACGGGGAATGGATCATGAAAAATCGGGAGGTATTGCATATCGATAAAGAAGAGACCTTAAAGGCAGTGAAACGAATTGCCTGCTCGTTTCGTCTTTCGTAAAAGGATTTGTATTTAAAAAATCCCTATCCTTTGAGCCTATTTTTTCCGATTCGTAAAAAGATTAGGACGGAAGCAAGTTATTTTCAATTTTCATCTTTCAATTTTCAATTAAATAGTTTAGCTTTGCAATCCTTATTTATAAAAGAAAAAGTTTATAAACAATATAAACACAAGAAGATATGGAAAATTTAAATTATGGCGGACTGGAAGAAGAGTATACAGCATACGATAAAGCCGAAATCGTAATATTACCCGTTCCCTATGACGGGACAAGTACTTGGATAAAAGGTGCCGATAAAGGTCCGGATGCACTTTTAGAAGCTTCTGCCAATATGGAGCTTTATGATATTGAAACAGATTCTGAAGTATATAGAAAAGGCATTGCAACCGTAGAGCCTGTCTCGGAAGCATCTTCTCCCGAAGCCATGTCTCAGGAAGTTGAACGCCGGGTAGATGCGATACTAAAAGACAAGAAATTTCCTGTCATCTTAGGAGGAGAACACTCCGTAAGTATCGGAGCTTTCCGGGCTTTTGCCAAACATTTCGATAAATTCTCGGTTTTACAACTCGACGCCCATTCGGACATGCGTAGCGAATACGAAGGTTCCACCCATAACCACGCCTGTGTTATGGCCAGGGCAAAAGAAGTCGCAACCATAGCCCAGGTTGGAATCAGAAGTTCTGCCATCGAAGAGAAAGAGAATATCATGCCGGACCGCATCTTCTATGCCCATGACTTACATGATGCCAAGGAAGGTAGTAACTGGATGTACATGGTTTCTCAAAAATTACACGACAACGTGTATATCACCATCGATCTCGACGTGTTCGACCCGGCCATCATGCCCTCTACCGGAACTCCAGAACCGGACGGACTTTATTACCGGGAAGTTCTGAATTTCCTGAAACTGATCAACGAGAGACATAATATCATCGGTATGGATGTTGTGGAACTATGCCCGAACGAGTCGAATAAAGCTCCCGATTTCTTGGCCAGCAAGCTGATTTATCAGATATTGAGCATGAAATACAACAACCAATAAAAGATTTATGATTAAGCGATTCCGTGATTTTACGACTAAAAAATCACCCGATCGTTCAATCAACTTCCAATTAAAAATATTGAGTCTATAAGGTCCTCATAATTGCACCTTTATATTTTTAAGATTAACAAAAATGGAAAAGAAAGATTTATTAAAAGACACCATCAAACACATCGACATCAAATCGTATGACTCAACGCAATTAATCGACGCGATGCGCGATATGTCATTCACCTCTCGCGATACCGCTCGTGCCGCCGATATCTTGATGAAAATGGTGAAAGAGAAAGAGTGTACTAATATTCTTACCATTGCCGGCAGCACCAGTGCCGCCGGATGTATGCAGGTATACGTGGACATGGTTCGCAACAAAATGGTCGACGTCGTGGTTTCTACCGGGGCCTCCATTATCGACATGGACCTTTTCGAGGCTCTTGGTTTCAAACACTATAAAGGTAGCCAGGACGTGCCGGATATGCAATTACGCGAACTTTACATTGACCGTATCTACGATACGTTCATCGATGAAGAAGAACTCCAGGCTTGCGACCATACGACTTACGAAATCGCCAACAATTTAGAGCCTCGTCCTTACTCTTCCCGAGAGTTCATCTGGGAAATCGGAAAATGGTTACACGAGGGACATGCCGTGAAAAAAGACAGCTTGATTCAAACATGCTACGAATGCGGAGTACCTATCTTCTGTCCTGCTTTTTCCGATTGTAGCGCCGGATTCGGCATCGGAAAACATCAATGGGAACACCCGGATAAACATGTTTCTATCGACTCCGTGAAAGATTTTATCGAATTGACCAAAATTAAAATCGAAGCAGGAACCACCGGTTTGTTCATGGTAGGCGGAGGTACTCCGAAAAATTTTGCACAGGACACGGTTGTATGTGCCGAAATCTTAGGTTATGAAGTACCCATGCATAAATACGCCATCCAAATCACCGTAGCCGATGTTCGGGACGGAGCCTGCTCTTCATCCACATTAAAAGAAGCTTGCTCCTGGGGTAAGGTGGATGTCACCTACGAACAAATGGTATATGCAGAAGGAACCACCGTCATTCCATTGATCGCCAGCTATATATATCACAGCAATGCATGGAAGGCAAGAGAATACAAAAACTGGAATAAACTATTCGTAAAATAAGTCATTAGCGATTTTTTACCATATAAAACTGTCCCTAATTTATTTTCGGGACAGTTTTTATTTCATCAAGTATTTTCCTTTTTAAGAAGAATCGATGGTTAACAACAAAAAAGAGTGACATCACTTTCATTTATCTTCCTCACTTCCGCATTATTTTTGTGCTGCTATTATTAAAAAGAATTGAATAAAAAAAGAAATACCCGTCTCTTCTTCCGGAATAACATATAATCGGTTACCTTCGTAACGACCAACATGTACAACCGAAAAATTATCCATATCGATATGGACGCCTTTTATGCATCCATCGAACAACGCGACCATCCGGAATACCGGGGAAAACCCGTTGTGGTAGGACGTCCGGAAGCCCGGGGAGTCATCGCTGCCGCCAGCTACGAAGCACGTCGGTACGGTATCCATTCGGCCATGTCCTCCATGAAGGCCCTAAAGCTTTGTCCGGACTTGATCTTTATCTCCTCCCGCATGGAGGTATATAAGGCCGTTTCCCGGGAAATCCATCAGATTTTCAGAAAATACACGGACCTGATCGAATCGCTTTCCATTGATGAAGCTTTTTTAGATGTAACCGAAAATAAAAAAGGTATCTTTCTGGCAGTCGACGTTGCCAAAGCAATCAAAAAAGAGATCAAAGAAAAATTAGGATTGATCGCATCGGCCGGAATCTCTTACAATAAATTTTTGGCAAAAATCGCCTCCGATTACCGGAAACCGGACGGTCTCTACACGATCCATCCGGACAGGGCACTCTCGTTTATCGCAAAGCTCCCTATTGAAGCTTTCTGGGGTATCGGAAAAGTCACAGCCCGAAAAATGCATGAGCTCGGAGTACATACGGGACAGGATTTACAATACTGTTCCCCGGAATTTCTGACACGCAATTTCGGAAAAGCGGGAACGCTCTACTACGATTTCGCTCACGGCATCGATCCCCGTCCCGTGGAACCGTTTAGAATCCGTAAATCGGTAGGATGCGAACAAACTTACGATAAAGACCTGACAACCCATACCGCTCTTATCATAGAGCTCTATCACATCACGAAAGAGCTCATCCGCCGATTGGAAAAAAATAACTTCAAAGGGCATACACTAACCTTAAAAGTGAAATTTCCCGATTTTACACAGAAAACCCGCAGCATCAGTTTAAGCAACGAATTGACTACTTTACAAGAGATTCTCCCTTTGGCGAAGAATTTATTGAACGAGTTGAAATTGGAGGACTACCGCATCCGCCTGTTAGGTTTATCCGTTTCCAATCCTTTTGACGGTTCATCCCCTCACCAACCTACACAACTTAGCTTTAATTTTAAATAATTACGAAAACATTTAGAGCGAATCTCCGTAAAAGAACACGAGAAACAACTACTCATTAACCGAAATGTAATAGAGTTGTCTTATTTATAAAAACAGAATCCACTACACTTGTAGTGGATTTCAAACTGAACTTAGACGTTTTTTTTCATAAATTTGTTATTGATACTGTAAGGTCCCTGCTGCGACAGCACGGACCTTTTTCTATTCGCCTAAATTATTCCAAATAAGTATATCCATACAGGCCGGAACGGTAATTAGATAAAAATTCCCGTCCTTCTTCCGCCGATATAATTCCTTTTTTTACGGAACTGGTAACCCAAACCTCTACAGTCCGCGCCATTCGTTTCGGCATAAATTGTACATATTCAAGCACGTCGGCTACCGTCTCTCCCTCGATGATCTTATCGATCACGTATTCGTCTCCCTTCACTTTAATATGCACGGCATTGGTGTCCCCGAAAAGATTATGCAGGTCTCCCAATATCTCCTGATAAGCTCCCACGAGGAAGACGCCAAAATAATAGGGTTCTTTCCCGTTCAACTCGTGCACGGGTAAATGATAGGAGAAATTACGGGTAGAGATAAAATTATCTATCTTGCCATCCGAATCACAAGTAATATCCTGTATCGTAGCCGATTTGGTCGGTTGCTCGTTCAACCGGGTAATCGGAATGATCGGGAATATCTGATCGATGGCCCAAGAGTCCGGTAAAGACTGGAACAGTGAAAAGTTACAAAAATACTTATCCGGCAAAAGTTTGGAAATCTTCTTCAATTCATCCGGAGCATGTTTCGTATTGACGGCCATGTCATACACGTCACGGGCTACCGACCAGAAAAGACGCTCCACCTGTGCTCTCGTCCGCAAATCTATCAGTCCTAAATTAAAGAGTCCCAAGGCATCCTCCCGGATCTGCATGGCATCGTGCCAGGTTTCAATCAAACGCGGCTGATTCAGGTTTTCCCACAAGTCGTAAAGTTCTTTTACCAATTCATGGGCATCCTCTGTTATCTCCTCGTTTTCGTCAAATTCGGGCAAGCTGGTACTGGCCAATGCTTCAAAGACCAACACCGAATGATGAGCCGTTAAAGAACGCCCCGATTCCGTAATAACATTGGGTTGTTTCAATTCATTCTTCTCGCAGGCATCTACAATCGCTGAAACCGCATCGTTTACATACTCTTGAATCGAATAGTTCATACTATTCCCACTCGTAGCCGAACGCGTCCCGTCATAGTCCACTCCCAAACCTCCGCCGATATCCACGAAATCGATATCGTATCCCATGGACTGCAATTGCACGTAAAACTGAGAAGCCTCCTTTAAAGCTGTCTTTATCCGGCGGATATTGGTTACCTGACTACCGATATGGAAATGGATCAGCTTAAGACAATCCATCAGTTTGTTCTTTTCCAAGATATCCAGGGCTTCGAGCAATTCACTCGAATTTACGCCGAACTTGCTGACATCGCCCCCGGACTCTTCCCATTTTCCACTTCCAGAACTTGCCAATTTAATCCGGATCCCGATATTGGGACGTATCTTCAATCGTTTGGCAATAGAGGCAATATTCCGAAGTTCGTTTAACTTTTCGACCACCAGGAATATATTCCGTCCCATCTTTTGGGCCAAAAGAGCCAATTCGATATAATTCTCATCCTTATAGCCATTACAAATGATCATGGCGTCATCATCGATATCAATAGACAATACCGCGTGTAATTCCGGTTTCGAACCGGCCTCCAATCCGATATTATACTTGGTCCCGTGACTTACAATCTCCTCCACCACCGGACGCATCTGATTCACCTTTATCGGGTAGATAATAAAATTCTTTCCCGTATAACCGTACTCTTTCGCCGCAGCCTCGAAACAATTCGAAATTTTCTCGATCCGGTTATCCAAAATATCCGGAAATCTTAATAATACAGGAGCCGACACGTCACGAACCTGAAGTTCTTCCATCAGTTCTTTCAAATCAATACGGGGCCCTCCCGTTTTAGGTGTCACCGTAACATGTCCTTTCTCGTTGATTGAAAAATAGTTCAGCCCCCAACCGTTGATATTGTACAGTTCGGCCGAATCGTCAATACTCCATTTTCTCATTTCTATGCAAGACCGTTTTAAGATTGATTGTTTGCGCAAATCTACAATATATTTTCAATATTAATATACTTTTCAGGCAGATTGTCAGCAGAATATTAGTTACAAATTTTAAATTGCAGATCGTATATTTAAAATTACAATTTAAGCCATCAGCAGCAAGAATAAAATAGTAGTAAAATACGACGATCCGTTTTTACAACAATCGGGGACGACACGACAGCCACCCAAAAGAAAAACACGCTGTAAGTCAGCGTGTTCATTTCTAACAGTCGGGATGACTGGACTCGAACCAGCGGCCTCCACGTCCCGAACGTGGCGCGCTACCAACTGCGCTACATCCCGTTTTCGTTTTGCGAGGGCAAAGATAATAAAAGTCTAAATTAAAATCACTATCTTTGTAGAAATTTTTACCGAATCATCAATTTTTCTTATAATGGACTCAATCAGACAAAATAAAGTAGGACGTTTAATTCAAAAAGACTTAAGCGAAATGTTTCAGAAGGAGTGTAAGGAGTATACCGTGGGAGCTATTTTATCCGTTACAGCCGTAAGAGTCAGTCCGGATTTATCCTACGCGAGGGTATACCTAAGCATCTTCCCTTCCGAATTGACGGAAAAGGTTCTGAACAGCTTAACGGAAAAAAATAAGAACATCCGTTTTATCCTCGGAAAAAAAATCGGTAAACAGATCCGCATCATTCCCGAACTGAGATTTTTCGTGGATGACAGTCTCGATTATATCGAAAAAATCGACGAACTTTTAAAATAATTTCGATACCTTCGAGTCGAGTCAAATCAAACAGTCGGCGAGGCTGAAACCCAAAGCTCTTTTTCATGAATTTATCGGTATTCATCGCACGGCGATACCTGTTTTCAAAAAAGAAGCAGAATGCCATCAATATTATCTCGATTATCAGCATGATCGGGGTAGCTATCGGTACGGCCGCCCTGATTGTCGTCCTCTCCGTTTTCAACGGGATCGACTTGCTTCTGACCGACGCTACCGATAGTTTTACCCCTGACATCACCTTGTCCCCGGTAAAAGGAAAATTTTTCAAAACGGACTCTTTACTGATAGAGACGTTGAAACACACGGAAGGAATTCGGTCCTACGATCCCGTCGTAGAAGAAAAGGCTTTGGTAAAGTACGGGAAAAAACTTATGCCCGTAACGGTGAAAGGAGTCGATAAAAATTACAACGAGCACACCGGGATAGACCACACGATCTCTACCGGGAAATACTCCTTAAAAGAAGGAGACAAATACACGGCCGTCCTCGGATATTCGATTGCCGCAACACTCAAGCTCAGAATCGGGCTAACGACACCCATGACCTTTTATTATCCGGACAAAAACTCCTCTTCGGCGGCATCGGCCCTGAACAGCGAGAATATTTTTCCGATAGCCCTGTTCTCCGCTCAACAGGACATTGACGGCAAATACGTCATCACGGACATCGATTTCGCCCGTAGACTTTTCATGGTACCGGGAGAGATCTCTCAAATCGAAATCAAACTAAACGATCCGGACCGGATCTCTAACATCAAAGCCGAACTCAAGAACGCCATTAACCAACAACAATACAAGGTCGAAGACAAATACGATACCAACCGTTCTTTCTACGCCATGATGAAATCGGAAAAGTTAGCCATCTTCCTGATCCTGCTCTTTATTCTTTTAATCGCCTCTTTCAATATCATCGGGTCCGTATCCATGCTGATCATCGACAAAAAAGAGGATATCGGCATATATCAAGCCCTTGGAATGAGCAGGGAAAAAATCATCTCCATATTCAAATTGGAAGGAAACCTGATTACCGGTATCGGAGCCCTTTTCGGACTTATCGTTGGTTCCTTACTCTGTTTGGGGCAGGAATATTTCGGATGGATTACTTTGGGTGAAGGAAATTACATGATCGATGCCTATCCCGTTAAACTGATAGGTCACGATATATTGATTATCCTGATCTCGGTTATTGCTATCGGTTACCTGGCATCACATTTTCCCGTAAAATACCTTATTCGTAAAATCGTTAAAAACTAATTCCATGAGACCTTATTTCTTTATCGGTTTGCTCTGTTTCCTATTCACCACAGCTTCCGTCCGCGGTTTAGGACAAACAAAAGAGACTCTTGTCCTGATCGAAACCAATATGGGGACGATGAAAGCCAAATTATACAACGACACGCCCATTCACCGGGATCATTTTATCAGACTGGCTAAAGCCGGGCATTATGACGGGACCCTTTTTTACAGAACGATCAAAAACTTTATCATTCAAGGAGGTTCTTCCGACAGCAGGAATGCCGTTCCCGGACAAGTTATCGGATTCGGAAAAGGAGTTATTATCGACGCGGAGATAAAACCGAACCATTACCATAAAAAAGGGGCTTTAGCAGCACCCCGTCAACCGGACCGGGTCAATTTCTTCAAAGAATCGGATATCTCCCAATTTTATATCGTACAAGGGAAAAAATATACTCCCGAGGAGTTAAAGAAAATAGAAAACGCCGCGAACGTTCCGATTAAAAAAGCCATCCAACAGAAATATTTCACGAAAGAAAAAAAAGCTATTTTAGACACGTTGCGCGCACAGAAAAAAGTGGCGGAATTTCGGGAAATCGCTGAAAAAATAAAAACGGACATTGCTTTCGAGTGGAATCTGAATACCGACAAAATCCACATGCCGGAAGATAAGATCGAGGCATACACGACCTTGGGCGGTGTCCATCATTTGGATAAAGAGTATACGGTATTCGGAGAGGTTATCGAAGGCTTGGATGTCATCGACCGTATTGCCGCCTTAAAGACGGACAAGCAAGACCGTCCGCTTACAGATGTAAAAATCATCCGCGTAAAAATCATCGAGTAATGATACCACGTAAACAAACCCTGCTATTTAGAAATATCATTTGGGCTCTCGTCATATTTATTCTATGTGCCATGCCCTCCGAGTCGGTTCCCGATCCGCATTTAAACATCCCGCATTTAGACAAGGTCGTACATTTCGGTATGTTTTTTATCATGGCCATTTTTTTATGCAGTGAACTGCATTATCAAACCAGAATACGTACCCATACTATCTTTTGGATAACCGTGATATTCAGTTTTATCTACGGCGGACTGATCGAGATTTTACAGATGACTTATTTCCAACGCGGAGGAGAGTGGGGCGATCTGCTGGCAGACGTATTGGGTGCTGTTGCCGGTTGTTTGCTTTATCCCGCGGTTAAAAGACAAAAAGACAAATTATTATCCCGAATCAAAAACAAGTTCTGATTGTACCCCTCGACAATAGAGCATTTGGAATTCTCCCCCCATTCGAATAAATTTGTTCCTTGTTTTGAATTTATACCCGTGAAAAAGACCGGAACAAAAGAAGAGTTTTATTCGGATGTATATCAAACCGTAAAAGAGATACCTCCTGGCTTTGTAAGTACTTACGGACAGATTGCCCGCCTGGCCGGACAACCGCAATATTCCAGACTGGTAGGACGGGCAATGTCTCATGCCCCTGCCTACTTAAATTTACCCTGTCACCGGGTTGTAAACAGCCAAGGGCGCACAGTTCCGGGATGGACGGAACAAAGGAAATTGCTTCTATCGGAAAATATCACCTTCAAATCGAACGGATGTGTCGATTTAAAAAGACATCTTTGGAGATTATTTTAAGAACACGAACCATGACAGAAAAAGAAAAAATGCTGACCGGAAAGATGTATATCGCCTCCGGGAAAGAGTTGACGGCCGAACGATTACACGCGAGAGAACTTTTGCTCGAATTCAATACTACGCCTCCCCGCGAACTGGAAAAACGGAGCGTTATCCTGAAGCGATTATTAGGAAAGACCGGAACGCAATATTACATAGAACCTCCCTTCCGGTGCGACTACGGCTACAACATTACCATCGGAGAAAACTTTTATGCCAATTATAACTGTACTATTTTGGATTGCGCCGAGGTTAAAATAGGAGATCATGTCCTTTTGGGCCCCAACGTATCCCTTTTTACAGCCGGACACCCGTTAGAAGCAACCGAAAGAAGCAAAGGTCTGGAATACGCTTATCCCATCACGATCGGTAATAACGTATGGATCGGAGGAGGAACCATTATCAATCCGGGTATTACGATCGGGGACAACAGCATCATCGGATCAGGCAGTATCGTCACTAAAAATATTCCGGCAAATGTAATTGCCGCAGGTAATCCTTGCAGGATCATCCGGCAACTCGGTGAAAACGACGAGGATAAAACGCAAACACGTTAAAAGCGGAGATCCCTCATAAAAATAACCCGCGATAGTGGAAAATAGAAAACTCTTTTTTTTTAACTTTGTCCTCCAAGGATTTCAAAATTAGAGAAGATGTTAGACAAGATTAAACAACTCTGCGCCGAAATCGGCAGTTTTAGAGCAAGCCACCTTGAAGAAGTGGAACAATTCAGGATTAAACATTTAAGCAAGAAGGGAACGATTGCCGCTCTTTTTGATGACTTCAAAAATGTACCTGTAGAGCAGAAGAAAGAGATAGGACAGGCTTTGAATGAGCTAAAAACGACCGCCATAGCCAAGGTGAACGAGTTGAAGGAGACGCTCTCCAACGTTCAGGAGGGCAAAAGCGACATCGATCTGACCATGCCGGGAGATCCTCTTAAATTAGGAACCCGCCATCCGCTCTCTATCGTAAAAAACGAGATTCTGTCTATCTTTAATAGATTAGGTTTTACCATATCCGAAGGACCGGAGATCGAAGACGATTGGCACAATTTTTCAGCCCTGAACTTCCCGGAAGAACATCCGGCCCGCGATATGCAGGATACCTTTTTCATCCAGAAGAATCCGGATTTGGTATTGCATACCCATACCTCGTCCGTTCAGGTACGGGACATGGAAACCCATGAATTACCGATTCGTTTGGTGACGCCGGGTCGCGTGTTCCGTAACGAAGCGATCTCCGCGCGGGCTCACTGCATCTTTCACCAGATCGAGGCCCTTTATATCGATGAAAACGTATCGTTTGCCGATCTGAAACAGACTCTAACCTATTTCGCAAAGGAGTTGTTCGGACCGGAGACCCAAATCCGTCTGAGGCCCTCCTACTTCCCTTTCACGGAACCCTCGGCCGAGATGGATGTATCTTGTACCCTATGTCACGGAAAAGGATGTAACGTGTGTAAAGGAACAGGATGGTTAGAAATATTAGGCTGCGGGATGGTCGATCCCAATGTATTGGAATTAAACGGGATAGATAAAGACAAATATACCGGATTCGCTTTAGGAATGGGTATCGAACGCATCTCCATGTTAAAGTACGGTATCAAAGACCTGCGTCTTTTCTTTGAAAACGATATCCGGTTTTTAGAACAATTTTCCGCCGCGGGAATCTAACTCGATTCCATGATGTTGTGATTAAGGGATTCTGTGATTGAAACTTCTACAATCGCCGAATCGCTTAATTCTTTAATCGTAAAATATATGAACATACTTTTTTGTATCATTTTTTTCTTTTGCTGTCAGCCATGTAATCCGTTGCAACCGGAGGATCAGGCCGTACTGGATCGTTTCTTTGAATACGCGGGAAAACATCAACTCTCGCGTCTCTCACTTCAGGAACGAATCGTAAAAACAGGTGAATTTTTTTTGAATACCCCTTACCGGGGAGGCACTCTCGAAGGAAAAGAAAAAGAGCAATTGGTGGTGAATCTGCGGCAGTTGGACTGCGTCACCTTCGTAGACAACGTCATGGCCCTCGCCCTGTTAAAACAATACGATGCAGAAGCTTGTAAGGAATTTTTATCCAATCTGCAAAAGATCAGATACAGAAACTGTAAAATATCGAATTATACCTCCCGGTTACACTATTCTACGGACTGGCTTTACGAAATGCAACGGATCGGACTCGTCTCGGACGTAACGAAATCAAACGGGGGGATTCCGTTTCCGAACAAAGTCGGCTTTATCTCCCTGAATTACCGGAAATATCCGGCATTGACGAAAGACACCGTCTTACTCCCCGAAATTTCACGAATCGAAAAAAATATCAATGCAAGAAACTATTTTTATATCCCTAAAAATCAAGTAAATGAAAAAGCCGGACAAATTCAAAACGGAGATATTATACTGATCACGACGAATAAAAAAGGACTTGATACTTCACACGTGGGAATCGCCGTTGAAAAGGACGGAAATATCTATCTTTTACACGCCTCTCTTACCTCCCGGAAAGTAATCCTTTCCGATATTCCCCTCTCCCACTATTTAAGTCAGATTCCTTCTCATACGGGCATTATGATCGCTCGTCCTTTAAATGTTAACTTAAATTAACACCGATACGCCCGAACAAATTCTATATTTGGTCAAATTTTTGTAATAAAATTCTCAAAGAGTCAACCAAATGATCGGTTTTCACGTAATTATCCCATATTACTAAAACCGAGAGGTTCTCCCAACATGTATAACCTAAAAAGAGAAAATATGAAAAAACTAATTATCGGAACATTTCTTTTAATAACGTTTGCTTTCTTAAGCGGATGCGGAAGCAGAAACATTACCCGTGTAAATTCAAACGAAACCATCGATTTAAGCGGAAGATGGAATGACACGGATTCCCGGTTAGTATCGGAAGAAATGGTTGCCGATCTACTTACCGCCCCCTGGCCTGCCAAATACACGAAAGATACGGGAAAACGCCCTGTTATTGTTGTCGGATTGATCGAAAACAAGAGTCACGAACACATCAATTCCGAAACATTTATCAAAGACATTGAAAAAGCCGTTATCCGGGACGGGAACATCCGTCTTGTGGTTGCCGGAGAGAAACGAAACGAACTCCGGAAAGAACGGGCCGAACAACAAGATTATTCAGCTCCCGAGACCATCAAAAAATGGGGTCGCGAATTAGGAGCCGACTTTATTCTTCAGGGAACCATCAACAGCATCGTTGATTCCTATAAAAAACAAAAGGTAGTGATGTATCAAATAGACCTGCAACTGACCAATATCGAAACCAATGAAGTGGTTTGGATGGGTGATAAGAAAATAAAGAAGCAGATCAAAGACCGGGTACTTTAAAGACTGAAATTATACTCGTTAGGGTTTATTCATGCAAAAGACAGCAGAATACGCGAAAGAGATTAAAAAGCGAAAGTTGGGGTACTTGTTACGCCAACTTGGCTTTTATACGTGTATCTTCCTCTCTTTGCTACCCGCAGGTTGTGCGACCTGGTACCAGCGGACGGCCGAATTTCAATCTGCCGTTACAAGCGGTAATTTTGAAAAAGCGAACAAACTGTTGGCAAAAGACAAAAAGCAAGCCAACGGTAAAAACCGCATACTCTATTACCTGAACAAAGGCTATACGGAATTTATGCTGGGAAACCACGAAGCCAGCAATCAAGCTTTCGAAACCGCAGAGATCCTTACCGACGAACAAACTAAAAATCTATTGAACGAAGCGGCCGTTTTAGTCACCAATCCGGAAGCCAGGCCTTATCATCCCGAAGATTTCGAAGTAATCATGATCAACTATTACAAAGCGTTGAATTACCTCGAGATGAACGATATGGAGGGAGCTTTGGTGGAAGTCCGGAAAATCAATATCAAACTCAATCAATTAAACGACAAATACCCGGACAATAAAAATCGCTACCAACAAGACGCTTTTGCCCACCTGTTGATGGGACTGATTTACGATGCCGCGGGAGATATCAACAATGCCTTTATCGCTTACCGGAATGCTTATGAAGTATATCAAACCGATTACGTGAAAAATTTCGGGGTATATCCTCCCGAACAGTTGAAAAAGGATCTGCTCAGGACAGCTTACAAATGCGGCTTTACGGACGAACTGCGGAAATACGAAAAGGTATTCGGTATAACCTACGCGCCTTCGGCAGACCCTACTCACGGAGAGTTGGTCTTTTTCTGGTTAAACGGATTCGGTCCGGTAAAATCCGAATGGAGTCTTAATTTTGCCAAGCAAAAACGAGGCGACGGAGCCATTGTCTTTTACAACCAGGAACTCGGACTTGCATTTCCCTTTTTTATCGGCAACCTGAACGACAACGAAAAACAATCTTTAGCCGACCTTCAAGTTTTGCGGGTCGTATTTCCCAAATACATGAAGCGCAATCCGCTCTACTCCAAAGGTTCGATTACCCTGTCGGGACAAGTTTACCCCTTTGAGTTAGCAGAAGACATCAATGAAATCGCTTTTAAAACTTTACACGATCGTATGGTGCGGGAACTCTCCAACTCCCTGTTGCGGGTAGCGACCAAAAAAGGAATCGAATACGCGGCCCGGAAACAAAACGAGTGGTTAGGCTTCGCCGTCGGATTAGCCAATGCGATCACGGAGAAAGCAGACACCCGGAACTGGCAAACCCTTCCCTACTCCGTATATTACGCCCGCCTCCCTCTCTCTTCGGGAGAAAACCGGATCGATCTCCGCTTCTCCTCCGACAAAGCAGCTCCCCTTATCCAGCCGATAACCGTCGAAAGCCACTCCCGTAAAACCCATTTCCGCGTATTCCAAACCATGGATATTCAGAACAATCATTAAAACTCCTGTCGCCATCGATCGAACGATTATATTTTAGCACAAAATGGCCGGAGAGATGATTCTCCACGCACAGAAAATCCTCTCCGGCCCTCTATATGCCTACAAAAGCACGAATACATACTAAACCGATTACTATTCGTCAGGCATTTGTTCCAATACCCTCTTAATCTGGGCTTGCATACGGGCGTCACCTAATTGCATTGCCAAGATATAAGCCTGATTGAAACAGCTTTTTGCCTTTTTATAATTCTCCAATCCTCGAAAACAGTTTCCCATCAGACAACTCATATCCAACTGTTCCTGAGGTTGCAATTTGAGCTTCGAGGCCCTCTCCAACCAAACCAACAGACGTTCGTAAGATTGGGAACTTAATACGCCCTTACGGGCTATTACCAACTCCTGTATTGCTTCCCGATAATCCGTAAAAGTAAGGAACTCCCCAACTTGATTGAAATAATCCTCTTTCAAATCGATGAACTTACCTTCGTTTTTCTCGGCATACAGAGCATATATACCGTCCGACTGGCTTTTCATAACATTGTAAACAGACAAATGCGGGTATTTTATCTTGGCATACACCACTCTCATATCCCCGTCGATCCGTTTTAATTCTTCCAGATAAGCCCTATCACCGGCTTTGGCAAGCGCATTGATCAACCCGTTTTGCCGGGAGAGTATAAATTCCCAAACGACGTGAGGCTCTATTATTTTTTCGAACTCCTCGCGATGCTTATTCACAAAGTTTAACACCGAGTCATCACGTCCCACTTTTTCATGATAAAGCATGATAATCTGAAAATCCAAGTTATTGATCATATGATCCAATTTTTTGAGAGGAACATAGGTCTTAAAGATTTCATTGGCCCGTTCTCTCCACTTTATCCTTTCCTGACCATCCAACTCTCTTATGAAATCGGGGGCCTCTGTCAATAGGGTTTGCATGACAGCGAGATCTTTTTTCCCGTTCCGGAACTCTTTATACAATTCCGGGTAGGTCCGACGTTCCCCGGTAAGCTCTTGCCCGATATGGAGGAAACGCGTTTTACTGAGGAGGCCGGAAATCCGCTTTTGCTCTTTCCCGTTTTCATCGAGAAACACGAGGGTCGGCATGCTTTGGATCTGATATTTCCGGGCAAGTATCCGTTCTTTATCTACATCAACGCGTACACAGACGAAATGTTTATCGTAATACGCTTTTACCTCAGGATCCGTGAACACCGTTTCGGAGAAACGTTTACACGGCCCGCACCAGGTGGCATAAAAATCAATAAACACCGGCTTTTTCTCTTGTTTCGCCTGCTTTAATGCCTGTTCATAACTTTCATCCGAAAAAGCGATTTCCTGAGCAACCCCATTCAGACTGCCCAGAGAAAACAACATTAGGAATAAACCGATACATTTTCTCTTGCTCATACTATTTCTCTTTTATAACTACAGTAAATACATCTTTTAAAACAGCCGTATAACTGTCATTCGAAACCCGTATAGTAAGCACGTATGTCCCGTTGGGGGCTTTTATATCCTTACTTGGAAAATAAACCCGGCCCCCGCCGATCACCCGTACCTGCTCCTTGAATAATTCGGCATCTCCGCCGTCCGTGGCCCTTACCCCTTCAAGGCTATACATTATAGGGTTCGTACCCAATACCCCGCCGATCTCGGCTGAAGCCCAATCCGCACCCGTTTTCAGAATTGTCCTATCCGGTTCCCTATACGGATTTAACTCCCGCCGTACCTCCATCGAGGCAGGCGAATACTCGGCTTTATCCGTTTTCAAATAACCGATTTTCATATCGTGACACCCGTACAATCCCACGACACATATTCCTATGATAATAATGAATTGTTTCATACGTTTCCTATTTTCAAGTTTACATTTCTCCCAGCGTGAAATCATATCCCAAAGAGTGAACCACCCCGTTATCCGGTTCGATATCTCCCGACGCGATATTGATCTTCCGATGTGCATCGAGCGAAGTTATATAAAGCAAAAGAGGGCCCATCCCGGCAACACCCTGGTAATCGCTTTTAAAAGTATAGGCCCAAATCCGGTTTCCCCCCATCATCGTGTAAGTATCCCCTCCTTCCCCGATTGCCTCCGCCCCTTCAGCGGCTTTCCCTTCTTTAAACTCCACACGCATCATCTTTCCTTTCATCACGTGCCGGAGTATGGTGTTACGGCAGAAATCGACATCCATGTCTTGTATATGCTCGATACCATTCCTATACATGTAACGGAGAATGGAAAAATTGGTCGGACCGAAAAAAGTGATCTCCTCGTCGCCATCGAAAAGGCTCTCCAAACCGGCATGTTTAATCATAACCACGGTGGAATCCCAGTCGTAATGATTCGCTTGCATGTACTCCAGCATACTCCCGTCAAAACGACCGATGCTGATTCCCGTCTTCATAAACCCGTCTTTCGTGCAGGACACCTCGAAAAACAAGAAGACGATCCCTATTATCCAGTATACTCTTTTCATAATTCTCATTTTAAACCTTTAGATTGCCAATATTGATTTTGTTGCATCAGATCGTTTCGATAGAAAGAATTCGGAGCGACAGGATAATACTGAGCTCCCGTTTCAAACTCTTCTTCGCTCATTATCGAGAACGCATCTGTCAATTCCGTTTTCCAGTAACCGTTCCGTATTACATCATAATAACGATGCCCTTCAAAGAGTAACTCTTTTTCCCGTTCCTTAAAAATCATGTAACGCAGATCACCCTCGGCAGCCGTGTAATCATGTCCCCGGTTACCGTAAGCCCGGCCCCGGATTTCGTTTAAATCATCGGCCGCATTGCCTCTATTCAATCTTATCCGGCACTCCGCCCTAAGCAACATGATATCCGCCAATCGCCACACGATGCGATTCACGTCCTGGGTTTTATAAAGCTCTCTATCGAGATAGGCATTATATTCATACACAGGATAATCCCATTTACCCAAAAAGGCTTTCTCTATCGCTACTTCATGCGTTATGGCCGGATTATATGGATCCTTTATATGATAGACATTACTATCTATCTCCCGGAAGTAAGCATCTATACGCCGATCATGTTCCCTGTCGTACATCTCTTTCACCGTCCGTTTATGGATCTCCAGATAAGTTCTGGCCGTTGGCAGCTGTCCCTTGATGATCGGGTAAGTTAAATAAGTGTAAACCGCGAGGTAAGGTTTATGCATAAAAAAGGGATCGTCCGGCATATAATACTCCGCTTCGAATATACCCTCCGGACTATTGCCTTTCATCACGCTGACGCACACCTCTTTCGGATCTTTTGCCAATTCGTAGTACCCTACCTTTCCCTCGATAATATCCGAACAATACTTCTCCGCCATCTCCCAGGATGTAGCTTCTCCCAGCAGTCCCGCCCGCCAGGCATAGATATGGGCCAGCAACGCCGTTGCAGCTCCTTTGCTTCCATACTGTTTTGACGTGATTTTCGCCCCAGTCTCATCGACTAAATCTTCGAATTTAGGCAACTCCAAGGCAATCTCGGCATTCCGGATAGCCTCGTCCAGTACCTTTATGACCTTCTCGCGGGGATATACCGCTACCGTTGTACTATTAGAAACGATCGGGGCATCTCCCCATTGCCGCGCGATTTGAAAATAACAAAACGCTTTCACGAAACAAGCCTGACGTTTATAGTACTCCAATCGCTCCGCCTCAACCTCCTTGAAACGGTAGGCATTATCCAAAATCACGTTTGCCGAATAAATCAGGGTATAATACCCATTCCAACTAATGTATTGGTATTCGCTCGGAACGAGATTGCGTGTATTTCCGATGGGTTGATCATTTATCTTATCCGCGATCAATCCTACCATTTGATGTGCTCTATCGTCGTAACACAAACTCCTGTACAATTTCGCGTTTATATCGTACAGCAGAGCGGCCACATCTTTCTCCGTCTTAAAAGAATTCGTGTAAGTCAACATCGTCTCGGGTTCAACATCCAATAAGGAATCGCATGCGATCAATTGGATTACCGCCATTAAATATATTACAATTCGTTTCATCCCATTTAAAAATTAACCGTTAATCCTAATGTAAACTTCCGATCCAAGGGATAACTGAACATGTTATCCTTTCCGTCATTCACGACCTCCGGATCTATACCTGAATAATTGGTCCACAAGAAAAGATTCTCCCCGGTAAAAAACACCCGAATGCCGGATAAACCGATACGTTTCAATACTTTGGACGGAACGTTATATCCTAAACTCAACGTTTTCAATCGTAAAAAATTCACCCGTTCAATCCACGAACGTACACTCTCTTCATCCGAAAGGCCCAAAGCCGCCATATCGGGAAAATCCCCTTCTTTTTGCCAAAAATCCAATTTCCGGTAGTCCGTTAAGACGGGCGTCCCTCCATACAGAGAGGTCCGTACATACTGATTGATTAGTTTTCTCCCCAGGTTGTAAGACAAAAGCAAATTCAAGTCTATATTTTTCCAACGCAATTCATGCACCCATCCCCCGTGAGCGACGGGTAGTACAGAGCCCGCGTAATATTTATCCCCCGTACTTACTCGACCGTCACCATTGATATCTTTAAGCGCCCGCATGCCCGGAATATAATATTGTCCTACTCCTGCCAACGAAGGTGTTTGTAAATACTGGAGAGTACCGTTCGGAAGACTGTATTGGGGAACCTCTTTTTGGTTTTGGACAAAACCGATGTCATCATACACGTACAACCCCTGAAGAGGTCTGCCGATCACCCATACTCCCTCGTCCATTCCCGTGTAACTTTTTACAAAACGGTTCCAGTTCCGGGAAATATTAAAACGGGTCCGCCAGCTCAGCTCTTTTCTTCTAATTATATCTCCCACTAACTCCACTTCAATACCCTCGTTCGACACCTCCATGGCATTTTGCCATTGATTCGTATTTCCCAAAACATCCGAAGGCAGCTTGACTTCGTAAAGCAAAGATTTAGTATACTTGTAATAATAATCCAGCTTTAATTTTAATCTGTAATTTAAAAACTCGAGATCGAGACCGAAATCGTACTGATCCGATTTCTCCCATTTCAAACTTCTGTTAATCATCGGTGCGAATTTTCCCGGATTTCCCATAAAATTACCCCCCGGCTTAACGATTCCATGGGCTAAATAGGGATCGTTCAAAGTCCTACCGGAGGTTCCCCAGCTCGCCCGGAACTTACCCATATCCAACCAATGCGCCCAGCCTTTGATAAAAGGCTCCTCGCCAAAGCTCCAGCCGACGGCAATAGCCGGAAAATCGGCATAACGCACGTCCTCCCCGAAAGCCGACGACCCGTCCCGACGATACGTGAACTCCATCAGGTACCTCAACTTATAATTGTAAGCAACCCGCCCGAGGTAACTCACCATCACCTGTTGGACAAAAGAAGATTCGTAATGTTTTAAAGCCTGCACATATGTCCCGTAAGTATGAGTCGAAGGATGATTCTTATCTACATAATGAACATAATCGCTGGCCCCCCTTCTCGCCGACCCTCCGATCGCGTGGACTTGATTCTCTGTATACGTCAACCCGAGCAACAACTCGAATCGATGCACATCATCAATATTTCGCGTATATTTCAACAAATTCTCTTGAGAGATCCCGATATTACGACTCACCTCCCCTTTGGAACGGTTTTCCATTTGATAATCGAGATAAGAGGGTGTGAATACGTTGCTATTCCCCTGCGCGTAATCCAATCCCAGGGAAGCGGTAAACTTCAATCCCTTGATAATATCAAAGCCCAACTGGGCATTCAGCATCATACGATAGTTATCGTTTCGGGCAACAGTACCATTCAATTTTTCCAGAATTTTTTTCTCTACCTCCCCCCCGGCAGGCAGGATGGTTTCCGTTTGCATCGGATTGGCTGTCAATACTTCTATACTGGCCGCACCACTATTCACGTTACGGCTCTTATCCGTGTATGCCAAATAAAAACGGGAATCAAAGGCGATCCGCTTGGTCGGCTGCAACGATAAATTGGCGATAAAATTAACCCGCTTAAATTCACTGTTGTTCATGATACCTTTTTCCTTGTAATACCCCATCCCTACCATATAACGTATACCGGGTTTCCCTCCGGAAGCCTGAATGTTGGCATTCAATACTTTCCCCGTGCGGAACACCCGTTTCCACCAATTCGTCTGGTTATTGAAAAAAGGATTCAAACTATCCTGCAATTTCAAATCCGACGGAGCCGGTTGTCCCGCATTCCAAAATTTATCGTATTGTCCTCCCCCCTCGTAAGCCTCCCGATAAGATTGGGGATAAGAAGCCGTCCTTGTAAACCAATCATAACCGGCTAATCGATAGTTCCGTTGGTATAAAATTTTCCACCAACGTTCCGCTTTCCCCCCGAGCTGTAGCGGAAATTCCGGCATAATGGAAGCCGTGTAGGAAACATTAACCGCAAAATTGGCTTTCCCGATCTTTCCTTTTTTAGTGGTAATCAAGATCACACCACTTCCGGCACGCGAACCGTAAATGGCTGCAGCCGCGGCATCTTTCAGAACCTCTACCGACTCTATCGTATTGGGGTCCAGCTCCGCTAACGCGTTTGTCCCCGTAACCGGAGAAGTGAAGGAATGCATCGGCACCCCGTCGATCACGTACAGCGGTTGTCCGTCACTGGCTTCAGGTATCATCAAGGAATTGTATCCGCGTACGGCCACGTAAGTTCCTCCGCTTCCAGGAGCCCCGGAACGATTGGTAATTTCAACCCCCGCCATACGCCCTTGCAAGAGATTGGTGAAGCTACTGGTCGGAATTTCTTTGATATCTTCCCCCTTTACCGAGGAGATGGAACTTACCAGTTCTCTTTTGTTTCGTTCCCCGTAACCGATAACGGTCACCTCATTCAAATCGGAAACCTCCTCTTCCAAGATTACAATAACCTCTTTTCCCGGAATGACAGGTACTCTCTTCGTTTTATATCCCACAAAAGAAAACTCCAACGTTCCCTTTTGTTCCGGTATATTAAGCGCGAATTTTCCATCTTTGTCCGTTGCCGTGCCGAAGGTAGAGCCCGCAACTCTTACCGTAACTCCCGGCATGGATTGTTTATTTTCATCCAAAACGACCCCGGTAAAACGATATACTTTGACCGTCTTGTAGCTTTTTTTGATAATAACCGTCTTTCCCTCTATCTTATACTCCAATCCGGTCTCGTTACCGATCAATAAAGAATCGAGAGCCTGTTTTAGCGTCACGGATTGCATATTCATCGTAATACCGGTGTAACCGCTCAATTCGCTCGAATTAAATAAAAAATTATAACGGCTTTGCACACGCAAACTTTCAATGATTTTAATTAAAGACGTGTTTTGAACGTTTAAACTTACCCTCGCCGTCGTATCCGTTTGTGCTTGGAGATGCATGATCCCCGAAAAGCAAACGAACCACATACAGAGACTCCACCGGGATAGGCTCTTCCCGATAACAGGAATATTCCCAAGAAGTTTTCGTTGATTTTTTTTCATAAAATTTATGTTATTAATGTGACATTTATACACAGCAACTCACGGACAACGAGACGGACCAACATCCCGCCTGCCCTATTGCTGCTTTACCTATCGTTTTAATAGGTTTAGAAAAAGCAAGTTGCCTTTATGCTCACTGGTGTTTTACCACACCTTTTCATGTTTCTTCTTTGATGTTTTGTCGGATTTTTTTCATAGCTTTGTAGTATTAATGTGACTGTTGAAATATACAGCGACTTTATACGGCGAGAGATGGACCAACATCTCTCGTCATTTTTACCGCTTTTTGATAGTAATTTTTCTTCCCTCGATCTCGTACATTATATTTCCCATCTTAGAAATTACTTCGAGAGCTTCCTCCAATGTTTTAGCCCGATCCATATAAACATGCAACCTAATATCCTGCCATTCGGATGAATCATACGCGATCTCGACATCATACCAACGGGCCAACTCGTTCATTACCTGCTCCAACGAAGCATTTTTAAAGACGAACTCTCCATTTTTCCACGCTAAAACACTTACGATATCCGCTTCCCGTACCGTAAGGATCTGATCGTCTGCAGCAATCTCACACAACTCGCCGGGAGATAAAATCACCGAATCGCTCCCCGACAGTATCTCCACCTTGCCGGATATCAAAGTAGCATAAGCGTTTTGTCCCACGCGCGCTTTCACGTTAAAACGCGTTCCCAATACCCGAATCTTCACCCCGAGAATCTCCACGTAAAACGGTCGATCCTCATCCCGTGCAACCGTAAAGTATGCTTCACCACTCAGAAAGATTTTCCGCTCATTTCCCGCAAAAAAAGAGGGGAATCGCAGGCGTGTCTCCGAATTCAAGATCACGCTCGTTCCGTCGGCGAGTAGCAAGGAGTATTCTCCCCCCTTCGGAACAACCACCTCCATATATTCCGCGATAGCGGCATCTTCCCATTCCAACTCCTTCTGTACCGCAACTTTTTCGTTTACCTCGAAACCCGGTATCTTGACAGCTGAAGTCGCCATAGTTGTAATTTCATGAGTTTTCCCGTCCGGTAAAATCAATTGTATCCGGCTGGAAAGAGCCGTTACCGGGGGCAAGGTCTTCCTCTCTCTCGGTTTCCTCTCGGATTGTATCCAATGAATACCCACTATCGCGATGGCAATACATGCCGCGGCTGTTATCCAAGGTCGCCAATCCCTCCGGTATCGTCTCTTCCGAGACCATTGCCTCCTCTGCCATATCTTCTCCGGTCGTTTCCTCTCTTCCCGGACTCCCGGCCTCCGGCCTTTATAAAACACTTCCGCATCTTTGAAAAAACAACTCCTCTCCTCCCCGCCTTCCGTCCAACTCTTTACCTCCTCTTTTTCATCCTCAGAAGCACAGCCTAAAATCACCCGCTTTATTTTATCTATTTCCATGATTGTATGTTTCACCTTTATATATATGACAACCATGTAGGAAAATGGGGGACAAAACATATTGATAATTTCAAGTCCCAAAAAAGATACGATTGATCGACAGACCCTCATCGCGAAAATCAACAGGCAAACAACCTTCAATTTAAAATCAAATGATTCCTTTTATAAGCATGAACAGGTAAAGGAGAGGAACGGACTCCCTGATAAATTTATAAGCCCGTTTAACGTGAGTATGGACGGTAACTTCCGAAACGTTGAGTTCCAGAGCGATCTGCTTGTAACTCATGTTTTGAAAAATCTTCAACTCCAACACTCTGCGCTGTTGTTCGGGCAGTTTTTGTAAACATTCCCGTACCTTCTCGAACAGGACGCCATCATCTTCGTATTCCAAAGTTCCCATATAAATCAGGGATTCCGTCAATTTCGTACGATTAGAATCCTCCACCTGAAGATGCTTATAGTAATTCAAACAAGCATTTTTGACAGAAGAGTAAAGATAACTCGTGATATTGGTATGATCTGGAAGAGAACCTGCCATCCTCCACAAACATAGAAAAGCCTCGGACACGATATCTTCCGCCACCCCGGCATTCATCGTATAATTTAAAGCAAACCGAAATAATCGGGGATTCATTATCCGAAATATTTGTTCAAAAACTTCATGTGAATTCTCCTTTAAGTCTCTAACCCAGATTCTGTCTAATATGTCATTTCTGTCAGAACTCATTACCGGAATAAATAGTTTTAAAATAATTATTGTCCACCGTAGAGTTTTTAACTCTACCCATACCACGGAAATAGTGCCGTTCTTTATAAAACGTTGTCGAATTTCGATACATTCATTTATCTCTGAACAACCTGTTTAAATCACCCCGGCACCGAATAATAAAACGGTATATGACGAATTTAAACAGCATTAATTTATAGCACAAATCAATCATTGCAACAAATATAAGTACAATTTATATTAATAATGCACAACATTCGATTATTATTTATATAAAAACGGGGTAAAGCGAAAATTGGCTTTACCCCGTTTTTATATGAAATCGAGAAATTATTTTTTCATAATCTCTACAAAATAGTCGTAGAACAAAGGAATCGTGGTGATACCGTTGAAGAACTGCTCCAAAGGATAGTTTTCATTCGGAGAGTGAATCGCATCAGAACCCAATCCGAATCCCATCAAAACGGACTTGATGCCCAATACCTCTTCAAAAGTAGCAATGATCGGAATACTACCGCCTGAACGTACCGGAACCGGCATTTTACCGTACACCTGCTCATAGGCTTTTTCGGCAGCTTTATAAGCCGGAAGGTCTATCGGACATACGTAAGAAGGTCCTCCGTGCAGGTATTCCACCTTCACCGTTACATAATCCGGAGCGATCGATTCGAAATACTCTTTGAAAAGTTCGGCGATCTTTTCATGTTTTTGATTGGGAACCAAACGACAACTGATTTTAGCATAAGCTTTGGAAGGCAAAACCGTTTTGGCTCCCTCTCCCGTGTAACCGCCCCAGATTCCGCACACGTCGAAAGTAGGACGGATACCCGTACGTTCGTTGGTCGTGAATCCCTCTTCGCCTTTCACCTCTCTGATTCCCAAGGACTCTTTATATTTTTCGAGATCGAACGGAGCTTTCGCCATCTTGGCTCTCTCCTCGGCACTCACCTCCAACACGTCGTCATAGAATCCCGGAATCGTAATATGCCCTTTCTCATCTTGCATATCGGCTATCATCTTACAAAGCACGTTAATCGGATTGGCCACGGCTCCGCCGAAAATTCCGGAATGCAAATCGGCATTCGGTCCGGTAACTTCCACCTGCCAATAAGCCAATCCCCGCAACCCGGTCGTGATAGAAGGGATATCCCGGGCAATCATACTGGTATCGGAAACCAAAATAACATCGGCTTTCAGCATCTCCTTATGATCCCGGCAGAATTTAGGCAAACTCGGGGAACCGATCTCCTCTTCTCCCTCGATCATAAACTTCACGTTACATTTTAACTTTCCGGTCTTCACCATATATTCGAATGCCTTGGCATGCATAAAGGATTGCCCTTTGTCGTCATCCGATCCGCGGGCCCAAATCTTCCCGTCCTTAATCACCGGTTCAAAAGGTTTCGTATGCCATAAATCCACAGGATCTACCGGCATCACGTCCATATGTCCGTACACCAATACAGTAGGAAGAGAGGGATCTATGATCTTTTCGCCGTACGCTACCGGATTTCCTTCGGTTTCATAAACTTCCGCCCGGTCCGCCCCGGCTGCCAGCATCAGTTTTGTCCATTGTTCGGCACAACGGTACATATCCGGTTTGTGTTCCGCCAACGAAGAGATCGACGGGATACGAATCAATTCAAAAAGTTCATTTAAAAAGCGCTCTTTGTTTTCCTCGATGTAATTTTTGACAGCTTCCATTTAATTTACATATTATATTAATAATTGATTGATTTATCACTTTACGGTGGTAAATATAACAAAAACAAATGAAAAGAAAGGAATGAATAATTTCCAAAATCAATACTTAGTTTTCGATTAATTTCCTACTTTTGCCAAGTGTTTCAACTAAGAATTAAAATCTATGCCAAATTTTCCCGAAATCAAAGTTTTCGCCGGAGAACAGAGTACCTATCTCGCCGATAGCATCGCTCATTCTTTAGGGCTTGAACTTGGTAAAAAGAGTTTTACGAAATTCAGTGACGGAGAATTCGTCACTTCTTTCGATGAAACGGTGAGAGGAGAGCATGTCTATCTTGTTCAATCTACCTTCCCGCCAAGTGATAATCTCATGGAGTTACTTTTAATGATCGATGCGGCCAAGAGAGCATCAGCTTATAAGGTTATCGCGGTAATTCCTTACTTCGGTTTTGCCCGCCAAGACCGGAAAGACAAACCGCGCGTGGCGATCGGAGCTAAATTGGTTGCCAACATGCTTCAGGCAGCCGGTGTAGATCGAATCATCACGATGGATCTCCACGCGGATCAGATTCAAGGTTTTTTCGACATTCCGGTAGATCACCTCTACGGTTCCACTGTTTTGGTTCCATATATCAAATCATTGGGACTGAAAGATCTATCCATTGCTTCTCCTGATATCGGGGGAGCCAAAAGAGCCAACTCCTGGGCAAAACATTTTGATTCGGGGCTGATCATCTGCCACAAAACCCGGATCAGAGCCAACGAAGTGGCCGATATGAAGGTGATAGGAGACGTGGAAGGTAAAAATATTATCGTGGTCGACGACATGATCGATACGGCAGGTACTATTTGCAAGGCCGCCGACATGTTGGTTGACAAAGGTGCTGCCAGCGTACGCGCTGTCGCAACCCACGCCGTACTTTCCGGTAAAGCATACGAAAATATTGAAAAATCCAAATTGACGGAGATCATCTTCACGGATTCCATTCCGCAGAAACAACCCTGCTCCAAAATCAAGGTTTTACCGATTGCCCCGATGTTTGCCGACACGATCCGTAACATTTACGAACATAAATCCATCAGCGACAGTTTTATCATGTAAGCTGTCCGTAACAAAAATAGAGACAGCCCGGTAGAAACCGGGCTGTCTCGTTATTTTACAATGCCTTATTTCCTATTGTGGATTAAAAATATAGATTACTTCTCCTAATATATATCCTCTCCCTCCAAGAGAAACTCCAATTCCATTTGCAATAGATTCTGGCAAATCCGTTATCTTTTGCCAAGTATCCTTTCTTGGATCATATCCCCAACAAGAAAAAAGTTCTTTTCCAAACACATCGACACCCGACACGAGGTAGGCATAATCTTTACCTTTCACGTTTAATACAAAAGCCGAAGCATATTTCCGGGAAACTTCCGCCGCTTCCCCCTCTAAAGGACTCATAAAGGACCACTTTTTCGCACCAGAAGAAAATTTATATATACCTCGAAACAGCCAAGGAGCCCATTCTCCAGCCCTTCCTCCTGTACAAATATAGGCATTCCCATCCGCAACAAAAGCTACAGCTCCAGTCATAGGAGTTTTTAAAGACTCAAATGGTTTCCACCCCACGCCTGATTCAAACGTATACACATCAAAAAAAATATTTTTCCCGTTATCTCCGGTACCTACATATCCCTTTCCGTCTAAAGTAAATGCCACAGCACCTCTACGAGCGATCCCAGGAAATTTAAACACCAAAGGCTCCGGTTCCCAACGTTCTGTCTTTATGTCGAATACCCAAAAATCATCATAATAAACCTCTTCCTTTTTTTCATTTTCCGCATAGCCCAACCCTACATAAGCTTTTGATCCAAGGACAAAAGCAACTGCTCCTTTCCGCGGCTTTCCAGGAAAAACAGCGACTAATCTCCATTCCTCTTCCTCGCCGTTAAGAGTATAGCGCAAAAAATAAGGACTTGTCGTTTTATCCCAATTAGCCATTCCGAATCCAACATAAAGCGTATCCTTAACTGTAAAAGAGACCCCTTCTTTAAAACAAATTGGAAACTGGGGATCCATAAATTTCTGTTGCCATACTCCTTTAGGCACCACACCCGCATCAATATCTTTATTACAAGAAATTTGAGCGAACAACAAAATACCGATAAATATGAAAAAAGAATAGATTTTCATCGTATTAAAATATCATGGAATAAGCTCTTCCAATATCCCACCATCCACAGGAGGAACCGAACTTCCGTTAACAAACGTGTAAAAAAACGGTCCACTTGTTGGTGTTTGTCGTTCTCCTCTAAATGCAACTCGAAGTTGAAAAGTAGAAGATTCGTCTACTCGTGTTATTCTATATATAATACACTCAAACCAAGATAAATAAGGAAATTCATCTGTTGATTCCAATATTGTTTTACCGGCAACAACCATTTTATAGGGTAAATAAACCGTATAATAATCATCATAGCCCAATGCATCTCCCCTTTGTTGAAAAGAATCATTAACTCCTGCTGTTTGAGTACCAAACATAAAATTATAACTATAATTTATTACCTTAAAACTATATGAATTTGTTCCTGGTATTGGTTCTTGCCCTATTGCACGACAATATGTTTCTCTTGTATATCCATGTTGAGCTATTAAAAGATTTGTTTTATCATAAAAGATCACAACAACCCTCTCATTATAAGGACTAATCCCATAAACACCTTTAGTTATATTATAAAAAGTTATCGGATAAGTAGTACGAGCTAATGGCTCTTCAATAGACGTATCTTTTTGACTATAATCTGTAACAAAAATTCTGCGAGATTCGTCTGAACTCGTATAATTATTCAACTCGGTATATCTATTTATGTCACCACCAATCCATATTTTCAAATATTTAGGAGTTACTTGATAGATCGTATCTCCAACAGCAAAATACCCTTTTTCATTCAAAACTTTAGCGTAGTAAGGAGTAGCTAAATTAAGATCATAAGAGGTTGAGCCGTCATTATAAAATACTTCTTTGATAAAATCTTCTTTTAAATACTTATAATAAAGCTTACTATGCTTAATAGCTTTTTCCAAATCTACCTCATTAAGAGTTCTTAAATAATCAATTTGACCACTTTCCGCTTCAATAATTTCATCCATGACATCACGCTGAGATCTAAACGTCATAATAAATGGATCGTAGTTAATTGATTGCTTTCCATTTATAATTGCCTCTAAAACTTTATAGTTAGAAATAATCAACATTCCGTTTTTTAATTGTACTTCGTTTTGAGCCTTATTATCTTGTGGCTTTATTTCATTAATATTGTCCGAACAAGATAAAATACAAAATAAGATACTATAGAAGCAAATAAGAATCACTCTTTTAATATTTTCATAACTTGTTAATTTTATAAGTTAATAATGAAATCCTACCGTTTGCATTTTTCTCCTTTCCTATAAAAACGGCTTTTATATTATTTAACAATACCCACAATGCAAATATAGTATAATATTATTACAATATATGCAATGATATTATATTAATTAAAATATTAATATATCGTGGATCAATATAGAATCTAATATGATTATATTAATTTTGAAGTATCAGGAAATCGTTATAGGTTCTCCCAAATGGCGGGGTCCTTTACCGAACAAAAGGTCGACAAACACTTTTACCCGGGCTAAAAGTTCACGCGTATTGGTTTTTAATCCGCTATAGGCATCCACGTCCGTAGCGTTAAACCCGACAGCCTCTATACCGTTATATTTGGCTATATACAGAGCCCGCTCGTTATGAAAACGTTGGGAAATAATTGTAAAACGATCTTGTCCGAATACTTTTTTAGCCCTTACGACGGAGTCCAACGTACGTATCCCCGCAAAATCCATCACGATGACACTGTCCGGAACTCCTTTTGCCAACAAGGCTTTCCGCATCTCTACCGGTTCATTGTAATTCCGTTGCCTATTGTCTCCGCTCACCAAAATACGTTCGATCTTCCCGCTACGATACAAAAAAACGGCCGCTTCGATACGATAATCAAAATACCGGTTTGCCTTTCCTCCCTTAAGTTTCGGGGAAGTCCCCAATAACAGCCCCACTCGATTCGCCGGAATCTCTATGACATTCCCGTATACCCGACCTTCCGCCGACTTTTCGATGATCCAATTACACGCAAGAATAATTCCCGTAATCATCAACAGCAATATCAAAAAACAAAATCCCAATCGTTTCATCCAGTTCATGATACAGAGTTTAGAAACAAGAATCGGTATATTCCGACCAAAATTAAATATATATTTTCACGAAACAAAGGTTCATAAAACTAATATTCTTCTTTTTCCGTATAAACAATAATAATTATAAATTATGAAAACAATATTACACAAAGCAGCAACAAGAGGTTTTTTCGACCATGGTTGGTTGAAAACTCATCATACATTCAGTTTTGCAGATTACTACGATCCGGAAAGAATTAATTTCGGAGCTCTGCGGGTATTGAATGACGATAAAATCGCGGGAGGGACCGGTTTCGGTCTACATCCACACCAGAATATGGAAGTTGTCTCCATTCCTTTGAAAGGAGCCTTGGAACACAAAGACAGTTTAGGACACGCCTCCGTTATAAAGGAAGGGGAGATACAAGCGATGAGTGCCGGAACCGGTATCCGCCATAGCGAATACAATAAAAACAATAATACCCCTGCTGAATTTTTACAAATATGGGTTATACCCGATCGTATGAATGTATCTCCAAGATATGAAAATGCCGTTATTGCCGATTTACTCAAGAAAAACGAGATTACGGAAATCGTTTCTCCTTATCCCGGAGACGGCAAAGGATTATGGATATACCAACAAGCCTGGTTCTCTATCGGAGAGTTGGAAAAAAACACATTACAGGGCTATAAATTAAAATCGCCCAACAGTTTAGGCGTTTACGCCTTCCTCATCGAAGGGAAAGCCACGGTCGCCGGAAAAGAGCTGGAAAAACGGGACGGATTAGGTATATACGATACAGAAAGTTTTGAAATCAAAGCAAACGAATATACCAAAATCCTACTCATCGAAGTTCCACCATACAGCTAAACAAGCTACAAATTGTAAATTTATTTTAGATCGACGATTAAGCCTCGGATTCTGTGATTAAGCGATTGATCTTAATCACAGAATCAAAAAATTCTTGTGCCGCACAAGACCATTGCGATTCAAAAAAGAACCGGATCATTACCTTCATTTTTAAACTAAACATCCTGCTTTCCCAATTGAACATATAAAGTTATCCGGCATGACTACGAAAGAAATAAAACAATTAATCGCCTTTCAGGTCAATGAAGCGACTGAAAATATCATCTACCGGCGTTTAGCAAAAATACAGAAGAAAGAACATAACCGGCATGTACTGGAAGGCCTTTCTCGAGAGGAGTTAAGGCATTACCACACCCTCCAAAAGTTCACCGGAAAAACTCCCGGACCCAATCGTTGGCGAATTTTCTGGTACGTTACCATTGCTCGCCTGTTTGGTTTAATTTTCGGTATCAAGTTAATGGAAAAAGGAGAAATCCGCACCCGACTTACTTATCGCCAATGGGAAGAGACCGAAGAATTACAAGTTATGGCAAAAGAGGAAGAAGAACATGAAAACAAACTGATTTCCTTAATCGATGAAGAGGGATTAAATTACATGAGTGCCGTTGTTTTAGGTTTAAATGACGCCCTGGTGGAATTCACGGGAGCATTAGCCGGTTACACCTTTGCCTTACAACATCCCAAATTAGTCGCCCTCACCGGAGGGATCACGGGTATTGCCGCGGCTCTCTCCATGGCAGCCTCGGAGTATCTCTCTACCCGGGCCGACAACGACGGGAAAAACGCAGTTAAAGCTTCCGTTTATACCGGCATCGCTTACCTCATTACAGTCATTGCGTTGATCCTTCCTTTCGTACTTATGCAGAATGTCTACTGGGCATTAGGCATCTGTTTGCTCAGCGCCCTATCAATCATTGCCATTTTCAATTATTATTACTCTATTGTTCGCTCCGAAAGATTTGGACATCGATTTGCAGAAATGGCAATCATCAGTCTTGGAATAGCTGCCGTCAGCTTTGGAATCGGTTACGCCTTACGAATATTTACAGGCATCGAACTATAGACTCCGGATCTTCTCTTTCGAATCAGCCACAACCCGCCAAAGCACAACAAACCGTTAAGCAAAAGTATTTCAAACCCGAAACGATACCCGAAAAGAAGCTGTTCCGAATAACAATTGATTCCAAAAGAGAGCAGCGGAGAGAGCAGGCATACCCAGGGCAAATAGGTCTCTTTTACAGCATATTTCGTTGTTAATCCGAATGTAAAAAGTCCCAGTATAGGACCGTAAGTATATCCCACGGCTTTCAATACCGCCGAAACCACGCTGCTGTTATTCAACTCCCTGAAAAGGATCACGACCAAACACATCAGCAAGGAAAAAAACACGTGTACCGTCATCCGTTTACGTCGTTGGGTCGTATCCTGAGGCGTCAGCTTTAAGAAATCGATACAAAAGGAGGTCGTCAGCGCCGTTAACGAAGAATCGACGGAGGAATAAGCGGCAGCCGTGATTCCCAGCAAAAAAAACAAAGAGGCAACAGCCCCGAAATAATTCAAGGACAAAAACGGGAAAAGATCATCCGATTTTTCGGGAAGGTCGATTCCGTTAGCTCCCGCGTACAAGTAAAGCAAAGCTCCCAAAAAGAGAAAAAGAAGATTCGTGACCAAAAACAAAAAGGAAAAAGAAAACATATTTATCTTACAGTCCCTTAATGTTTTGCACGTCAAACTCTTTTGCATCATATTCTGATCCAACCCGTTAATTGATACGGTAATGGCGACTCCTGCCAAGAACTGTTTCCAGACATTATGGCCCGACCTCCAATCCCAGTCGAAAACCCGGGAAAAAGAACTCTCCTTCACTTTTTCAATAGCAGTCAAAAAGCTAAAGTCCAACGCCCGGTTAATGACACAAATGGTCAACACCACGGACACCAGCATAAAAACAGTCTGTAACGTATCCGTCCAGACAATCGTCTTTATCCCCCCACGCACCGTATATATCCATACCAATCCGACCGTAATGAATACCGTCACCCAAAAGGGAATTCCCATCGCGTTAAAAAGTGCCAACTGCAATACCCCAACCACAAGGAACAAACGAAAGGAAGACCCCAAAAGCTGGGACACGATAAAGAAAAAAGATCCCGTCAACCGGGCTTTCTCCCCGAAACGATCTCCCAGCCAGGAATAAATAGAGATCAGGTTTAACCGATAAAACAGAGGTAAAAGCACGATGCCGATAATGATATACCCCACACAATTACCCACCACTAAGGTCAAATAAGTCCAATCGCTACTACCCACCTCTCCCGGAATGGAAATAAACGTGACACCGGATAAAGAGGTTCCGATCATACCGAAAGCGACCAAGTACCAGGGAGAATTCCGGTTTGCCGTAAAAAAAGATTCGCTATTCAGTTTACGAGTCGTAAAAAAACCGACAATGATCAACAAAACGAAATAGGACAAGAGAATTGTCAATACCACACCCGACGTCATTTGAAATAAATTTGTATTTGGACAAAACTACGAAATAATTAAAAATTGAAAGTTGAAAATTGAAAATTTATTCTTGTAAGTTTTATATCTTTGCCTGCCAATCAAAAATCATAAATCTTAAATCATTCATACAGATATGGAATATAATTTTAAAGAGGTAGAAAAAAAGTGGCAAAACTATTGGCGAGAGCATAAGACATATCGGGTCGAAGTGGATCACTCCAAGCCCAAATACTACGTGTTGGATATGTTTCCTTACCCTTCCGGGGCAGGTTTGCATGTGGGACATCCTCTTGGTTATATTGCATCCGATATCTTTTCCCGTTACAAACACTTGAAAGGATTCAATGTCCTGCATCCTATGGGATATGATGCTTACGGACTTCCGGCGGAACAATACGCTATCCAAACAGGACAGCACCCGGCAATCACAACGGAAAAAAACATCAACCGTTACCGGGAACAAATGGATAAAATCGGTTTTTCTTATGATTGGGACCGGGAAATACGTACCTGTGATCCAGGATATTATAAATGGACTCAATGGACCTTCATTCAGATGTTCAATAGCTTTTATTGCTATGACGAACAAAAAGCCATGCCGATCGGTGAATTGGTGAAAGCATTCGAGACCTCCGGGACGGAAGGACTGAACGTGGCATGCAGCGAGGATTTACACTTTTCGGCAGAAGAGTGGAAAAGGAAACCGGAAAGAGAACAACAGGAGATTTTGTTGAATTACCGCCTTGCCTATCTCGCGGATACGATGGTCAACTGGTGTCCTCAACTCGGAACGGTTTTGGCAAACGACGAGGTTAAAGAAGGTCTATCCCTCCGGGGAGGTTACCCTGTCGTACAGAAAAAAATGAGACAATGGTCCTTAAGGGTATCCGCTTACGCACAAAGATTATTGGACGGATTGGACACGATCGCATGGTCCGATTCTTTAAAAGACATACAACGTAACTGGATCGGACGTTCACAGGGTGCGGACGTGCGGTTCGACGTGAAAGATTCCGATATAAAATTAGAGATTTTCACCACCCGTCCCGATACGATATTCGGCGTCAGCTTTATGGTGCTGGCTCCGGAATCGGATTACGTCCAACAACTTACGACTCCCGAACAGGCTCAGGCCGTTAAAGAGTATCTGGATTATGTTGCCAAAAGGACGGAACGGGAACGCCAGACGGAAATCAAAAAAGTAACGGGAGTATTCACGGGCTCCTACGCCATCAATCCGTTCACGAACAATGCCATTCCTGTTTGGATCAGCGAATACGTTTTATCCGGCTATGGAACTGGAGCGATTATGGCTGTTCCGGGCCACGATAGCCGGGACTATGCCTTTGCAAAACATTTTAATCTGCCTGTTATTCCAGTAGTCGACGATGGAGAAGGCCACGACATGAGCGAAGGTTCATACGATGCCAAAGCCGGAAAAATGATCAATAGCGGTATTATCAACGGGATGGAAGTTAAAGACGCCATCCGTTACATTGCCGAAGAGATTGAAAAACGGGGTATCGGCAAAAGCAAAATAAACTACCGTTTGAGAGATGCCATTTTCAGTCGCCAACGTTATTGGGGAGAACCGTTCCCGGTATATTACAAAGAAGGTATGCCTTATATGCTGGACGAATCTAAACTGCCCTTGGAATTACCGGAAATAGACAAATACCTCCCGACGGAAACGGGAGAGCCTCCTCTCGGACGAGCTCGGAATTGGAAAACCGAGGAGGGATATCCGTTGGAACTGAACACGATGCCCGGATTCGCTGGATCATCGGCTTATTACCTTCGCTATATGGATCCCCGCAACGATCAGGCTTTAGTAAGCGAAGAGGCGGACAAGTATTGGCGTAACGTAGACCTGTACTTGGGAGGTTCCGAACATGCTACCGGACACCTCATCTATTCCCGTTTCTGGAATATGTTCCTATACGATTTGGGAGTGGTATGCGAGCCGGAACCCTTTAAGAAACTGATCAATCAGGGAATGATACAAGGACGATCCAATTTCGTGTATCGCATTCAGGGAACAAACACGTTCGTCTCTGTCGGACTGAAAGACCGGTATGAAACGACTGAAATCCACGTGGATGTCAATATCGTGAAAAACGACATTTTGGATATCGAAGCTTTCAAACGATGGATGCCGGAGTATGCCAGTGCCGAATTTATTCTCGAGAACGGGAAATATGTCTGCGGCTGGGCCATCGAAAAGATGTCGAAATCCATGTTCAACGTGGTAAATCCTGACACGATAATCGAAGAATACGGTGCGGATACATTGCGTTTGTACGAAATGTTCCTCGGACCGCTTGAAGCCAGTAAACCTTGGGATACCCAAGGAATCGACGGGGTATACAAATTCTTGCGTAAATTCTGGCGTCTGTTCCAAAACGGAGAGGCATTTCAGGTCAGTGAGGACAAACCTTCTCCCGAAGAATTAAAAATTTTACACAAAACCATTAAAAAGATCGAGTTCGACGTGGAGAATTTTTCATTCAATACTTCTATCCCGGCTTTTATGATATGCGTGAACGAGTTGACAGCCCTAAAATGCAATAAAAGAGAGATTCTGGAACCCCTGGTTATTACTATCGCTCCCTACGCCCCGCATATAGCTGAAGAGTTATGGCACTTACTGGGGCATACGGACAGCGTAACCGAGGAAAGATTCCCGCAATGGGAAGAGAAGTATTTAGTGGAAAACGAATTCGAATATCCCGTATCTTTTAACGGAAAAGTAAGATTCAAATTATCCATGCCCTTATCTGCCAGCCATCCGGAGATAGAGGCTGCCGTAAAAGCCACTCCGGAATTTGCCAAATGGGCAGACGGAAAAGAGATAAAAAAATTAATTATCGTACCCAAAAAGATTATCAACGTCGTCTTGGGGTAAAATATTTAAATGCCATTATCCGCAACAAGATAAATTCATTTCATTTTGGTATTCTGTGATTAGGAAACGGATTCAATTATAAATTTTCTAATCACAGAATTTTTTACTCTATGGCGATAGCACTTTTACCCCGTCCCAAAGTGCTATTTTTTCTCATTCGGGACGATGAATAAAACGCTACAAGTTCCGATCACCCCTAATCCCAGTAATAACAAGCGAAGGTGCATATGCTCTATAAAGCCAAAAGCCGAAATGGAGATCATCGTCCACATGCAAGCAATAGAAAACCATTTCGTTTTCCAACTGACGCCTCGACGCTCTTGAAAACGCCTCAGGTAGGGGCCGAGCCATCGGGAACGATGCAACGCATCGTGCATTCGTTTGGAACTTTTATAAAAAAGCCAGGAACTTAATAATAGGAACGGAGTCGTGGGCAACCCCGGGACAAAAATGCCGATAACCCCTAAGACAATGGAAATACAACCCACCAGAATATATATAGCTTTTCGGATCTGTCCCATATCTACTCTTTAAAAGCCTCTGCCACGGCATCGTTATATTGAGTCACCTTATTGGCTTTTTTGATCTTTTTCAAAACCTTCCGATCGGTTTCGGGTAAAAAATATTCCCAAAAAGTTTTCATCTTCATCAACAGCTGATGATCTCCCTGTAAACGCTCCCCGTTTTGTTCAAACAACTCATCATGAAATTCCCTGAACTTTCTCAAACGATTTTCCCGGCACAGTTCCCGGTTTTCCCGATATTCCATCGCCAAAGCCGGATTCGCCAATAGTCCTCTCCCTATCATTACTCCCTCCAATAGAGGAAAGCATGTTACGACTTCCCGTATATCTTCAAGGGTACGAATATCGCCATTATAATAAAGCGGATGACGAGAGCCTTCGTAAAAAGCCCGAAAGGCCTCCCGGTTCACCTCTCCTCCATACTCCTGAACTCCCACTCTCGCATGTAAAATAACAGCCTTCAACGGGGCCTCGTTTAACACGGGTAAGAGTTTCATTCCCTCTTCCGGACTCTCCCATCCCAATCGCATTTTCACGGAGCAGTGCAAAACGGGAAAAGCGCCGATTACGTCCATAAGAGCCGCAACCTTCTCCGGATAGGATAAAATTCCCGCACCCTTTCCTTTTCGCGCGATCATTGAAAAAGGACATCCCAAGTTCAAATCGACCCGACCGTATCCCTTATCCGCCAGCATGGCAAGCATTACCCGCAACTCGTCGGGATCTCCACCGAGTACCTGAGGTATCAATTCCCCGACTCGATTTATTTCCGGCGTAATATCTCTCAAATCTTTCGTCCGGAACCCATTTCCCTTTTCAACACGGATAAAAGGCGTATAATAAGCATCTATGCCTCCAAAATGTTTTTCGTGCAAATTGCGGTAAATCCAATCGGTATGGCCCTGTACCGGAGCAAAATGTATTTTGTAATCTTTCAATTCCATAATTAATCCCATTACTGTTGCAAAAGTATGATTTTACCCCGAATAGGCTTCTGTTTTCAACTGAAAGTTTCTTATCTTTGAAAACAAAAAGAAGATAGATGAGATTTTTACTTTGCCCGCAGTGCGGAATCCGGCGTTTTTACGTGAAAGACAGCGACGGCAATCAATGTCTTGTTCAGGTTACCGCAACATACGAAGTTGTACCCGTGAATGAAGGAGATTCATTGGAAGGTTTCAACACGGAAATTGTTTATTGCTTAGGCTGCTCCTGGAGCGGGAGCGTCAAACGTCTGAAAAAATATTAGTCAGAAACAGATAAAAAGATAAAATGAAAAAGTGTATAGGGTTATTACTTGTTATACTCGCTTGCTCTTTTACTCAAGCGCAGTCAGAGGATAGAGGTTATATTGTTAAAGTAGGGGACGAAGCTCCCGATATAGAACTTCTTTTCCCCGACGGGACCAAAAAACAATTGAAAGATTTACGGGGGAAGATCGTTATGTTACAGTTCACCGCCAGCTGGTGCGGAGTATGTCGCAAGGAAATGCCTTTTATAGAAAAAGATATATGGCTAAAGCTGAAGGGTAACTCTAAGTTCATCCTTTTCGGAATCGACTTGAAAGAGTCCAAAGAGACTGTTGAAAAATTCGCCAAAGAAACAAAAATCACCTATCCTCTTTTACTCGATCCGGAAGGTAAAGCGTTTTATGCTTTTGCCGCCCAAGGAGCAGGAGTTACCCGGAATGTCATTATCGACGATAACGGAAAGATCGTTTTTATGACCCGCCTTTATGACAAAAAAGAATTCGATGAAATGGTAAAGGTTATCAACCAATTGCTAAAAAAGAAGCAGACGGACACGACAAAAGATCGATAACTGAACGACAGAAAAGGCGTCCATCTACCGCCGGCCTCATTTTAGACCCTCCTCTGTACGGGAAATATACTCCCACGAAAAACATCGACACCCCCGTAAATGAAACGGGAGTGAATTAGTCTTTTCCATACCCTTTGTACCATCGCAAACGAAAAAACTCGAGAACTACCTCTTTTTCTTCTTTCTTCTGCCTTTTCTTTTCCGGCCCTTTTTTCGGATAAAAAACTGCAAGGCGACAAAAAGAACAACGGTCACAACCACCAATACAGCCTGTTCCCGTTTTCCCGGTTTACCCCCCCCTTTTCAAACCGGACACCAGTTCGGGATGTGCAGCGGTATCAGCCTCCAGCAGCTTTTCTATCTCATCCGGTAGTTGCGGAAAAAAATCAATCCCCGTTAAGGCTTCTATCCGGTCCACCGATACGGCAAAATCTTTTAAAGGCTGGTCACTCCCCGCGTTGGGAAGCAGATAGGCGATCATCTGTTGTGAGGCGGGAGCATAAAACAATTTATAGTAATACCCCGGAACCGTAACCTTATTTTTGCCTATATGACCTTTGTTTTCTTTAAAAACAGGACCGGTAACCACGTAAAGTAACTCTTTCCTTCCCCGTTTTCGCAGCAAATCTTCCAATCGTTTCCAGATTCCGCGGTTAAAAGCAGGAACTTGAGGAGACATATTCGACATATAAAACGTTTCACTCATCGCTTTTTTATCAAAAGCCATATCGGCTGCCGGACATAAATGTCCCCGGTCGTAACCGCTGCGTTTGTAGTCATCGGGAGTTGCCGAAAACAAGTTCAATTGGGGGTCTACCCGAAAATCATTCTCGCGGCCAACGGCTCTATTCCCCCTGCTTTTTAGTTCGTAATACACCCAGTTGGCCTGCCTGTGAATCGTATCGAAACCCAAGGAATAAAACGCGTGTTTCACTTTTATCCCTGCCCCGGAAGGAATATATTCTTGCGAACGGATATGCCTCGTACCGGTCAAAAATAGAAATAGGAGGCATAACAGCCTCCCGTATCCTAATTTCATTAAAAACATATTATTCCTCTATTGCCTTCTGTATCGTTATATCTTTTTCACCCAGAATAGGATAAAAACCCTCATCGTCGATCAGGTGGCGGGCTATAAACGCTTCCAAACGCACCCGAAGTATTTCGTACGAATCTTTTATTCCCCTTTTATCCTTTTTCAATCCTCGCTTTGCCGCATAATCAGCCATATCGCCTACCAAATCGAAGCGCTTCAAATACTTCTGAATCGATTTATAATCCTTGAGATCTTTCATTTCGGCCCGGTGATGCTCCATAAAATCAAACGTATAATCATACAACAATTGAGATTCAGACAACGCGACTAAATATCTCGAAGCTCCCGTCGTATCCGCGGGTACGAAAATATCCGGCATTACGCCTCCTCCCCCGTAAACCGTACGCCCGCCAACCGTCTGGAATTTCAATTTCTCATCGAATACAATACTGTCTTTCTGAGAAAATTCACCATGCTTCAATCGGTTGTATATATCATTATAATATTTTTCTTTCCCCTCATTATAGGGCTTTTGTATCGACCTGCCGGAAGGAATGTAGTAACGGGCCACCGTCAAACGAAGGGCCGAACCATCCGGCAACATCCGTTGTTCCTGCACCAATCCTTTTCCAAAAGACCGGCGACCGATGATTGTTCCCCGGTCATTATCCTGGATCGCCCCCGCAAAAATCTCACTCGCCGATGCGCTGAATTCGTTAATCAACACATCCAATTTCAAATCCTTGTAATTTCCCTTTCCATTCGCATTAAAATCGCTACGAGGAGAAGCTTGCCCCTGGGTATATAAAATCAATTGACCCTCCTCCAAAAATTCATTAATCATCTGGATGGCTATCGGAAGAACCCCTCCTTCATTATCCCTCAAATCCACTACCACCTTCTTCATTCCTTTTTGAGTCAGTTCTGCCAATGCCCGCATAAATTCCCCGTAAGTATGCATCCCGAATGTTCTTATCTTTACATACCCCGTTGTGTCATTCAGCATATAAGCGATATCTATACTTTTTATCGGAATACTTCCCCGCGTAACGTTTTTGATCAACAATTGAGGCTCTCCTTTACGAAGAATAGTCAATTTCACATCCGTTCCCATCTCCCCCCTCAACATACTCATGATCTGTTTCGAATCCATATTTTTCCCGGCAATGAGCGAATCATTTACCCGAATGATGCGATCCCCGTCCTGTACTCCGGCCTTCTCCGAAGGCCCCCCCGGAACGACCTTAACCACTAACGCCGTATCTAAATAATTGTAAAACTGTACTCCGATACCTCCGAAATTTCCCACGATACTTTCATTGGCTCTTTGCATATCCTCAGCCGGGATATAGACCGTATGGGGATCCAAATCTTTCAACAATATCGAAATGGCTTTTTCCACCAATTCATTCGAGTTAACCGTATCCACGTACGAATGCTGGATCATGTTGATAATAACGTCCAATTTACTACCATTAACCGGCAGAAATATTTTAGAAGCGGCCGCATTGTTCCTTTTTGTCGGTATAAAATGATTAATCATCATCCCAAATACAACCGCCAACGCCAGCACGATCGGTGTTAAAACGGCCCTTAAATTTTCTCTGTTCATTTTCATCTGTTTTATTTACTCTATCTCTATCAATTCCACCTCGATATCGGCTTTCCGCAGCAATTCCACTCCATCCGCCGAACGGTAATCTTCAGAATACACCACACGCTTAATTCCTGCCTGTATGATCAATTTAGCACACTCGATACAAGGAGACGCGGTCACGTATAACGTGGCCCCCAAGCTACTGTTATTCGACTTTGCAACTTTTGTAATAGCATTCGCCTCTGCATGCAAAACATAAGGCTTCGTCTTATTCCTATCATCTTCACAGATGTTTTCAAACCCGGACGGAGTCCCGTTATATCCATCAGAAATAATAGCATTCCCTCTCACGATCAATGCTCCGACCTGACGACGTACACAATAAGAATTTTCCGCCCATATGCGGGCCATCCTCAGGTAACGTTCATCCAATAATCGCTGTTTAGATTTTTCCATCGTATTACTTCTTACGGTCACACAACGCATCTATTTCCTCATAAAGCACCTGTTTGCGCTCTTCCGGAACTTCTATTTGAGACAGTATCTCCCGACTTTTCTTCAAATATTTGTTAATGGCATCCAATGTGACCTGTTTGATTCCTAATCGGTTGTATATTTCCGTTATGGCTTTAATCTTTTCTTCCGGACAGAAATCCTTCATCTCAATCCAGCTCGTCAACTCTTTTTTAGTCGCCTCATCAGCCAACTCGAAAGCCCGGATCAACATATAAGTCTTTTTATTGGAAACAATATCCCCTCCTATGTTCTTCCCGAATTCCGAAACATCCCCGTAAACATCCAGATAATCGTCTTGAAGTTGAAAAGCCAATCCCAAGAATCCGCCGAAATCATACAAAGCTTTATACTCATGTTCCGGAGCTCCTGCTATCAAGGCTCCATGTCGCAAACTTCCCGCAATAAGAACAGAAGTTTTCAAATAAATCATATGAAGGTACTCTTCCTCCGTTACATCATTTCTGGTCTCAAACTCCATGTCATACTGTTGTCCCTTGCAAACATCCATCGCCACCTGATTAAAACCGTCGATAGCCCGCCTCAGGTAGCGGTCTTCACAATGCTCAATATATTTATAAGCCGTGATAGCAGCAGCATCACCGCTCAAAATAGCCACATTGTTATTCCATTTTTTATGTACGGTTTGCCTCCCCCGTCTCAACTCCGCATCATCCATCACATCATCGTGCAACAACGTATAGTTATGAAAGATTTCTATGCCGATGGCAGATTTCAGAACCCTTTCTATATCTTCCCGGTATAAGTTATAGGCCAACAAGGTTAAAATCGGTCTCAACCGTTTTCCTCCGTCTTCCAAAATATATTTAATCGGTTCGAACAGCGAGTAAGGCTTTTCTATATACTCCTGTTTCGCCATTTCTTTCTTTACAATTTCACGAAGTTCGTCTATCGTATACATAGTCCCAAATTTTACACATTATAATTCGGCTAAAGTATAAAAAAAACTATATATCGACAATCGTAGATTAAAAGAATTAAAGAATGAGAAGATTACAGGGATTAGGAGATTGAAAGATTAGAGGATTAAGAGATCGGGAGATTAACGGATTGAAAGATTGAGGGACAGGGAGAAAAGACTATTCAATTCCCCGCACCCGGGAAAAGGGTGAAAATACTATTAAAAAAGATCGACGATCGTTTTCAGATTGACGACTTAAAAAGGGAATATCAAAATTCCATCTTAAAACGTAAACCGGAAACTAATCCATTGACTATCAATTAAAAATGTGATCCCACCAAGAATCGAACTTGGATTTAAAGTTTAGGAAACTTCCGTTCTATCCGTTGAACTATGGGACCTTTACGGTTTGCAAAAGTAATTGAAAAAAATGGCAGTTCCAAATATTATTTAAACGGCAACAAACGGAAAAGAAAATTTGCTATTATTTCATTGGTAACATCTGCAAGGGAATACGATCCCTTTTTTAATCATCTTGTATTTTCTTTCGACAGGCTTTTAAATCCTTAAAAAACACGGTGTACGCGTTATCTATCATGATCACGGAAACAAAATTATTACTAAAAAAGTCTTTAAACATAAAAAATGAAAGCGGGAATACCCGCATTAATAAAAAATTGATACGAAAAATTTTATTTCAAAAAGTTATTATTAACTTCGCAACACAAATAGCATTAAGCGTCTATTCATTTAATTAAGATAAACATGGTTAGCGACTACAAAGAAATTTTATCAGACAGCGCCAAAGGGATGAAGCGCTCTGCAATCAGAGAGTTATTGAAATTGACTCAGAAACCGGAAATCATTTCATTTGCCGGAGGTCTTCCCGCGAAAGAATCCTTCCCATTAGAACAATTGCAAGAAATATGTGCAGAGGTAATCGCCACTGACGGAGCAGCGGCTTGCCAATACGGTTCTACCGAAGGAGTTCCCGAATTATTGGAGATTCTGGCCCAACGCTACCGGGATCAAGGATTAAGTTATGTTACAAAAGAGAACATCACCATCATCACCTCTTCTCAACAAGGGCTGGATACTGTAGGTAAAATTTTCCTTAATCGGGGTGACAAATATATTTGCGAATTACCCTCCTACTTAGGGGCTCTCGGTGCTTTTAACTCTTATGGCGGGGTCGCTGTCGGAATTCCTCAGGACGAACAGGGAATGAGCGCCATCGAGCTGGAGAAAACATTGGCCGACATGAAAGCCAAAGGCGAAAAACCCAAATTTATCTATTTGATCCCCGACTTCCAGAATCCTGCCGGAATGACCATGCCGGATGCCAGAAGAAAAGAGATCTTGGCTATCGCTAAAAAATACGAGATCTTAATTATTGAAGACAGTCCTTACCGGGAATTACGCTTTTCCGGCAAGCCACAACATATGTTATACGAATTAGATAACGGCGAAGGCAATGTCATCACGCTGGGAACTTTCTCTAAAATATTCATGCCGGGATTCCGTATGGGATGGGTATTGGCACACCCGATGATCATCGACAACTTCGTAAAGGCAAAACAAAGCACGGACCTTTGTACCTCTGCATTTTTACAGAAGATTACCGTGAAATTCTTCCAAAAGAACTATTTCGACGCCAACGTGAAAAAGATTGTCGAACTCTATCGCGGTAAATTGAATGCAATGATAGGAGCATTTGAAAAGTACATGCCGGAAGGCGTTAGCTGGACTCACCCGGAAGGAGGTCTTTTCTTGTTCTTAACCTTACCGGAGCAATACGATGCAGAAGATCTTTTCAAAATTGCAATCGAAAAGAACGTGGCATTTGTATTAGGTACCGTTTTCTTCTGTAACGGAAAAGGTAAAAACACCATGCGTATCAACTTCTCTTACATGAGCGAGGAACAAAATATCGAGGGAGTGAAGAGATTGGCCGAAGCGATCAAAGAGTTGTATGCAAAAAAATAAAACGATACACGATGAACTTTAAGCTAAAAGTTGGAGGAAACTCCGACTTTTAGTTTTTATAACAAATCCCTTGCGTGATTTTAAACCTTATTCATCATGAAAGTAGTCATTCAACGAGTTTCCCGCGCCAGCGTCACTATAAACCGACACCTCTTTTCAAGCATAAATAAAGGCATGTTGGTACTTGTCGGGATACAATCGGACGACTCGGAAGAGGATATCAATTGGTTAGTATCAAAAATCATCCATCTCCGCATCTTCGACGACGAAAACGGAGTAATGAATAAATCCATATTAGAAACCGGAGGAGAGATTTTAGCCGTGAGTCAATTCACCTTAATGGCCCGTACCAAAAAAGGGAATCGCCCTTCCTATATCGATGCGGCACCACCTTCCATTTCAATTCCCCTTTACGAACAATTTGTCTCCACATTGCAAAAAGAGATTAAAAATGAGATTAAAACCGGGCAATTCGGTGCAGAAATGGAAGTAGAACTCCTCAACGACGGACCGGTAACCATCCTCATGGACAGTAAGAACAAGTTATAAAATAGCCGATCCTTAAACGCTGATTACTCCAACAGGAGATTACAACGAATGAATAACATGGCTTTTTAAGAGCAACAAAAGGACGACGACGAATTTTAAATTATTATAGTATGGACTTGACAGAATTACAAACGGCTGTTGATGCCTGGATCAAAACTTACGGGGTAAAATATTTTGGAGAACTCACCAATATGGCCATTCTGACAGAAGAAGTAGGAGAATTGGCAAGAGTCATGGCCAGGAAATACGGGGACCAATCTTTCAAAGAAGGAGAAAAAGATAATTTAGCCGATGAAATGGCCGACGTTCTCTGGGTTTTAGTATGTTTAGCCAATCAAACGGGGGTAGATTTAAATTCCGCCATAAGTAATAATTTTGCAAAAAAAACAGCAAGAGATGTGAATCGACATAAAAAAAATCCGAAACTGTTTAAAGATTAAATGCATTTATCCTACTTTTGCGACAATATATAAAATTAACATGTGAAATATGTGGATTAAGATTGCCGGAATTCTTCTTAGAAACCGGATAGGTTTTATTATTGCCATTTCGATTATTACCCTCTTTCTGGCCTCTCAAATCAGAAAGGTCGAAATGTCATATGAATACGCCAATCTTCTCCCATCAACAGACAGTGCTTTTCTCGATTACATCGATTTCCATGAAAAATTCGGTCAAGAGGGGAATGTCATGGTATTTGCCATTCAGGACACCTCCTTTTACGAAGTGAACAAACTCAACGATTGGATACAAATGTGCGATAGCTTAAAAACTTTACGCGGAGTTATCGCCTTAGTGGACATCACTCACTCTTTCAATCTCTGTAAAGATACGGCCAATCGCAGATTCGACATAAAACCCATATTTCCACATCACATCAAAAACCAGCGGGAAGCCGATAGTTTGTCTCAAATCGTGGAGAATCTCCCTTTTTACGACGGAACACTTTTTAACAAGAAAAAAGCGATTTACGGCATGATGGTTTCCGTTTCGGCTGATGTCATGAACTCTCCGGCACGCGTAGGACTGGTCAAGGATATCTTAAAAATCACGGAAGCATTTTCTGCCAAACACGAGCTTAAAATGCATTATTCCGGCTTACCCTACATTCGGGTCGTAAATGCCGAAAATATCAAGGGAGAGATGTATATGTTCATTATTCTCTCCCTGCTGATCTCGACTTTTATCCTTTACCTCTTCTTCCGCTCTTTCCGAATCATCGGGTTTTGTTTATTAATCGTTCTTATATGCGTTTGCTGGACCGTAGGTGTCATGGCTATGCTCGGAATTAAAATCACGCTTTTAACGGCTATGTTACCCCCATTATTAATCGTGATCTGTATTCCCAACATGGTCTTCATGATTAATAAATTTCACGCCGAATACGATCGCCACGGGAACAAGATCAAGGCTTTACAGAGAATGATTCAAAAGATAGGAAACGCCTCTTTCCTTAGCAACCTGACTACAGCTGCCGGTTTTGCCACATTTATCGTTACCTCCAGTCAGATTCTCGTTGAATTCGGTATCACCGCTTCCATCGGTATCAGCTTTGTCTATTTGGTTTGCCTAATCATGATTCCCTGCGTATTTAGCTTTCTTCCGTCTCCGGACAGCAAGCAAATCAAGCATCTACATAATAAATTTGTAAACGACACTTTAAATAAGGTTATTGAAATTATTATTAATCACCGGAATAAAGTTTATATTACTGCTTCCATTGTAGTCGTTTTAGGGTTTATCGGTATCTCTTTGATGAAATCTACAGGGTACATGGTTGACGATCTGAAAGAGAGCGACCCGATCCGACAGGATCTCATGTTTTTCGAGGATAATTTCGACGGTTTAATGCCTTTGGAAATCACGATTGATTTCAAAAAACCGAATCAAGTCATCAAGTTATCCAACTTGGAGAAATTAGATTTATTAGCCCAAGAACTCTCCCAAGACGAAGACATTTCAAAACCCATTTCCATCGTTGAGGTGATTAAATTTGCCAATCAGGCTTTTTATAACGGGAAACCGGCCTATTACAAATTGCCGAGCAATCAAACGAAAAATTTTATTTTAAAATACGCTTCCCAATCCGCAGGAAGTATCGGGGGAAAAGCAAATTCATTTGTTGACTCCACCCTAAGAAATGTCCGGATGAGCTACCGTATAAAGGATATCGGTACTAAAAAAATGCAGGAAAAAGAGAATAAATTATACGGGATCATTGGAAAATATTTCCCCGGAGACCGAAATGTTGTAAAGGTAACCGGATCAAGTATCATCTTTTTTAAAGGGACCCAGTATTTAGTCACCAATCTATTCACGTCCCTGCTATTAGCCATTATCCTTATCGCCATTTTCATGGCATGGATGTTCCGGAGTAAACGCATGGTTATCGTTGCCCTCCTGCCAAACCTCATCCCGCAAATTATTACAGCCGCCATTATGGGATACTGTGGAATCCCGATCAAAGCATCGACCATATTAGTATTCAGTATCGCTTTTGGTATTTCAGTCGACGGGACCATTCACTATTTAGCAAAATACAGGCAAGAGTTACAAGGGACAAACTGGAGTATTCGGTCGTCTGCCGTTCTGGCGTTGAAAGAGACAGGGCAAAGCATGATTTATAACGCCATTATCCTTTTCTTCGGTTTCGGAATCTTTGCTTTGTCGGACTTCGGCGGAACCGTTGCTTTAGGCATCCTCGTTTCCATTACCCTATTGGCAGCGATGCTTTCCAACCTCATTATATTACCCTCGCTTTTGTTAACCTTGGATAAGCATACGACAAACAAGACTTTTAAAGAACCGGTCATTCAAATTTTCGATGAAGAAGACGAAAGGGAGAAACACAGATAAATATATTCGTGGTCCCTTATCTCAACAACCGTTATCCCTAACGGATTTTTAATAAAAAAACCGGCTTATGCCGGTCTTTCATTATTTCTTCATCTCTTTCAAGATATCATCCATTAACTGGGATGTCCCGATTCGAAAATAGCGAGGAGTCACCCATTCTTTTCCCAAAACATGGTTGACGATGGTTAGGTAACGAATGGCATTTTGTACTTTGGAAACACCTCCTGCCACTTTTATTCCCACCATTTTACCCGTTTGGGCATGATACTGACGGACGGCTTCACACATCACATAAACAGATTCGGGAGTAGCATTCACAGGCACTTTTCCCGTGGATGTTTTCACAAAATCCGCTCCCGCGTATGCACTGATCAACGCGGCATTAAATATGCTCTCGATATCCTTCAGCTCCCCGGTTTCCAATATCACTTTCAATAAAACGCCTTTACAAGCTTCCCGGATAGCTGCAAGCTCCTCGTATACCCTCTCGTAATTTCTCTCCAGAATATCCCCCACGGAGATAACCACATCGATTTCATCCGCCCCGGCGGCAACGGCCGCTTTACATTCTGCAATTTTTACTTCCATAAAAGATTGAGAAGAGGGAAAACAAGCTCCCACGACAGTCGTTTTAATGGATGTTTCACTCAATCCGTTTTTTACAATCGAAGCATATTTCGGGAATACACATACCGAAGCGACCTCAGGCAAGGCATTCTTCTTGATTTTCTTAAGCAGTTCCGCAACAAATTCCGTCACGGACCTATCCGTATCTGTCACCTTCAATGTCGTATAATCCATACAGGTTATACATAGCTCGAAGTTCTCCGGACAGTAGGCCAAAGCAATCTCTTTCTCGATAACTCCATCCAACTCGAACTCTATCCGATCTTCTAAATTCGAAAAATTATAAGTAGCTAATATTCCCGATATATTTTCCATAAACATTCAATTTATTTCTCCATAAAGCAACTGGAAATATCTATACGCAATTTCCTCGTGTCAAGTTTATTCTTCCCTAATTTTTATTAACAAACTTATGCTTGCTTGTTTTCAGTTCGACAAAATTACATAATACTTCTGAGATTTTTAAACAAATATCATGCAAAATATTTATTTTTGGGATGCGTAAACACTCGCACGATCTATAAATTCATAAGCAAAACTAAATGGCTACAAAATCAGAAATACAAACACCTTTGATGCAACAATACTATGCAGCTAAGGCTCAATATCCTGATGCACTACTTCTTTACAGAATGGGAGATTTCTATGAGACCTTCGGGGAAGATGCCATCACTACCTCAAAGATTTTAGGGATTACCCTCACAAAGCGATCTCACGGCTCCCCCGGAGACGTAGAGCTCGCCGGTTTCCCCTATCATGCCATAGATACCTATCTTCCTAAATTAGTCCGTGCCGGTCAGAGAGTAGCCATCTGTGAACAATTGGAAGATCCTAAGAAAACCAAGAAGTTAGTCAAACGGGGAGTCATAGAATTAGTAACTCCCGGTGTTTCGTACAACGAAAATACCATTGACAATAAAAATAACGTATTTCTGGCCTCCGTCTATTTTACCAAAAGCAAAGCCGGAATCTCGTTATTGGATCTTTCCACGGGCGAATTTTTAACGACGGAAGGAACTCCTTCCACGGTAGACAAATTATTGAATAGTTTTCAACCCAAGGAGGTGTTATATCCTAAAGGCTCTGAAGCCTTATTCCATGAACTTTTCGGAAATAAATACTATACTTACCCGGTAGAAGCCTGGTTTTTCGAACCGGACTCTTCGGAAGATCGGCTGAAGAAACATTTCGACGTCTCTTCTCTGAAAGGTTTTGGAATTGATAAGTTAGAATGCGGTATCGCCGCTTCCGGGGCCATTCTCTATTATTTAGACATGACCAAGCACGAGCTGGTAGGGCATATCACCTCTATTGGACGAATCGATGAATCCACTTGTGTATTATTAGACCGCTTCACGCTACGAAACCTGGAAATATTGGAATCGCTCCACGAAGGAGGTTGTTCGTTAACCGATATTATTGACAGAACAATCACTCCCATGGGCAGTCGGATGCTTCGCCGTTGGATTTGCATGCCGTTGAAATCTCCGGAAGAGATCAACCAACGGTTGGATATCGTAGAAAGTTTCATTCAACACGAAACCGAGCGTCTCGAGCTGGAACAACTATTACGGATCATCGGGGATCTGGAACGGTTAGCTTCTAAAATTGCCGTATGCCGGATCTCGCCGCGAGAGATGGTACAATTGAAAGTAGCTTTGCAAACGTTGATTCCGCTAAAAAAACATTGCCGGAACATCAACAATCCCCAATTAACCCAATGGATCGAGCAATTAAACGAATGCGAGGCTCTTCATCAAAAGATAGCGCAACAAATACAGGAAGAAGCACCCGCTCAGCTGAACAAGGGAAATGTCATTGCCCCCGGGGTTAACGCGGAGTTAGACGAGTTGAGAGAAATCTCCTCCCATGGAAAAGAACTCCTGCTTCAAATGCAACAACGGGAAATAGAAAAAACCGGTATCCCTTCATTAAAAATAGGTTTTAATAATGTATACGGCTATTACATAGAGGTGACTAAAACTCACAACAGTAAAGCCCCCGATACCTGGATCAGGAAGCAGACATTAGTGAATGCAGAACGCTACATCACACCCGAATTAAAGGAGTATGAAGAAAAGATCTTAGGAGCAGAAGATCGTATTCAGGAGTTGGAGAGTACGATTTACAACGAATTGTTACTCGTTGCCTCATCCTATATCAAAGCCATACAAACTAATGCCCATATCATTTCCCGGATCGATGCTTTAATTTCGTTTTCTAACGTATCCATCACGAACCAATACCACCGTCCTGAAATCAATGAATCCTATTCCATCGATATAAAAGCCGGGCGTCATCCGGTCATCGAAAAGCAGCTTCCTCCCGGAGAAAGCTATATCCACAACGATTTGTTTTTAGATAACGAAAAACAACAAATCATTATTATCACGGGACCTAACATGGCCGGAAAATCGGCTTTATTACGTCAGACAGCACTTATCGTCATTATGGCACAAGCCGGTTGTTTCGTTCCGGCAACCTCCGCATCAATCGGGTATGTCGATAAGGTTTTCACAAGAGTCGGGGCCTCAGACAACATCTCCTTGGGAGAATCTACTTTCATGGTAGAAATGAACGAAGCCGCCAATATATTAAACAATATATCCGATCGGAGCCTCGTTTTGTTCGATGAGTTGGGAAGAGGGACCTCTACTTACGACGGAATCTCCATTGCCTGGGCCATCGTGGAATTTTTACACGAGCATGTCAAATACCGTACGAAGACTCTGTTTGCCACCCATTATCACGAATTGAACGAAATGGAACGTTCGTTCCCGAAAATCAAAAACTACAATGTTTCGGTAAAGGAAGTGAATAATAAAATTGTCTTTTTGCGTAAATTGGTAAAAGGAGGTTCAAATCACTCTTTCGGAATCCAAGTCGCTAAAATGGCAGGATTGCCGCAATCCGTCATATTACGGGCTTCTGAGATTCTGAAACAGCTGGAAAACGACAAGAACAAAAGCGGGACCTTACAAAAAAACGTGAGTCGGATTGCCAATGAAAGGGAAGGGGTCCAGCTCAGCTTTTTCCAATTGGAAGATCCCGTTCTTCTCCAAATTAGAGACGAAATCGCCGGGTTGGACATCAACGGTCTAACCCCACTCGAGGCTTTGAATAAGCTAAACGAGATTAAAAAGATCACCGGAATCTAAAACCGTTTAAGTTACAAATTGACGATTGGCCTCTGCAATCGTCAATTCAAACGGTCATTTAATAATTTCCATGTGCAGGATTACGACGTTTTCCAAAGGACGATCGTTGGCATCGGTTCGTACGGCTGCTATTTTATCCATAACCTCCATCCCTTCGACTATCTCCCCGAATACGGTATATTGACCATCCAAATGAGGAGTTCCTCCCACCGTCGTATAAATCTTTTTCTGCTCCGGAGTTAACACCAACTCTTCTTGAACAAAAAGGCTGTCACAGGCATGAGCTATCTCTTCCGTCAACCGATCCATTCCCTCCTGATCTTCGGCTTTTTGCAAGCGAGCATATTCGGCTTCATAACCCGATTTGATACGGTTATACAAAGCGATCTTCCGGCGTTCATTAATCCGCTTCACCGTGTTATCCAGCTTCTCCGGCGAATAAACGACACCCTGCACCATATAGAAATGCGAGCCGCTGGACTTTCGCTGAGGATTCACCTCATCTCCCTCCCGGGCTGCCGCAAGTACACCTCTTTTATGAAAGTAACGAGGTTGAAACTCCGCATCGATGGTGTACCCGTTATCACCTTCTCCCAATAAAGTTCCCGATGCCGCTGTTTTCGATTCCGGGTCTCCAGCCTGTATCATAAAATTTTGAATAACACGATGAAATAAAACGCTATCATAAAATTGTTCCTTCACTAACTTCAAAAAATTATCCCGATGCTTAGGCGTCTCGTTATATAACTTAACTTTTATATCTCCCATCGTCGTAGACATACTCACTATTTGTTCTTTCTGATTACTACAAGAGATACCGCTGCAGAATAAGAGTATCAATAAAAAAAATTTATTCATAAACCTGATTTTAAAATTAAAACGAATAATTTCATCGACAAAAATAGAGGAATTTGTTTTATTTACAATATTTTTGTGTTCATCTTGGCTAACTTATAAAAAAAGACGATCATGAAAACTGTTTTAATTTTTACAACCGCTTTAATATTTGTTTTCTTTTCAGCTTGCAAAGAAAAACAAGCTCCGAAAAAAGAGACTCCCGTACAAGTCGTTAAAACGGAAAACACGACTCCGCCCGAGGTAGAGGCAGAAAAAACGAAAGATGTAAAACCGGTAGTAAAAGAGAAAAAAAACTACTTCCTGGTTGCCGGATGTTTTGAATATAAAAGCAACGCGGATAAACTGTGTCAAAGACTCCAAAAAGAAGGTTTCTCCGAAGCGGAAGTACTGAACTATTTTGAGAATCTCTATTTAGTCGTTTACGAGGGGTATGCTCAAAAAACGGATGCGCTCGTAGCCTTGAAGAATATACAAAAAGAGGCCAGTAAGCAAAAAACCTGGTTGTACCACGCCAAATAAGTAAAGAAGAATGATGAAAATCTTATTATTTCTGGCAATACTCTTTCTATTCGGTCATTGCCAGCATAATAAATTAGACTCCAAAAAATTGACGACGGCAAGTGTCACGAGAGATCTGACTGCCGTTTTAAAAGACAGTATAGTTACGCCGAAAGAGGACACGACGGCCATACGGCAAGAGCAAAAAACCGAACCCTTACAAACGGAAAGCCCATCGCGAAAAGATCGCATTGTCACTTCTCCTACGGAAAGCTATTACGTTATCGTAGCCAGTTATCCAGAACTATCATCCGCCGAAAAAAGATTGAATCGTCTGGTAGAACAAGGATACACGGAATCACGGATTATTACCAAAAATAATCGCTTCCGCGTGAGTGTCGCCCGGTATAGAGATAAAGAAGAGGCTATTCGTGAAACAAATGATTGGAAAAAACGTCTCGACCGGGATGATCTTTGGGTGATCCGGTATTAATAAAGCACGACAACGATAAAGGTAGCTCCGTATAAAAATCCGAAGTACACTTGGGCGGGTGTATGACATTTCAAATACAGCCTGCAACTACCGAGAACTCCAGATAACAGGATCAGGAAGGATAGCGTATACATTACATCCCCAAAATATTTTGTTCCCAAGATAAAAACGAAACCGCATAGAGCCCCTATCGCCATCATATGTATACTCATTTTCCAACAGATCGTGACAAACAGGAAACCGGACAATAAAATGATGATAAGCAGGTAAAACTGACGTACGATATGGGCATAAGGGAACTCCCGAAGCAAATAGACGACGACAAAAAAACAGACGATCGTTATCAGAATCGGGAAAATACGTTCCTGCTTGTTCCACATGGCATAGCTATCTATTAATCGCAAATATTTTAACAAAGGCAAACACGCCAGAGGAATAAAAACAGGACCGGTAATCGTTAGCAAATAGGCCGTATATTGAGTCTGCAAAGGAATAAAAGAAAAAATAGTTCCCGAATGGAAGATAATAAACAAGGCATACAAAGGGATTACAACGGGATGTGCCAATAAAGACACAAGAAAAGCGACATTCTTCATAACACACACACTGTTAAGTTATACTTCCCGTCTTAAACGGGCAACCGGAATATCCAATAGCTGCCTGTACTTGGCAACCGTACGCCTGGCTATTTGATATCCCTTCTTATTCATTAATTCAACCAACTCGTCATCCGTAAACGGTTTACGTTTGTTTTCCTGGTCTACAATCTCCTTCAATACGTTTTTAATCTCTCCGGTACTCACCTCTTCCCCGCTATTGGTAGGCATACTCCCCGAAAAGAATTGTTTTAACGAATATATTCCAAACCATGTTTGTACATACTTCGAATTGGATACCCTGGAAATGGTCGAAACATCTAATCCCGTAATATCTGCAATATCCCGCAAAATCATAGGTTTCAAGCGACTTTCATCACCGGTCAAAAAGAATTGTTTCTGAAATTGAACAATAGCAGTCATTGTCAGCATGAGGGTATTATTACGCTGCTCTACGGCATCGATAAACGAACGAGCCGAATTCAATTTATACTTCACAAAAGAAACCACATCTTTTTTTTCTTTCGAAGTAGCACTTTTCTGATATTTCTCCAATAGATTCAGATAAGACTTGTTTAATCTCAATTCCGGAACATCTCCAGAATTAAGGCTCAGCTGCAACTCACCATCTACAATATCCAAATTAAAATCCGGAATAATTTTTTCAGAACCGGAATTAACCGAATCCGACACCTGTCCTCCCGGCTTAGGATTCAACTTTAAAATCTCATCGATAGCCTCTCTCAACTCTTTATCCGAAAGCCGCATACGTTTGGTAATCTTTTCATAATGTTTTTTGGAAAACTCCTCAAAGAAATTTTCCAAAATCATCTGTGCATGACGTAACGAGGGAGTCGGATTCCCTGCCAAACGTCGTTTTATTTGCAGCAATAAACACTCCCGTAAATCTCGTGCCCCTACTCCTGCCGGTTCAAACTCCTGCACGATATGCAATAGACGTAGCACTTTTTCTTCATCAATCTCTATCCCGGCACCAAAGGCCAAATCATCCACGATATTTTCAATATCCCGTCGCAAATAACCATCCTCATCCATATTGCCGATGATGTATTCCGCAATCTTACGATCCATCTCGCTCAATGGCTTTACCCCCAGTTGAGCGATTAAGTTCTCTCGAAAAGAGATTCCTCCGGACAACACAAAATCCCGTCCGTCATCGTCTTTGGAAACATTGGAAGCAGACAGCTTATAATCGGGAATGTCATCATCGTCACTCAGGTAATCATCCAAAGAAAATTCATCCTCGACCGTATCGTGATCTTCCTCCTCCTCGGAAGCCTGATCATACTCCTCTTCGCTCTCTTCCCTATACTCCTCCTCGTGCTCCTGTTGCTCTTCTTCCCCCAGATCCAACAAGGGATTCGATTCCAATTCCTCCTTTATTCTTTGCTCCAATTGGTAAGTGGGAAGCTCCAGCAGTTTTATCAACTGAATCTGCAACGGATTTATTTTCAATCCCAATTTTTGTTGTAAATTCTGCTTTAGCATCTCTCTTCATCGTTGTTGTAATGAAAGAGATTCAAATAACGATTGAATCTCTTCCTGTATTAAAATTCTGCACTTTTCGGTGTCCGCGGGAAGGGTATCACGTCACGAATATTTCCCATTCCGGTCACAAAAAGTAATAGACGTTCGAATCCCAAGCCAAATCCGCTATGAACGGCAGAACCAAAGCGACGGGTATCCAGATACCAGCTCATACTTTCCACGGGAATCCCCACCTCTTTCATTCTTGTCACCAATTTATCGTAATCTTCTTCCCGTTGGGACCCACCAATAATCTCTCCGATCTGCGGGAAAAGCACATCCATTGCCGCCACGGTTTTTCCATCCGGGTTCTGCTTCATATAAAAAGCCTTTATCTCCTTCGGGTAGCCTGTCAAAATAACCGGACGTTTGAAGTGCTTCTCAACCAAATAACGTTCGTGTTCGCTTTGTAGATCCACTCCCCACCCCGTTATCGGGTATTGGAATTTACCACTCTTGTTTTGCTTGCTATTTTTCAAAATATCAATGGCTTCCGTATAAGTAACCCGTTCGAAATCATGATTCAGTACGAATTGCAATTTTTCAATCAACTCCATGGAACGATCCTCCGCTTTCTTGTCTTTCTCCTCGTCCTGAAGACGCTTACTCAAGAACTGAAGATCATCCATACAATGTTCCAAAGCGTAACGAATCAAATATTTTAAGAAATCTTCCGCCAGATCCATGTTATCTTTCAAATCATAGAAAGCAGCCTCCGGCTCGACCATCCAGAACTCTGCCAGATGACGAGTCGTATTGGAGTTTTCAGCACGAAACGTCGGTCCGAACGTGTATATTTTCCCCAAAGCCATAGCTCCTAATTCTCCCTCTAACTGCCCACTTACGGTTAAATTTGTCGATTTACCGAAAAAATCCTGTTTAAAATCGACCTCGCCCCCTTCGGTCAAAGGCGGGTTCTTCGGATCGAGGGTCGTTACCCGGAACATTTCACCAGCACCTTCACAATCTGATGCGGTAATCAAAGGCGTATGTAAATAATAAAAGCCATGATTATTAAAATATTGATGTATCGCAAAAGCCATAGCATGGCGAATGCGAAAAACAGCACCGAAAATATTGGTCCGGAAGCGCAAATGAGCAACCTCTCGCAAAAACTCCAACGAATGCTTTTTGGGTTGAATCGGAAATTTATCCGGATCCGCTTCTCCCAAAACAACTATCTCCTTTGCCTGTATTTCGTAAGATTGACCGCTTCCGGTACTCTCTACCAGCATTCCTTTTACATGAATAGCGGCTCCCGTTGTCACTTTTTTCACTAACTCCTCCGGGAAATTATTCATTTCCACGACAATCTGTATATTATTTATCGTAGAGCCGTCATTCAAGGCTATAAAATTAACCTGTTTATTACCGCGTTTGGTTCTAACCCAACCACTTACCTCGACTTCTTTGTCACAATCTTCAGACTGTAACAGCTCTTTGATTAATCGTTTTTTTGTGTCCATCATCTTACATTTACACCATTATCATTTTATCTACACCATGTTCCACCCGAAACACGGATGGGCAAAAATAATAAATTAAGCATCAATTCACAAATAGATACCTCTTAGATTCATATCCTAAAAAGTTCCGTCTCCAAACCCGTTATAAGTCTATAATATTCTCCACGAAAAGAAGGAATTTTTCTCGTTTCAAATAAACAGCTCGCTAAAAATTCCGTCAGAGACCAGCCATCCCCGGGGAGACAACCGAATTATATTATTCTCTATCTCTAAAAGTCCGCTTTCCCTCCAAACAGGTAACTTGTGTTTTACCCGGTTCCAATAAACGGCGTACTCCCGTTCAAGCCGCTTTATGTCCAACCCCCACATCGTACGCAAACGCGTCATTATACATTCATTATACTTGTCCCTATCGCTTAACTCTTCCCGCTCGAAATACAACCGATTTTCCTGCAAAGCATCCATATATTTTTTCAAATGAGCCGCATTCCATTGCCTGGAATCCCCGTCATAAGAGTGGGCCGCCGCCCCCAATCCGAGGTAAGGACGTTGCATCCAGTAAGAAGTATTGTGTTTCGAATATTTACGTTCTTTAGCAAAATTAGATATTTCGTAATGCTCGAAACCGATATGCTTCAAGTAATCGGAAACCAAAAGATACTGTTCGGCCAAGCAGTCATCATCCAAAGGAACAAATTTACCGCGGGCCGCCAAGCGTTCGAAAACGGTATTGGAGTCGATACTCAACAGGTAAACCGAAACATGGGAAACCGGCAGATTTTCAAGTATTTTCAGATGATGCTCCACATCCGAAGAGGTACTTCCGGGCAGACCGATAATCAAATCAATTCCGATATTTTCAAATCCGCAATCAGCAGCCCGGCACACCGCCTCTTCCGCCCGGCGAGCCGAGTGAGTCCGGTTGATCTGTTTCAGAACCTTATCGTCGAAAGACTGTACACCTATACTTAGACGATTAAACCCCACCTCTTTCCAAAACCTCAGCTTTTCAACAGTAACATCTTCGGGATTAGCCTCCAATGTACGCTCGGAATCGGGAGAAAACGTCCAACAGGACTCTACCTCCCTCACGATTCTCTCCAATTCATTCACCTCTAAATAAGAGGGAGTACCCCCACCGAAGTAAAGCGTATCCGCCTGCCGAGACGGCAAATACTCCCTTCGTAATTCAACCTCCCGGCACAATGCCCGGACATACTCCTCTTTCCGTTGCAGGGAAGCCACGGAGTAGAAACCACAATAAAAACATTTACTTCGGCAAAAAGGTATATGCACGTATATTCCCATGAACGAAACTTTATTAAGCGACAAATTTAACAACAATTATCGCGTATCTCTCACATTGAATTATGAATTGTTTGCTACATTTGTAAAATTCAGCGGGAAGTGCAAGTTAAAATTAAAACCATGTTTAAGTTCATCACCTTCTTATTTTTATTCGGGCCTATCTGCCTTCAGGCGCAAACCGTAATCCTGGGAAGAGTGATATCCAACGCGGGAGAAGCCGTACAAGGGGTAAATATCTATTACGTGGAAGGAAAAACAGGAACGACAACAGATTCGACCGGACACTTCCGGCTGGAATGCGAACTTCCGTGTACCCTCGAATTATCGCACGTGAATTACCAAAAGGAGACCTATAAGCTATTGAATAATCGAACCTCCTTCGTGATTGTCTTACGAAATAAACACAATAACTTGAAAGAGGTTATCGTGACCGGTTTTCCGGCCAGCGGCAAGATCTTCGCCTCTTCGAACAATATCGAACGGATTCCGGCCATCCTCGGGGAACAGGATATTATGAAATACTTGGCTACTCTGCCGGGAATTATTACCACCAATGCCTTGAATTCAGGAATATACGTACGGGGAGGCAACAGCAATGAAAACGGATTTCTAATCAATGACATGCCTATCGCCAATCCAGATCACCTGACCGGTATTCTTTCCACCTTCGATCCTTACATCATCAGCAATTCGACCTTGTACAAAAGCGGATTTCCGGCCCGATACAACAGTTTCCTTTCGTCTTATATCAACATGCGCCCCGAACAAGGGAACAAACAAAATTACGAGGGAGAGATTACGTTAGGGTTAGTCTCCTCATCGATAAAGACACAAGGACCGATTATAAAAAATAAGACCTCCTTTGCCGTATCTCTCAGGACCTCTTATCTCGAACATATCGCAAGAATATATAACCAAACCATCAAGGATCAACAAGAACCGAACTACATGCCGGAATATGGTTTCAGCGACGTTACGGTTAGCTTAGATTCCAAAATCTCCGGCAAATGGCGCATGAACGCTTTCGGATTATTCACCATCGACAATTTAAAGATGAAGCTAAGCGACCATATCCAATACAAATTCAATTGGCACACGTTATCCGGTATCGTAAATACCACTTACGCTCCATCTTCCGATCGGTTCTGGAGTTTACAGGTCGGAATGAACACTGCTTACAGCAAAGGAGATGCCACAGGCAGCATTCCGATGGGCGGGGGCAACCAACACTACTCGGTTCTTGCAAAACTCTCCTACTCCCGTTCCTTTTCGGAACGGATACAATTCAATACCGGAGGTAAATTCGAGTATGCCCGCTTTGAAACGGCAAACAAAATGGACGATTACCACAACTTTTTAATAAAAAGTTCAGATAAATCATTTAATCTATCTGAGATATATGCAGATATAATCTATCAGATAAACCCTTACTTTAATATTAACGGAGGGGTCAATTATCAATTTTATCAAGGAGCAACCCTCCGACACACATTCTCTCCCCGCTTTAAAATCAGCTACACCCGAGGAGGCTTTACCCTTTGGATGGACTATGCCAAGACCGCCCAATACCTGAGTCTTTATCCCTATTTTACGGTAAAGACCCCCATCGACATCTGGTATCCGTTAGAAAAAAATTCGAAACCGGCTATCTGCCATCAATATTCCATCGGAATAAATCAGGCCGTCAGTCAAATTTTATCCGTCTACGCGGGAGTTTTCTATAAAGACATGCGTCACGTCAAAGATTTTGCATCCGATATAAAAACGGAATACACGGCATTAACCGAGAACCAAATCGAAGGAAAAGGCCACGCAAAAGGATTCGAAATAGATTTCACCTTGAATAACCGAGCCTTTTACGCGCACGCGAACTATACCCTATCGGAATCCAAAAGACAATTCAAGGAGATCAATAACGGCAAGTCCTTTTATCCCCCTTACGACGTCAAGCACAATATCATCATCAACTTTTCCTATAACCTCTCTTCACGCCTTACATGGAACGCACTCTGGTCGTTCTCCTCGGGAGTTTACACTACTTTCCCCGTCGGAGCGGTTATCGCACATAACATTACGGATATTCTGGATCATCCTGTTCTTATCCCGGTCTATACAGACCGTTACAATTACAAACTCCCTAACAATCATCGATTAGACGCAGATATCAACTATAAGTTCAATTTCCGGAATCTCTTTTTCAAATTGACAATAGGTGCGTACAACATATACAACCAGTCCAATCCCTCATTTATTTATTTCAGACCGGAACGTACGGGACAAACGGGGACGAAATTCGTACCCAAATCCAAGGTAATGCTGCCGTTTATTCCGTATATTTCGCTACGTTTAAGATGGTGACATGAAGAAAAAAAGTGTATTGTTAGGTATTTTGCTCTCCGTTTACGCCTGCATTCCGGAAGAAGATCTTCCCATAAAAAACATGGGAACCGTTTCCGGCTACTTTATCGAGTGCTATTGCAAACCGGAAGAAACTTTCTCCTTGAGTGCTATTCCCGTTTTGCCCATCTCGGGCAATTTGGCTCCGGACTTTTCGACGGAATTCGATATCTCGATCCGAGCAAACGAACTGATCAAAATGGAACACGTCATCTTCACTCTCCCCGGTTCGGATTTCATTTACAATTACGGGAGCGAAAAAAAACTGGCACCCGGCAACGACACGCTCTATCTAAAAATAATAACGCCCGAAAAAAATCAGATAACAGCACAAACAGCCGTCCCGGAAGCGATCAAAATAGATTCATATCAAATCAAAAATAACGTTGCCAGCATCCATTTTTCCACTTCGGAAGATCCGACTCAAAATTACTATATTTACACGCTTCAGCTCTCAGCCAACGATTCGATATTCAGAAAAGAGGTTTCCTACCTGAATCTCAGTCATTACAAATCAGCTTCTGCCATAACACGTCGTATCGTCTGTTCGCAAATCGCAGAGGCAGATATAGCCTTTATCAGCCTGATGCGCATCACAAAAGATTGTTATAACTATCAGATATCCTTAAATGAAGCCAATAGCGCGAATCAGGGAAGTATCACGACTCCGGTACCTTTAGAGGGAAATATCGAGGGAGCTTTGGGAATCTTCACTTGTTACACGGAAGACACGAAAAGCATCACCCTCAAATAAACAAACGCTTCATATTCAAACTTTTTACCGCAAACTTTTTGTATACCCGAAATTTTATGTAATTTTGCCCCTCATTTTGGAGTGGTTTATTCGAAAAAATGCAGGAGTGAACCTTAGCCATTTACCTTGCATCGCAGACCCGAGGATGAAAACGTTCAACAGTCGCCCGACTAACCTCGTTTGTTTTCACCGAAAAGGGATGCTAAAGTAAACCACGAAAAAAGACAAACAGAAGTATAATTTTTTAAATTAAAAAAGAAGTGGATCAAATTAGTTACAAAACAATTTCCGTCAATAAAGCCACCGCCAAAAAAGAGTGGGTTTTAATTGACGCAGAAAACGAGGTTTTGGGACGTCTTGCTTCAAAAGTTGCGAAACTCTTAAGAGGCAAATATAAACCCAGCTACACACCTCATGTTGATTGCGGAGACAACGTAATTATCATTAACGTGGAAAAAGTACAGTTAACCGGTAAGAAATTGACCGACAAACAGTACATCAGACACACCCAGTATCCCGGTGGACAAAGAATTTCAACACCGCAACAGTTGTTGGCAAAACACCCGGAAAGAATTATCGAGCACGCTGTTAAAGGAATGCTTCCGAAAAATCGCCTTGGCAGAGCTGTCATGAAAAATCTTTACTTGTACGCCGGCACGGAGCACAAGCAAGAGGCTCAACAGCCAAAAGTAATTGATTTAAACTCACTTAAATAACAAGGTATGGAAGTAATTAATGCAATCGGTAGAAGAAAAACGGCAGTAGCACGTGTTTATCTCAGCGAGGGAAAAGGCAATATTACGATCAACAAAAGGAATTTGGAAGAGTATTTTACCTTGCCGACCCTTCAATATATTGTAAAACAACCGCTTGAATTGTTAGGAGTAACCGGACAATACGATATCAAAGTAAATCTTGGAGGAGGTGGCTTCAACGGTCAGGCAGAAGCATTACGTTTAGGAATTGCCAGAGCATTGGTAAAAATCAATGCCGAAGACAAACCAAAATTAAGAGCAGCAGGATTCATGACCAGAGATCCGCGTGAAGTGGAACGTAAAAAACCGGGTCGTCCGGGTGCTCGTAAGAGATTCCAGTTCTCTAAACGTTAATGGAGGTTTAGTATCTAAATTGACGGGACTTCTAATGAGAACTACCCGGCAATTGATTAAATGTAAGAATGTAAACTTTATAAAAAAACAAAAATGTCAAATACAAGTTTCGACGAATTATTAAATGCAGGTTGTCACTTTGGACACCTTACCCGTAAATGGAATCCCAAAATGGCTCCTTATATCTTTATGGAGCGTAATGATATCCACATCATCGACCTGAACAAAACAGCTATTATGTTGGACAAAGCAAGTGCCGCTTTAAGACAAATCGCTAAATCAGGTAGAAAAATTCTGTTTGTAGCAACAAAAAAACAGGCTAAGGACATTGTTGCCGAAAAAATTTCTAATATCAACATGCCGTATGTAACGGAAAGATGGCCGGGTGGTATGTTAACCAACTTCCCCACTATCCGGAAAGCCGTGAAGAAAATGACGACCATCGACAAAATGGAGAAAGACGGAACTTTCGATCATCTTTCAAAAAGAGAGAAACTCCAAATCTCCCGTCAAAGAGCCAAATTGGAGAAAAACTTGGGTAGTATCGCCGATTTGACCCGGCTCCCGGCTGCTCTTTTTGTTGTCGATGTTATGAAAGAATACATCGCTGTTAAAGAGGCAAATACCCTCGGGATCCCCGTATTTGCAATGGTTGACACGAACTCTAATCCGGACGGTATCGACTTCGTAATACCTTGTAATGACGATGCTTCGACTTCCATCTCATTGATCATTGAAAAAGTGGCTTCTGCTATTAAAGAAGGGCTAACCGAAAGAAAAGTGGAACGGGAAAAAGAGGGCGGAGACAAAAAAGCCGTAGTAGAAAAAGCAGAGAAAGTGGAAGATCAGGAGGAAGTAGAGGTAGAGGAATCAGCTTCAGAAGAAGAAAAATAATTTACGATCTTACAGACTTACGATTGATATCGTAAGTCTGCCACTGTAAATGATCATTTACAAATTAAAAAAAGAGAACATGGAAATAAAAGCAGCAGACGTAATGAAGTTGCGTAAAGCAACAAACGCCGGAATGATGGATTGTAAACACGCTCTTCAGGAAGCTGAAGGTGATTTCGACAAAGCCGTAGACATCATCCGTAAAAAAGGTCTGGTTATTGCCAGCAAACGTGCTGACAGAGATGCTAAAGAAGGATGTGTATTAGCTAAAACCGACGGAAAAAAAGCCGTAATCGTTTCACTGAATTGTGAAACAGATTTCGTGGCTAAGAACGAAGGCTTCATCGCATTCACTACCCGTATTCTGGAAGCAGCTCTTGCTAATATGCCGGAAAACATAGAAGCTTTGTTAAACCTCCAATTGGATGGAAGAACTATTGCGGAACAGATTGCCGAACAAACAGGTGTTATCGGAGAAAAATTAGAGTTAAGTTATTACGGAAAATTAGAAGCTGAAGCTTCCGTTGTATATATTCACCCGGGAAACAAACTGGCTACCGTCGTAGGATTCAACAAAGAGGCCGACATGCAGGCAATGAAAAACATCGCCATGCAGGTAGCTGCAATGGCTCCTGTCGCATTGGATAAAGAAGATATTCCTCAGAGTGTCATCGATCACGAAGTGGAAATCGGTCGTGAAAAAGCACGGGAAGAAGGCAAACCAGAAGCCATGTTAGATAAAATCGCACAAGGACGTCTGAATAAATTCTTCCAAGAATCGACTCTATTAAATCAAGTTTACGAACAGGACGGAAAAATGTCCGTAAGAGAATACTTGAAGAGTATTGACAAAGATTTAACCGCCACCGGATTTTTACGCTTCACTCTGAACGCTTAATTGGTGGAATCAATTCATATAAAAACAGGCTTTACAGCCTGTTTTTTTTGCCTAAAACGATAACCGTGCCTCAGAAAAATTACACTTGCATATTATTGGATTTAGACGGAACCGTCACGGATTCCATGCCAGGCATCACCAGATCCGTACAATATGCCTTATCCTGTTTCGACATTCAAGTAACGGATATCAATACGTTACAAAAATTCGTAGGTCCACCTCTGAAAGAATCGTTCATGGAATACTATCAATTCGATGAAAAAATGGCAATGGAGGCTATCGAGGCTTACAGAAAACGATTTGAAAAAATCGGAATTTACGAAAATAACCTGTATCCGGGAATTGAATCTTTATTGAAGGAGTTGAACAAAGCAAAAAAGAAAGTGATGTTGGCCACTTCCAAACCAACAATCTACGCACGTCAGATAATCGATCACTATCATCTTACCCCCTATTTTTCTTATATAGGAGGAAGTAGTTTAGACGGTTCTATTTCGCATAAAGATGAAGTCATTCGTCTCGTAATGGAGCAAAACTCGATTGAAAATAAAGAAGACGTCGTAATGATCGGAGACCGCAAATATGACATCGAGGGCGCTCGAAAAACGGGAATAGACTCCATAGGAGTACTTTACGGATACGGCGATCAAAAAGAACTGAGTTTAGCCGGAGCCAACTACATCGTACGGGATGTCGAAGAACTTGCTCACTTTCTGTTAAACACAAGATAGACTATTCCCGGAAGAAAAATATTCTCTCTTCGTATCTGAAAAGAATATTCCTTCGTATAACTTTCATTCATACTAAAAGGGAAAAAATGATGAAAGGGATTACAACGATAATTTTCGACCTGGGAGGGGTATTGATGGATTTGGACAAAAATGCCTGCATACGGGCATTTCAAGCCATCGGCTTTAAAGATATTGATGAATATTTAGATATTTACCTCCCTAAAGAAGGAGTTTTCAAACAATTAGAACAAGGGCAAATCGGCACCGATGAGTTTCACGAGGGTGTCCGAAAACTTATCGGAAGGTCTGTAACGGACGAAAGTATAGATGATGCTTACCGGGAGATGTTGGCCGGTATTCCAGGGTACAAACTGGAAATGCTGAGACAATTAAAAGAGCATTATCAAATATTATTGTTAAGTAACACGAATCCGATCATGATGGATTACATCCGGAAGACCTACTTTATGGACGAAGGAGTAAGCTGGAAAAACTATTTCGACGAACTGTTTCTTTCTTACGAATTAAAAATGACCAAGCCGGATCCCGCTATTTTCAAAGAGGTAATCCGCCGCTCCGGAATTCATCCCGAAACCACCTTCTATCTGGACGATTCCCCACGAAATATAGAGACCGGTAAATCCTTCGGGCTTAAAACCTATACGGTACAACCACACGAAGATTTTCGGTTCCTATTCAATAAGTAGCTTTATCTCTTTTCGATGACCGTAACATAACGTACAAATTTCGGAGAGTGCCACTTCGTGTTTTTTTTCCTGGCGTTATTATCATATACGTCAACCAAACGAAGCTTCACCCGTTCCCGTACGGATTCGGGCAATACATCTTCGGCCGGTCGACCGGAAACAAGCACGATAGGCAGCGAATCCAGTATAGCCGTATCTTTACCCGTATCCCACGGCAAAATCCGGCGACCGGCTTCATATACCAACTCCATCCGCAACTCTTCCTCTTGAGGATAATAAAAAGGCAACTTATTGATACTTTCAATCTCCCTGACCGCCCGTATACTTTTTATCTCCTCATTATTAAACATCGTCGCCACCGAATTCATTAACAAGGTCTCCACGAGAATCAACAAAATAACCATTCCCGTAAAAACTTTCAGAGGTTTTAGCCTTATGCCTCCTACAAAAATAGAATAAGAGACTAACCAAAAAAGGAAAGAGACTACGATATAGTAGACCCAACCGATTTGTCGGGTTTGAAAAAACAATACATACAACGCAACAGGCATTCCCAAGGCAATGATCGCGGGCAGGAAAGCATTTATCCGGAATACGATCTTATCGCCCTTCGTCAAACTCTTTTCTTTGACGGCTATAAAGATGTATAATACATAATGAGCAACCACCATAGCGGAAGGTATCAGCAACGGTAACAAATAACGCGTTTTCTTTTCCGGAAAGCAAGAAAGTAAAACCAAGGAAAGCAATGTCCAAACAATCGCCAGCCTATACTCTTTCTTTAAGGTTATTTTATGTTTTAACCAGGGCCAACATAGTCCCGTTAACAAAAACAAAGACCAAATACCCGACTCCGTAAAAAATTTCCAATAATAATACCATGGACGAACATTCCGCTCTATCCAGGCCGTGGACTCTTTAGCCATCACAAATAAAGCCATGTCTTTATGGAAAACATACAAATAGAGCGGCCACCAGAAACTGATCAGAATAAAAATCAAAACCATCAGTAACACAGGCCATAATTTATGTCCGAATTTCGGACGATAAATAAAGAAATAGGACATCAGAAAGGGTAAAAGAAGAGCATAAAACGAAACCGGCCCTTTTCCTAAAAAAGATAGTCCTAATAATATTCCGGCCACGCAAAAATCCCACCACCTCGTCCGCATCGCCGCCATCCCACGGTAAAAAAAGAATATGGCACCCAGCATAAAACTATGACAATAGATATCCCATGTTGCTACCCTCCCCTGCATGATCACATTAAACGACGTCGCAAGTACCAACGCCGACAATAATCCGAATAATTTATTTTGAGTCAACGCAGATGCAAAAAAATAAAGGAAAAATACCATTATCGTCGCCATAAGCCCGGCTGCCCCTCGCTGTAACGCGATATTATCCGGGCTTATCATATCAATACCTGCCGCTATCCACGTCGGTAAAGGAGGCTTCTCCAAACGAAGTTCCCCGTTCATGGTAGGCACCAACCAATTATCGTAAGTCTCCATCTCATGGGCTGTTACGAGGTTGCGCGACTCCATAATATCAACAAATATCGCATCGTTGTTCACGAAAAAAGCAAACCAACAAACAACAAGGATAAACAATATATGAATCCAATCTCTTTTTTGCATAACACCAAATAATTATTTGTTTGAGTCAGAGCGCAAATTTAAAATAAATTAATAGAGAAGCGATAGAATGGAGGAAGAAATGAACGTAAATATTTTTTGGCAAAAAAAATCAATTCGCGTAACAAAAAAGAAACATTTTAGTATATAAATTTGTACGTCGTTTAAATCTGACTAAAAAGGGAAAATATGAAAATAGAACGGTATTTTCTTCTATTCATTTTGGTTTTACCGGCCTTAATATTACGAGATTTCACACCAAATAATGAATTAAAATATTTAAGCATCGCGGACGAAGCCATTCGCAATGGAGATTGGTTTACATTCTATAATCACGGAACGATCTACGCGGATAAGCCACCCTTATATTTCTGGATCATTATGCTTTGCAAGATCGTATGGGGCAGTCATTCCATGTTCCTTCTCTCCCTGTTCTCGGTCATTCCCGCTTTCATTACCATAGGGATAATGGATCGTTGGATCCGTGAGTGTTCCCTGTCTTCCCGCCGGAGCGTAGCATTACTACTGTTTACCAGCGGACTTTTTCTCGGCTCTGCCCTTGTATTGAGAATGGACATGATGATGTGTATGTTTATCACGTTATCCCTCTATATTTTTTACAAGCGGTACACGGAACAAGACCGGAAACCCGATCACTTTTGGTTACCCTTCTGCATATTTATGGCCCTCTTTTCAAAAGGTCCCATAGGCATTATTGTCCCTGTATGTTCCATTGCCGTTTTTTTAATCTTGAAAAAAGAGATCCGGAAATTCGGAAAATTCCTCGGATGGAAAGAATTTACCATATTATTGACACTATGCGTCATATGGTTCGGATGCGTATTCTGGGAAGGAGGGTATGATTACTTATACGACTTGCTGTTTCACCAAACCATAAACCGGGCAGTAGATTCTTTCCAACATAAAGAACCTTTCTGGTACTACGGAACAACCATTTGGTACGCTTTGGCTCCCTGGTCTCTTTTCTATATCCTGATTCTGGTCATAGGTATTTGGAAAAGACTTATTACAACGGATAAGGAAAAACTTTTCTTTTCAGTCATCGCCACAACATTCATTCTATTATCGTTATTCAGCTCGAAATTAGATATCTATTTACTGCCTATATATCCTTTTGTCGCCTATCTTTCCATACTGCTCCTGCCAAAAATTAAAGAGAAATGGATCCGTTTTACCCTGTACATCCCTATTGTCGTATTTATTCTTGCTTTTCCGATCTCCTTTTTCTTGGCCGACCGAATCGAATTCATCAGACTCTACTGTATCCGTACAGGCATCGGAATTCTTTTCGTCAGCGCCTTGTTTGCCTTCGTCAGCCTACGCCGGCATAACCTTCACCAGGCAATTCAAACGACAGCCTTAGGATTATTAATCTCTATCTTTGTCAGTTCCTTTGCTCTTCCGAAACTGAACCCGAATCTCGGCTTTTCCGCTTTATCTCAAAAAGCCTTAGAAATTATCGATAACAGTACGATTGAAAACCTCTACTTTTACCGTTTTCGAAGCGGAGAAAATATGGACGTTTATCTTCACCGTCCCCTTTTTAAAATAAAAGAAAAAGAGGAGATGCTCCGCATATACGAGAAAGGGGGAAACCTCATTTTTATTAAAGTATGGGATGTTCAAAAATCACCGGAATTAAGAGCGTGGCTGTCCCGAACGCGCTATACAGTCATCGGAAAATTTTACATCATCGAAAAACCGAACTGAGGAATCAATTCCCCTTGCAGGAAAAAGAGAGATAAATATTTCGGCTATAAGCGATAAAACCTGTTGATTGTCCCAAAATCAACACGGGATCACGCCGATAAATAGCATAAGCAACAATGATAAACGAACCTACCAAACTAATCACCCAAAAACCCAACGGGAGCAGAGATTCGTCTTTGTGTCTGGAATAAAACCATTGATAAACAAACCGTAGGGTAAAAACGATTTGCCCTAACGATCCGAAAATCAACAACCATAACGGGATAGAATCATTTCTGAAAAACTGTTCTGCAAACGCCCGGGCGTCTTTTAACAAATAAAGAACGACCACGACGGGCGTTACCAACAAAAGAATCCGGACTATTCTGGGCCATTTCTTCCATTGATCCTTTTTATCTAAATTCCAGATATAGATGTAATAGGCAATAAACTGCCCGAATATAATGGCGAAATCATCCCTGATCCATCCGTAAATAAACAAAAGATAGGAGCCTGCCAGACTAAGCTGCCAAAAAATAGTCGGAGAAATAACCCGTTTTGCCCTCTCTGATAAAATCCATTGCAGTAATATTCGGGCCGAAAAAAATAGCTGAGCCAAAAAACCGATGACATATACCATGCCGCTGAACTTTAAATTAAACCTTTGATTACTCCCTATTGTAAGTTATTTTCCGCTATTTGGTAATTGATATAACGCTTTTTCATCCAACGGTAAGCAAAACAATCTTTAAAAGGACCTACCAACCGATTCGTCAAATTGTATTTAGATTTACCTGCAATCCGGGGAAAGTGTTTTACAGGAACCTGTTTTACTTTTCCGTTCTGAAGCTGAATCAAAGCCGGAAGGAAACGGTGCATTCCCGTGAAAAAAGGAATCCGTTTGGCATAATCCGTACGTAAAATCTTCAGGGGACATCCGGTATCTTCCACTCCGTCATGAGTCATCATACGACGGAAACCATTCGCTATTTTAGAAGACATATTCTTTACCAAGCTATCTTTTCTTCCGGTCCGAATCCCCATGACCATCTCGTATTCGTCCACGTATTCCAATAAACGATTGAAATCAGCCGGCGTCGTTTGCAGATCGGCATCGATATAACCGACCCACGGTGAAAAGGAGTGATCGATTCCCGCTTTCATCGCCGCACTTAATCCTCCGTTACGGGCCAAATTCATAAAAAAGAATTTTTCGTTCCTGGAACATACTTCACGAATCAGCCGCTCGCTATCATCCTTCGAACCGTCATTAACAAATAAAACGCAAGAAGAGACTTCCGCCGATTTCAAAAAATCACCCAACTCTTTTTCCAATCGCAAAATATTTCCCTCTTCATTATATACCGGAACGATAATGGTAAACTGATAGTTTGCGGTCCTATTCATAAGTCAAAAAAATTTAAATGCATAAATTAAATTATAGTTACGACAAAATTGTTTAGCTTTGTTGTTCGTTTTACGGTCATGCAATATCGTAATTTATTACTATAATTCAGATTATTTTGTTTTCAAAACTAAACGGACAAAGATATGCAATATAACCGAATTTTATTAAAACTCAGTGGAGAATCTTTAATGGGAGAACAAAAATACGGTATAGACACCGCTTGTTTGGAGAGTTATGCACGCCAGATTCACGAAATAGCAAACTTGGGTATTCAGATCGGGATTGTCATCGGAGGAGGAAATATTTTTCGGGGGTTAAGCGGTACAAACAAAGGTTTTGACAGGGTAAAAGGAGACAGCATGGGAATGTTAGCCACCGTTATCAACAGCCTTGCCCTAAGTTCCGCCTTAGAAAACGAAGGTTGTAAGAATAAAGTACTTACGGCTATACGCATGGAGCCTATCGGAGAGTATTATTCAAAAGCAAAAGCCGTGGAATACCTGCAAGAAGGTTATGTAACGATTATCAGCGGCGGCACGGGCAATCCATATTTTACCACGGATACGGCAAGCAGTCTCAGGGCCATAGAAATCGAGGCCGAGGTCATGTTGAAAGGAACGCGGGTGGATGGTATCTATACTGCCGACCCGGAGAAAGATCCGACTGCCGTAAAATTCGATAAAATCTCATACGACGAAATTTATTCCCGAGGATTGAAGGTGATGGATTTAACGGCAACGACCATGTGCAAAGAGAATCACCTTCCTATTATCGTTTTCAACATGGATGTCCCCGGTAACCTCAAAAAGGTCATGACGGGTGAAAACATCGGGACCATCGTTTACTAAATTTAAGGAGTTAAACGGAAAAGAAAGCATCTCTTTTCCCGCTTTAGAGACTATTGATCGTGAATAAAAATATATTAGAAACTATCAACTCTCCTGCCGACTTAAAGAAAGTCCCAGAAGACGATTTAATTCAACTGTGTCAGGAACTCCGTCAAAAAATCATAGACGAATGTTCCGAACATCCCGGCCATTTCGGTGCAGGGTTAGGAGTCGTTGAACTTACGGTAGCTTTGCATTATGTTTTCGACACCCCTTACGACAATCTGATATGGGACGTCGGACACCAAGCTTATCCACATAAAATATTAACCGGACGAAGAGAAAATTTCGATACGAATCGTCAATACAAAGGAATTAGCGGATTCCCTAAACGAAGTGAAAGCGAATACGACTCTTTCGGAACCGGCCACTCTTCAACTTCTATTTCCGCGGCATTAGGCATGGCCGTAGCTGCCAAATTAAACGGAGAAAAAGACAGACTTTCCGTGGCCGTGATCGGCGACGGAGCCATGACCGGCGGAATGGCTTTCGAAGGATTGAATAACGCGGGAATAAATAATGCCAACCTCTTAGTTATCTTAAACGACAATAACATGGCCATCGACCCGAATGTCGGCGGCATGAATGAATATTTATTGGATATCTCCACTTCCAAAACTTACAATAAACTAAAAGAAGACGTTTGGCGAATCTTAGGACGATTGAATAAGATCAGCCCGGGAGCGCGCAATTTCATTCAAAAAGTAGACAATAGTGTCAAATCACTCCTGCTTAAACAAAGTAATCTGTTTGAAGCTTTGGGGTTCAGATACTTCGGTCCGGTGGACGGTCACGATGTAAATCACCTGATCAAGGTACTCCGGGATCTGAAAGCGATCCAGGGTCCCAAATTACTACATTGCATTACCGTTAAAGGCAAAGGGTTCAAGCAAGCCGAATTGGACCAGACCACCTGGCACGCCCCCGGAAAATTCAACAAGGAAACAGGTGAACTGATCAAAGAAAACAAGCCCGATACTCCCCCTAAATTTCAGGATGTATTCGGACATACTATTTTAGAACTGGCTCGGAATAATGAAAAAATAGTAGGCATTACACCAGCCATGCCTACGGGTTGTTCCCTCAACATTATGATGAAAGAGATGCCGGACCGTTGTTTCGATGTAGGTATTGCCGAGCAACATGCCGTAACTTTTTCCGCCGGACTCGCCGCACAGGGATATATCCCGTTTTGCAATATTTACTCCTCTTTTATGCAAAGAGCGTACGACCAGGTTATTCACGACGTGGCACTGCAAAAATTACAGGTGATTTTTTGCCTTGATAGGGGTGGCTTGGTCGGGGCAGACGGAGCTACACATCACGGGGCCTACGATTTGGCGTACTTCCGTTGCATACCGAATATGACGATTGCCGCTCCGTTCGATGAAGAAGAATTGCGTAATATGATGTATACGGCTCAGCTTCCCGATAAAGGTCCCTTTTCAATCCGTTATCCGCGCGGTAACGGTTCCGCACTCCATTGGAGGACTCCGTTCAAAGAACTCGAAATCGGAAAAGGAAGATGCCTTATCGAAGGAGACGAGGTCGCCGTATTATCTATCGGTGCCATCGGGCGAGAGGCCATAAAGGCAATTGAAAAAAATCCCCCCCACTCTGTTGCAATTTATGATATGCGTTTTCTTAAACCCTTAGATACGGAGTTACTGCACACGGTCTTTAAAAAATTCTCCAAAATCATTACGTTGGAAGATGGGACAACCATCGGCGGCTTGGGTAGTGCCGTTCTCGAATTCATGGCCGACCACGGGTATTCGGCCAAAGTCATTCGATTGGGCATCCCCGATCATTTTATAGAACACGGTAGTCAACAGCAATTATATCGAGAATGCGGATTTGATGCGGAAGCAATTTATAATTATATTTGTTCGATATAGCGTTTATTCAACCAGGCCATGAAAGCAGAAATCTTATTACCGGAAAACATCGAATGCATCGCCAGATTCAAGAAGACATTTAAGAATGTGCCCGATCAGGAAATCGAAAAGTTACTTGCAGATAACGTGATCAAACATTATAAAAAAGGAGAATTTATCTACAAAGAAGGCTCTCGAATAAAGGGGTGTTATTTCCTGTATTCCGGGATCGTAAAGATTTTCCAGACAGGTAACGAAGGAAAGGATCAGATTATTCGGTTCGGGAAAGAAGGTGATATCTTCGGTTTTCGTTCCGTTATCCGTAAAGAGTCTGCCTGTACTTCCGTAGAAACATTATCGGACTGCATTTTATGTTATATACCGGACGCCTCCCTGATGCATATGATCACCAATAGCCCTAACTTTGCCTACGAAATGATGCAAATCGCCTGCAAAGAATTAGGAGATGCCAATCGCTACATCAAAGATATTGCACAGAAATCCGTCAAATCAAGACTGTCAGAAATCTTACTACTAATTGCCGGGGATTTCGGCTTGGAGGAGGACGGAACATTAAAATTAAGCGTTACCCGGGAAGATTTGAGCAACTTTGTAGGAACGGCAACAGAAACCCTTATCCGGCTGCTGTCCGACCTGAAAAACGAAGGCCTTCTCGAATCCAAGGGACGGAAAATCAAACTACTGGACATCGACAAGCTAAAAAAATTAGCGGAATAACTCGTCACGAACAGTTGACAAGGAGGCGTACAATATGCTATCATTGCAGACAGACGGTTCGAATTACAGAATAAAAGAGCCGGTAATTGAATTTAATCTCCGTATCACATCATCATTCAATCACCCCCAATCACTTCATTTAAAATCTCCGTTTTTTAGGATAATTCTAATTATTAAGCATTATATTTGTGCACAAAACTTAACATCTTAAACACGAATCTATGCCACAAATATCAGAAAAAGGGATGGCGATGCCCTCTTCGCCTATCCGAAAATTAGTTCCCTTTGCGGATAAAGCTAAAGAAAAAGGAATCAAAGTATATCACCTGAACATCGGACAACCGGATATTCAAACCCCGGATGTCGCGTTAGAAGCATTAAAACATTGCACGGAAAAAGTCATCGCTTACACGAATTCCGCCGGAAATCTCTCTTACCGGAAAAAATTAGCTAAATATTATCAAAATATTGGTATACAAATCGATGAAACCAATATCATGATTACAACAGGAGGTTCGGAAGCGATCACCATCGCTTTTATGTCTACCTTAAATCCCGGAGATGAAATTATCATTCCGGAACCATTCTATGCTAACTACACGGCTTTCGCCCTTATGTGCGGTGTAAAAGTAAAAGCCATCACATCCAGCATAGAGACCAACTTCGCCTTGCCTCCCGTCAGTGAATTTGAGAAGCTGATCACTCCCCGTACGAAAGGGATCGTTATCGTGAATCCGAATAACCCTACCGGTTACTTATACTCACAGGAAGAGTTGGAACAATTGGCTTCCATCGTGAAGAAATACGACCTCTACCTTTATTCGGACGAAGTATACAGGGAATTCTGTTACGACGGACACAAACATTTCTCCACGATGCAATTGAAAGGAATAGAGCAAAATGTCATATTGCTGGACTCTGTTTCCAAAAGATACAGCGAATGCGGATTGCGCGTAGGGGCTTTAATCACCCGGAACAAAGAAGTTCTGACAGCTGCACTTAAATTCGGCATGGCTCGTTTGTGCGCCCCCGCTATCGGTCAGATCCTGGCGGAAGCCTCTTTGGATACCCCGGAAGAGTATTTTAAGGATGTTTACAACGAATATATCGAGAGAAGGGATTTCATGGTAGAAGCTTTAAATAAGATGCCCGGAGTTGTTTGTCCCAAACCGAAAGGAGCCTTTTACGCGGTAGTTAAACTTCCTGTAGACGATGCGGACAAGTTTGCTCAATGGTTGCTGGAAGACTTCGAGTACAACAAGCAAACCGTAATGGTTGCTCCTGCCAGCGGCTTCTATTCTACTCCCGGATTAGGTAAAGACGAGGTAAGAATAGCTTATGTCTTAAAAATCTCCGAATTGAAAGGAGCGATGGAAACATTAGCCAAGGCATTGGAAGTATACCCAGGAAGAGTAAAATAGTATTTTTCTACTTGATATAATCCTGGAAGACAGAAGTCTTTCAGGATTATTTTTTATTGTCTTTTTTTAGAAATCCGGTAAAACGAACGTTCATTTCGTTTAATATCGCAAACCAAATACTCGTTTATCAAACATTTTATCTATCTTTGTCCAAAGATTTCTAAATTTAAGATCAAGACATGACTTCAGATCCCCAATTTGATAGTATCAGGCCATATATAGGATCAGAGATTCCGGAAGCCGTTGAGCGTCTCAGTCAGGCAGAAGAATTTTTGCAACTTTTTTCTCATATGACCAAAATCGATAAAAACCTTATCGCGAAAAAACTTGAAGGCATCACAACCAGAGACGAATTCCAAGCCCGCTTCTTCGGACCGGTAATGGAAAGACTCATCGCCGGAACAACAGACGGCGTCACAGCGGTAGGTTTGGAACACATAGAAAAAGATAAATCCTATTTATTCGTGACCAATCACAGGGACATCATCCTCGACTCTGCCATCCTCAATGTGCTATTGAGGAAACGGGGGGATCATTACTGTGAAGCAGCCATCGGAAGTAACCTGTTAATAAATAAATGGGTTACGGACCTGGTAAAGTTGAATGCCTGTTTCATTATTGAACGGGGATTACCGGTCAGAGATATGATTTCAAGTGCTTCTTTACGTTCACATTATATCCGGGATATTATTCACGAAAATGAATACTCCGTGTGGATTGCCCAAAAAGAGGGAAGAACAAAGAACGGAGACGACCGGACGCAACACAGTCTGCTCAAAATGTTTAAGATGAGCGGTCCCAAAGAGTTTGTCGACAATTTTAAAGAACTACGTATTGTTCCGATTGCGATCTCGTATGAATGGGAACCCTGTGATGATTTAAAAACCGATGAGCTTTATCAAAAAAGTATCGGTGATTACGTGAAGACCCCGGCGGCAGATATGCGAAGCATGCAACAGGGACTTTCGGGTTACAAAGGAAGAGTACATTTTACGATCTCTTCTCCCATTCAACATGAACTCGACGAACTCGATGCCCAATCGAATAATGGAGATCGGATAGCGGAATTAGCGACCTATATCGATTCTAAAATTCATTCCGGATTCAAGTTATGGCCGAATAATTATATAGCTTACGATTTACTCCACGGGACAACCCGTTTTTCCTCGAAATATTCGAAGGAAGAAAAAGAGAAATTTATTCAGGTGATGACAGAAAAGATGGAACGTCTTAACGGAAACCGCTCTGTTTTAAATAATATTTTTCTGGAAATTTACGCCAATCCGGTAAAAAACGCCACGACAGGAAACAAACAATAACTTCGATCTTATGCGTATATCTCGATACCTACTGATACTTGCAGCATTTCTAATTATGATCTCAAGTGTTCTCTCGTTGTTTCATGGAGGAGACCGTACCGCCGTTTACGTTAACATCGCCGCAATGGCATCTATCGCTATTGCCGTTTCGATCACCAGTTTTAAAAACCCTAATAAACGTAACCTGTAATGTACAAATTCAGACGTCGAATCTATGCCGGAGGGAAAAGCATGGAGTTCTGGTTTGGATTAACCAGTAAAAGCCGGGATCATCATTCAAATTACACCTTGTTTCTTTTAACGGAGAGCCCGGATTCCCCGTTTAGTTACGCGGAACAAATCGGAAGCGGATTCCACGCGAAAGCCGACGCCGAACGTTTTGCCATTCAATACGCCAAAGATCTTTTTCGAAATCTATTGGACCGGGAAAAGGAGACCGAAGAAAAAGACGATAATAATCAATTACAATAAATAAACTGAAAAATGGACAGAAAAGTTAGAGTAAGATTTGCTCCCAGCCCCACGGGTGCACTCCATTTAGGAGGTGTCAGAACGGCCCTATTCAATTATTTATTCGCTCGCCACCACGGTGGTGATTTCCTTTTAAGAATAGAAGATACGGATCAAAACCGGTATGTACCCGGAGCCGAAGAATATATCATAGAATCATTAAAATGGTGCGGATTGACCGTGGACGAAGGTGTCGGTGTCGGAGGAGAATACGGTCCCTACCGTCAAAGTGAACGCAAATCCCTGTATAAGCAGTACGCGTTACAATTAGTAGAATCCGGAAATGCATACTACTCTTTCGATAGTGCCGAAGAACTAAACGCACAACGGACAGCAAGCGAGGCTAAAGGAGAGACATTCATGTATAACGCCGCTACCCGAAAAAATCTCAAAAATTCGTTGAATATGCAGGACGACGAGGTTAAGAATTTGTTGGAAAGCGGTATCCACTACGTGATTCGTTTTAAAATGCCTGAAAATGAAGACCTGCATTTACGCGATATCATCCGGGGAGAGGTACATTTCAATACTTCGCTTTTGGATGATAAGGTTTTATTCAAATCCGACGGTATGCCGACGTATCATTTAGCCAATATCGTCGACGATCATTTAATGAAAATATCGCACGTGATCCGGGGAGAAGAGTGGTTGCCTTCCCTGCCTCTACACGTACTTTTATACCGGGCTTTCGGTTGGGAAAACACCATGCCGGAATTCGCCCATCTTCCCCTAATCCTGAAACCGGTAGGAAACGGTAAATTAAGTAAACGAGACGGAAACAAAATGGGATTCCCCGTATTCCCTATGGAATTTAACGATCCGGAAACGGGAGAAAAATGGCATGGCTACAAGGAGGACGGCTACCTCCCGGAGGCTTTCATCAATATGTTAGCCCTATTGGGCTGGAACCCGGGAACGGATCAAGAGCTTTTCTCCCTACAAGAACTCTGCGATCAATTCTCCTTGGAACGGGTTAATAAATCAGGTGCCCGGTTTAACCCCGATAAGGCGAAATGGTTCAATCACAAATACCTGACCAGGAAAAGCGATAAAGAGCTTGCCCGCGATTTGAATGAAATACTCATCCAAAACGGGATATCCTATGAAAGGGAGAAACTGGAAAAGATCTGTCATTTATTAAAGGAGAGAGCTAATTTCGTATCCGATATCTATCATTCATCAGGATACTTCTACAAAGCGCCCGAAACTTACGACGAAAAAGGGGTGAAAAAATGTTGGAAAGAGGAGACGCCGGGCCTTGTTCAGGAGTTGATCGATATTCTGGAAGGAGTATCCGAATTCACTTCTGCCAATACCGAAGAAGCCGTAAAAACATGGGTTTCCGGAAAAGAGATAGGGTTCGGTAAAGTCATGAATCCTTTCCGTTTAGCCATCATCGGGGCTGCGGACGGGCCTCATATGTTCGACATTATAGAAATATTGGGCAAGGAAGAGACCCTAAAACGGTTGAGAAAAGCATTAGCAACCCTATAAAAATTGGGCGATTCAGTGATTATTTTAATCGCCGGATCACCCAATCTCACTATCTTATTCTACTCTCGATATTTTATTCGGGTCATATTTGTCTTTTACTTTTTGCGGACCGTCGGGATAGCCGATCGGAATAACACAGAGCGGGACCAAATTTTCAGGCAATTGGCTATATCTGCGTACCACATCCATCCGGTCTTCGTACGGATAGGCTGCTGTCCAGACAGCCCCCAATTCCAATGCTTCGGCTGCCAATAGTATATTTTGGGTGGCTGCCGAACAATCCAAATACCAATAGGAGGATACCGAGGGATCCCCGCAAACTACGATAGCCAAAGGAGCTTGAATCAACATTTTCGCATAAGGCAATCCCGCGGCCATCGAATCCAACGCAGCCCGTTTCGTCACAACCACAAATGCCCAAGGACGGGTATCCTTTCCCGAAGGTGCAGCCATCCCCGCTTTCAACAAAGTCGTAATCTTCTCTTCCTCTACCGGTTTATTCAAATACTTCCGGACACTTTTGCGTCCCATAATCGTTTCTATCGCACCCTCCTCCAAAAGAGCCGACTTCTTTTCGTTTCTCTCTCCCATAACTGACGTCTTTAATATAACAATAAGTAATACTGCCGCTAATAAAACATAAAAAGCACTTCGTTTATTCATCTCTATATTCTTTTAAAACCGATTCTAAGATAGGACATTTTTCCTCCCGTATGGCTTATGCTTTTGTTAAATACGCTTTTCAGAACAAAATTAGTAACAAAAAATCCTAAATCCCGTAGAAAAGATAAGCCCTAACGATAAAACAAACAGAATCATGAAAACCGAAAAATACGTACTGGCCTTGGATCAGGGAACGACTTCTTCCCGAGCAATGCTTTTCAATCATAACGGCAACGTGGTTGCCATGTCGCAAAAACCGATAGAACAACATTTCCCCCGTCCCGGATGGGTGGAACACGATCCCTCGGAGATCTGGTACTCCCAATCTTCGGTTGCGGCCGAGGTGATCGCCAAAGGTAACCTGACAGGCTTGGATATTGCCTGTATCGGGATCACCAACCAACGGGAAACCACGATCATATGGGATCGCGAGACCTCCATTCCCGTTTACCGGGCCATCGTATGGCAAGACCGGCGGACGGCCGATATTTGCAAGGAATTGCAGGAAAACGGATACGGCGATATGATCCGGGAAAAAACAGGTTTAATCATAGACGCTTATTTTTCCGCTACAAAAATCAAATGGATATTAGACAATGTCGAAGGAGCACGGGAACGCGCAGAGAAAGGGAAACTTTGTTTCGGCACGGTCGACAGCTGGCTTGTCTGGAAATTTACCCAAGGGAAAGTCCATGTTACCGATGTCAGTAATGCTTCCCGGACCATGTTATTCAATATTCACACGCTACAATGGGATAAAGAGCTATTGGAGCTGTTTCATATTCCCGAATCCCTGTTACCGGAAGTAAAAGCCAGCAGCGAGATCTATTCCGAAACGGCAACGACCTTGTTCTCCACCAAAATACCGATTGCCGGAATTGCCGGAGATCAACAGGCTGCTCTTTTCGGCCAACTTTGTCTCTCCCCGGGAATGACGAAAACGACATACGGAACGGGATGCTTTATGGTAATGAACACAGGGAACAAAGTGGTCAAATCAAAAAATAACCTATTGAACACGATCGCCTGGAAAATTAAAGGAGAAGTTACCTATGCCCTTGAAGGCAGTGTTTTCGTGGGAGGTGCAGTCATCCAATGGCTGAGAGACGGAGTTAAGCTCATCTCCACGGCCTCTGTCAGCGAGCCTATGGCAAGTTCACTATCCGATAACGGAGGCGTATATTTCGTTCCGGCCCTGACAGGCTTGGGAGCTCCTTACTGGGACCAATATGCCCGAGGGGGTATTATAGGCATTACCCGGGGAACCACGCCGGAACATATCGCAAGAGCTGCCTTGGAAGGAATTGCTTTCGAAGTATATGACGTGATCCAGGCCATGGAACACGACATGAAACAAGCCTCTCCGGAATTAAGAGTCGACGGAGGAGCCGTAGCCAACAACTTTCTTATGCAATTCCAAAGTAATATCTGCAAAGCTAAAGTCGTACGCCCGAAGGTATTGGAAACGACAGCCCTCGGAGCCGCCTATTTAGCAGGATTGGCAACCGGGTACTGGGAAAGTACGGAAGAGCTTCAGGAACAATGGAGCATCGACCGGGTTTTCGAACCTCAGGATACCGACGAACATGTGAAACAACTTTTACACATGTGGCATAAAGCCGTGGAACGGGTACGCGACTGGGAAGAGTAACATAAAATCCGATCCGAGGTGATTACGTGATTTCACGATTGGGCGATTCATTTGAATCACTGAATTCTTTCGATATCCTTTACATCCAACACTTACAACCGTTATTTTCAATTTAAAATTATATCATCATGTCTCCTTTTACAGCTGAACTTATCGGAACAATGGTCATGATTCTCCTCGGGGATGGAGTGGTTGCCAACGTGGTATTGAATAAAACCAAAGGATTCGGTGCGGGATGGATCACGATTACCACGGCTTGGGCATTAGCCGTATTTGCCGGAGTAGTAATTGCAGGGCCGTATAGCGGGGCTCATCTGAATCCGGCCATCACAATCGGTTTCGCCATCACGGAAAAATTTCCCTGGAGCGACGTACCGTTCTACATCATCGCCCAAATGATCGGAGCCGCCCTGGGAGCCCTGCTTGTCTGGATTATCTATTACGATCACTTTAATGCGACGGATAATCCGAGTACAAAATTAGGCGTATTCTGTACGGCTCCGGAAATACGGCATAACATCATCAATCTTTCTTGTGAAATAATCGGAACTTTCGTCCTGATGTTTTCCGTCTTTTATATCACCGGGGCAGAACTCATTGCCGACGTGGATACGACCGCACCCATCGGCTTAGGCTCTATCGGTGCCATCCCCGTGGCTTTCATCGTATGGGCTATCGGCCTTTCGTTAGGAGGAGTCACCGGGTATGCAATCAATCCGGCACGGGATCTCGCTCCCAGAATCATGCATGCCGTCCTGCCCATTTCCGGAAAAGGCAGCAGCCATTGGGACTACGCGTGGATTCCCGTTTTCGGACCTTTAATTGGGTGTGGAATCGCCGCCCTCGTTTACGGAATTCTCTCCATTTAATACTCCGGAGCCATATCTCTCCTTGATCCGGTCAAAAACCTCCCACAAAACTTTTATATTAGGGGCTTGTAGCATCTCTATCCTTAAATCTCTGAAATGAGACAAGCCCTTAAACATACAAGCCATGTGACGGCGCATGTGAAACAATCCGCGAACCTCATCCAGCCACTCCATAGATAAGAGTATCTGCTCTTTAATGATATCGATCTGTTCTGCTACCGTCAGTTCGGGCAGCACTTCACCAGTGGAGAGATAATGTTTTATCTGTTTGAAGATCCAAGGTTTTCCGATCGCAGCCCGACCAATCATCACGCCATCGACACCATATCGCTCAAAGGCCTCCTTTACCTTCCGAGGAGAATCTATATCCCCATTTCCAATAACGGGAATTCTTATCCGGGGATTACTTTTAACCCGGGCGATAGGTTCCCAGTCAGCCTCTCCCTTGTACATCTGGGAACGGGTTCTTCCGTGAATGGCCAAAGCACTGATTCCGACATCCTGCAACCGCTCTGCCACCTCATCGATCATAATATGATCGCAATCCCATCCCAAACGGGTTTTTACCGTCACCGGAATATTTACAGCCCGAACGATCTGCCGCGTCATTTCAACCATTAAGGGGATATCCCTGAGCATACCTGCTCCCGCACCCTTTGCAGCTACCCGTTTCACCGGACACCCAAAATTAATATCGATGAAATCCGGTCGCACGGTCTCTACGATCTTAGCCGCTTCTACCATCGATTCGATAAAGCGTCCGTAAATCTGTATGGTTACCGGTCGTTCACTATCCTCTATCGTCAACTTTTTCACGGTCTTATTCACGGAACGTACTAAAGCATCCGCAGAAACGAACTCGGAATACAGCCAGTCTGCACCATAACGCTTACAAAATTTACGGAAGGGAGGATTAGTAACCTCCTCCATCGGTGCCAATATCAATGGCCTTTCTCCCACGTTTTTTCCTCCAATAATCATAAGATATAGGTAATTTTAGAGATCTCTTATTTATAAGTTTGGCCACAAAAATAATAATTAATATCTTTAACTTTCAAAATAAAATGATTCATATGCATATACTTCACCTTGTTTTGGCAGGCCTGCTCACTTTTAGTTCACCAAGTGACGAATGGATACGGGTCAAAGGTCCGGATCACCTCTCGTTTCTATTTCCCAATCATGCCCAACGTTTAAAAAAAGAGATCGAAGGTGCTCAATCATGGATTTTCCAAACCAAAAATCTAACCTGTGTATTCGGCGTCGTATGTACGAAATTGAATACGGAAAAAGGGACATTCAAAGACCTTACCGTAGCGCAATTGTACCAACAAATGAAAAAAGAGACCCTGACAGTGGAATCGGCCGTCCTCAAAGAAGAAAAAAACATCCCGCATAAAGATATGGAGATAAAAGAAATCTGTTATACTATAACGAAAGACAAAGATAACATGATCTATTATAAACGGTTTATATTCAGAAATAATTGCATGTACCAAATCGTCATCGGGGGAAAATCGAAACTTTTGAATGAAATTCTCATACAAAAAGAAAAATTTTTTCATTCTGTCTCCTTCAATCCGAAACCGTAACCTTTATATAAGATAAAACGAAAAATACAGCAATATAAACTATCTTCATCACCATGAAAACAATACTTCTTTTTACGATTCTCCTAATCGCTTGTCCCGTATGGGCTCAAAAAACAAAATCAGATACGACGAAAGGGGAATTCAAACAAATCTATTTACAGGAAAAAAGAGAAAAAAGAAGAGCCAACCCGACGGAAATATTAAGCGATCCGTTACACCGTCACTCTTATCAAAACAACAATTTCCTTTATTTTAAAGGTCATTGGAGCGGTTTCTTCTTCGGCTTCATCAATTTCGACAATACAAACTACATCCAACTCGGAGGAACCGCTTACATGGAATTGGACAAGGGGAATTCATGGGTCATGCAATTCAATTTAATCCAGAAAGGCATACGCCTGAATCCGTCCAACACCATCGGGTTGGTAACCGGACTCGGCCTGGAGTATCAACGTTTTCGTTTCAAACATAAAAATACGATCGTAAAGGATGAACACGGAGTAATTCATGACGATCCGTTAACCGATTTGCATGTGAAAAAAAGCTCTTTCAAAAACCTATATCTTACCATTCCTTTGCTGGTCGAAGTCCAATTTCCCGGTAAGAGTAGAATCAAAGCCTTTGTATCGGGAGGATTTACGGGAGGTCTGAGGTTACACACGAAAACAAAGGTCGTCTATAAAAAAGAGGACGGAAAAAAACGCCGTCTAAAAGATTCCGGGAATTTCAGTATGACCCCGGTCAAGGTCGATGCCACTCTTCGTGCCGGATACGGACATCTGGCCGTATGGGGAAATTATTCCCTGAACCGGATGTTTAAAACCAATAAAGGACCGGAACTACATCCATATAGCATAGGGATAGGCATCACATTCTGACCTGTTATTCTATCCGGTAATCGGCAACGACTGGAAACAACTCTGTTTTCCCACTCAGTTCGGTAGAACTCCCGCGTGAGATTCTATTCAAGCCCGAATGCGGATGAAAAAGAGGACAAATTGAAAAGGAGCCTTTTCGATAATCCTTTATTGTTCTTTTGCAAACAGCAATTTTTTCTCGTTTTATAACAAATAATCCCCTCCTTTTTATAAATTCGCCGGCATAACTTAAAAACACTACCCAAAATGAGAAAACTATTCCTATTTTTACTTTTAGGTTCTTTTGCGTTCTCTTGTAAAGAGGCCAAAAAGGAGACCAAAGAAAGCCCTTATAAGCCGCTTGCCGACCAATACGCCGAGTTTACACTCACGACAGACATGAGTAAGCTAACCGAAAACGAGAAAAAAATGCTCCCCATCCTTATCGAGGTCGCGGACATCATGGAAGAGATTTTCTGGCAAAATGCTTATGGAGATAAAGAAGAATTACTCGCTCAAAACCCGGATCCCTATGCACAGAAATATATCAAAATCAACTACGGACCATGGGATCGATTAAACGACAATAAACCTTTTATCGAAGGTGTAGGCCCTAAACCTTTAGGAGCCAATTTCTACCCGGCCGACATGACCAAAGAGGAGTTCCAGGCATTGAAAGATCCACGGAAAACCGATTGGTACAGCGTTATCAGACGGGATACTTCCGGCCAGCTGATTGTCGTGCCGTTCCACAAGGCTTATCCCGAAGAGACGGCTAAAGCCGCGGAATTACTAAAACAAGCCGCGGAATTAGCAGAAGATCCGGGATTGAAAAAGTATTTGGAACTACGCTCCCAGGCTCTTTTGACAGACGATTATCTCGCCAGCGATTTAGCGTGGATGGATATGCAAAACAACACCTTAGATTTTGTAGTAGGTCCGATCGAAACCTATGAAGACCAACTTTTCGGTTACAAGGCTTCACATTCCGGTCAGATTTTAGTCAAAGACAAAGAGTGGAGTAAAAAGCTCTCCTTATACGCCCAATATTTACCCAAATTACAAGAAAATCTTCCGGTACCGTCCGCTTATAAACAGGAGAAGGCCAATGCCAACGCCGATTTAAACGCTTACGACGTAATTTATTATGCCGGAGATTGCAATGCCGGCAGTAAAAATATAGCCATCAACCTTCCGAACGATCCGAGAGTACACGCTGCCAAAGGAAGTCGCAAATTGCAGCTCAAGAACTCGATGGATGCCAAATTCCAGACGATGGTGGTTCCTATTTCCAAATTAGTGATCACTCCGGAACAACAAAAACACGTGAAAGGAGATGCCTTCTTTGAAAACACCATGTTCCATGAAGTGGCACACGGTCTCGGCGTCAATTACACGATCAAGGATAAGCAGGAGGTTCGCTCCGCTTTACAAAATACTTATACTTCAATCGAAGAGGCCAAAGCCGATATCCTCGGGTTGTATTGCCTCACTCAGTTAGCCGATTGGGGCATTCTGAAAGACAAAGATTTGATGGACAACTACGTTACTTTCGTGGCCGGCATTTTCAGATCCGTGCGGTTCGGTGCAGCCAGCGCACACGGGAAAGCCAACATGCTTCAATTTAACCATTTCATGGAAAGCGGAGCCATCACGAAAGACGAAACGACCGGATACTATACCATCGATTTTGAAAAAATGAAAAAAGACATCGGCGTTATCGCCGGGGAATACATTACCTTGCAAGGTAACGGAGACATCGCCGGCGCACAAGCCTTGATTGCAGCCAAAGGAGTTATCCCTCCATCCCTCCAAAAAGATTTGGATAAAATCGCCGGAGCCGGAATACCGAAAGATATCTTCTTCAAACAAGGTAAAACCGTTTTGGTGTCGGAATAACAATCGGCCCTAAGACCATATATAAAATAAAAGCGCTGTCCCGGACGGACAGCGCTTTTATTTTCATACCCTCTTTTTTGTTTTACCACCGTCGAATCGATACGACACAATGAAGCTGTATTTTTTATCGTCTTTGTGATTATCCTATAGCTGATTCTATTACAATCTATGAAGTTAAGCATAATAACGATACAATAACGGGAGATTGGTTTACCGTCTTTATAAAAGATAACAATATTCATATTAACACGGAAAAAAACAGTACGATCAAAAATAGAAGGATCAGACTTATATTCGGTTACGGACAAGCGAGTGAAGGGTTCGATGTTATTCAAAAGAGACGTATCGATTAAACTATTTATAAAAACGCTCCCCCCATCCTATTAAAAAAATATCCCTTCTAACTTAAACGTTACAAGGGATATTTTTCAGCTTGTTGCCCCACTAGGACTCGAACCCAGACAGACAGAACCAGAATCTGGAGTGCTACCATTACACCATAGGGCAATTGCGCTGCAAATATAGTAGTTTTTTGAAAAATCAAAAACTACTGCCTACTTTTATTTTAAAATTTTCCGGTACTCCTCCTCATTGGAAAGCACTTCGACAGCTTTGGCCACATCCCGGTCATGTCTCATCCGGTATTCAACCACTCCATCCTGCATATAATACCGTCCCATCAGTTGGTCGGAAAGGATCTCGCCGATCTCTTTCCGGAACAAATCCAGATCCCGGTCGATGGAGTGACCCAACTCGGCTTTTAAACGATCTATATGACCTTTTACCTGATCATAATATTTTTCGGACTTAGCCGTTTCGACCAACTTATCCAAAGCCGTTTGCGATGCCGTTTCATATTCAAACCGATGCTCTTTCAAATACTTTTTAAAGTCATTATAGATGTCATCCGTCAACTCAAAGGTAGCCGGAGCAGGTAGGGAAGGATGCGTTAAGGCATACTGATTGACAAAATCAAAAATCATATCCTTTATTACCAATTCCTGCGTAATTTTAGCGTATTTTTCCGGTTCTATTTTTACATCCGGAGCAATACCTCCCCCATCATACACGGTACGTCCAGCTTTCGTTTTAAAAGCCGTAATCAAAGAATCCGGTATGGCGCCCACGCTTCCGTCCGGATTCCGGTGAGCGTAATCCACGGCCTGTATGCAACGGCCGCTCGGGATATAATATTTCGCCGTGGTTACCTTCAATTTCGTATTATATACCAAATCACGGGTCGTCTGAACCAATCCTTTACCGAAAGAACGTTCTCCAATAATCACGGCCCGGTCGTAATCCTGTAAAGAACCGGAAAGAATTTCAGAAGCGGACGCAGAAGAACGGTCGATTAAAACGGCCAGTTTCATATCGGGGACGATCGGATTATTGGAAGTAAAATACTCCTTATCCCATTGTTTTATCTTTCCTTTCGTATTAACTACCAATGTGTTGCGAGGTAAAAAATAGTTAGCTATTTCCACAGCCTGATCCAACAAACCTCCGCCGTTCCCACGCAGATCCAAAATCAAAGACTCCGCCCCCTGCTGTTTCAAATCCATGATAGCCCGACGCACATCTTCCGCCGACTTATCCGTAAAGCCGGTAAAATAGATATAACCGATCTTATCGTCGAACATACCGTAATAAGGAACACTCGGTAACTGAACGTTTTCCCGGACCACCTTCACCTCCATAGGCTTCTCCTCTCCCAAGCGCTTTATCTTTATCGTAACCTCTTTTCCCGGTTGCCCTTTCAGATGCTGACTGACAAATTCCGTATTTTTCCCTTTCATATCCATCCCGTCTATGGCAAGAATCAAGTCACCCGGCAGGAGTCCGGCTCTATCGGCCGGGGAATTCCGATAAGGCTCCCGAATCACCACATAGTCGTCTTTCATACTGATAACCGAACCGATACCCGCGTAAGCTCCCGTTGTCATCATCTTGAATTCATCCATCTTCGATTCCGGATAATAGACCGTATAAGGATCCAGCGATTTCAGCATGGCATCAATTCCAGTCTGTACTAATTTTTCCGGTTCTATCTCATCGACATAGAAAAGGTTCACATCCCGAAAAAGGGTCGCGAAAATATTTAAACCTTTACTGACTTCAAAACGTTTTTCATCTTCCTTTAAACTTAAAATTCCCAATGCCAAGATGAAAACACCGAGAATGCTCAGGACGATACGCGTACTTCTATTCATAACCTTAGTTTATTACATAAGAACGAAAATAATACATATTCCGGAATATTACAAATTCACGGGACAGGATCGTATCCCGAACCACCCCAAGGATGGCAGGAACCTATCCGTTTGACGGCCAACCACAGTCCTTTTACAGGGCCATGCTTTCGTATGGCCTCTATCGCGTATTGGGAACACGTGGGCGTATAACGACAAGTGGGAGGCTTTAAAGGCGATAAACAATGCTGATAAAACCTAAGGGGTATCAACAACATTCCTATCACGATCCTTTTTAATATGAGTTTCCATTTTCTTAAAGGCACCTGTTATTGCTTTTTCAATTTTATCGTACTTCACAATCGAATCATTCAGATAAATAAATAACATATTCCATGTTTCGTTCTCCGGAATATTTCCATACAGACGAAACTTGTTCAATCGATAGGCTTCCCGTACCAAACGTTTTACCCGGTTACGCTTTACCGCTCTCTTAAAACGTTTTTTAGAAACACTGATAGCCATCCGGGCAGGAAATTCCTCTTCCTCTCGTTCCGACACGTATACAATCACCCGCAAAGGATAAGAGATAAAGCTAAAACCCGACGATAGGAGACGCTCAAAACGACTTCTACTACACAAACGCTCGGCCTTACAAAACGTATATCCTATTGTCTCTCGATTCATGATCACAAACAGAATAAAAATGGACATCGTCCGATGTCCATTTTATCACTTCTTATTCTCTTTATTATAAGCCTTAATGAACTGTTCCAAAGCCATCGTCATGGATGGCGCCTTTTCCGTGGGCGCCTTAATATCCAACCTCAAACCCGCTTCTTCCACTGCTTCTGCTGTCGCCGGGCCGAAAGCGGCAATCACTGTCGTACCCTGTTCGAAATTCGGGTAGTTTTGAAATAAAGATTTTATTCCCGCCGGAGTGTAAAATACAATAATATCGAACTCCTTCAAATCAGGAATTTCATCCACGAGATCATTCGCTACCGTTTTATATAAAACAGCCTTCGTGTATTTTAAATGCAATTCGTCTAACAATCCCGGCACGTTTTCTTTATGCACATCGGAGAGAGGAACAAAAAAATGCTCTGTCTTATGCTTCAACAAAACCTTGGTCATATCCTCTACTTTTTTATCGCCATAGAAAATCTTTCTTTTCCGATATACGATATACTTCTGCAAGTAGAAAGCCACTGACTCGGAAATACAAAAATATTTCATCGTGTCCGGTACGACAACTCTCAACTCGTTACAAATCCTAAAAAAATGATCAATAGCCGTTCGACTTGTAAAAACAATGGCCGTATAGTCAAGTATATTGATTCGTTGTTGCCGAAATTCTTTCCCGGAGACACCCTCCACTTTAATAAAAGATTTGAACTCTAATTTCAAACCATACTCCTCAGCCAAATCAAAATAGGGAGATTTTTCTGTTGTTGGCTTAGGCTGCGAAACTAATATTTTCTTGATCCTCAATGCTGTATGTTTTTAATTAACACTTGCTTCAATTATCTCTTCCAACATCTTGTATATTACAAGAAATGGCAGTATTTCGAGCGCACAAAGGTACAAAATCATATATAAAATTGAAACTCTATATTCAAATAATATTTTAATCAATCTTATAAATCTAAAAATCAAATAGATAGAAAATATGGTAAAAATAAAATAAATCAACGGCTGAACGGAAGTCGGACGGACATAAAACAACGCGATAACAAAAGGAGAAATCATTAATCCAATCACCGTATTGTAAACCCACAAGTTTGTAACCATCTCTTTGGCACAATAACGAGCATTAAACGTCCACCCCAAAAGACGAATAAAACCGATCAAGAGCAAATGATATCCCGCAAGGAAAGCAAAAACAAGAACAGAGTCGTCAAAAATAAAATCGCCATTGATCAGGTAAACCAAAAATATAGAAAGAACGGAAGCAGAAAGACAAAACGTTATAAACAGAAAAAAATAATTGGGACGAAGTCCTTCCGTGTATACTTTCTCCTGGTTTTTCTGTTTAAAAAAGAAACCGAATAAACCGGAGAACAGCCCTTTCCCTCTCAATCGGATAAACGCCAACAGTCCTAAAAAGATAATCGTATACAACAATACCCCGGACATAAAATCCACATCTTGTTGTCCTTTCAAGGGAACATCCTTCCATGAACCGATAGGAGCTGTTGAGGATGCAATGGTGTCAAACAGAAATTCTTCCCTTACAGATACCTTTTTTTCAAAAAGAGAAACAGGCCGAATAACAGAATCTGCCGATGTTCCTGTTAATGGCAAATGCAACGTATCAACTTGTTCTCCACGCATGAATAACATTATTTATACACAATATTAATGGGCTTCATACCAGTTTTTCCCGTATCCGGTACTTACGGTCAAGGGTACGGCAAGTTTAATCACATTTTCCATACAATCCACGACCAATCCTTTTAACTCTTCCAACTCTTCCCTATGACATTTAAAATTCAATTCGTCATGTACCTGCAATATCATTTTGGACTTTAACCCTCTCCTTGCGATCTCCTGATGGATACAGATCATCGCTTTTTTAATGATATCGGCAGCAGATCCTTGAATCGGAGCATTTACGGCGTTCCGTTCCGCTACCCCGCGAACGACAGCATTCCTGGAATTGATATCCCTTAAATAACGCCGCCTTCCCATGATGGTTTCCACATATCCTTGTTTCCTGGCCTTTTCGACGGATTTCTCCATATACTGTTTCACTCCGGGATAAAGATTAAAATAACCGTCTATCAACTCTTTCCCTTCTTTTCGCGGGATCTTCAATCGCTCGGCCAATCCCCAAGCCGAAATTCCGTAAATAATTCCGAAATTCGCCGTCTTAGCCCGACGCCTCATTTCCGGCGTAACCTCGTTCAAAGGTACATGATAAATCTTTGCGGCCGTTTCTGCATGCACATCTTCCCCGTTCAAAAAAGCATCTATCAACTCTTTCGTTCCGCTCAAATGAGCCATTAATCGAAGCTCCACCTGTGAATAATCGGCAGAAAAGAAGCAATAATCAGGATCCCCGGTAATAAAAGCTTTCCGGATATTCCTCCCCTCTTCTGTCCGAACGGGAATATTCTGCAAATTGGGATTCAAACTACTTAAGCGACCGGTAGCCGCTTCTGCCTGATTAAAACGCGTATGAATTTTACCGGTACCCGGATCAACATAGGTAGGCAAAGCCTCTGCATAAGTGGTTAATAATTTCTTCAATCCACGGTAGATCAATATATGTTCAATGATCGGATGTTCACCCTCCAACTTGGATAAAACCTGTTCGGAAGTGCTATACTGACCCGTCTTGGTCTTTTTATTCGTCCCCCCGATATTCATATCGTCGAACAACACCTCACCCAATTGTTTAGGCGAACTGATGTTAAACTCTTTTCCCGCCATTTTATAAATAACCTTTTCGGACTCTGCAATCTTTAATTTCAACTCCTCGGACAACTCTTTCAATGCCTCCTTGTCGATAGCAACACCTTCATACTCCATGTCCGCCAAAACAAAAACCAATGGCATCTCCAACTGCTCGAAAAGAGTATATAAGCCGACCTGTTCCAAGGCCTCTTTGAGTTTCCCTTTCAACCGGAAAAGAATATCGGTCCTCTCTTCAAAATCCTTATTCTTAATGGAATCATCTTCAAAAGACAACGTAAGCTGCTGACTATTGCCGTCATCTCCCTTAACCAACCGATAATTCAGTAACTCCAGGGCGATGCGTTCCAACTCGTGCGAGCTATCCGGCTGCAACACGTAATGCGCGATCTTTATATCAAAAATCCGATTCTTAATTTCAATTCCTGCCCGACGTAACCAGATGATATCATTTTTCACATCATTAGAAATCAACATCTTATCCGGATTTTCAAAGACGGATCTCAACCTTCCGACCATTTTCTCGGCAGCTTCTTTTTCTAAGGGCAATCGCAGATAACGCATCCGATTAGCCCGAACAGAAAAAGCGAGATAAGTCGGATAAGAGTTATAGAGGGTTCCATCCCCGAATACTGAATGCAAAACATATTCCGAGGACTCTTCCAATATCCCGATCATTTCATTCAACTCTCTTTCGCTTTGAATTTCCTGATAAGAAACCTCTTCCTCGTGCAAAGATTCAACCGAAACTTCAGTGTGCTCGATCGAAAATATCCGTTTAGACAAGGAAAAAAGCTCCAGCTCTTTAAATATCGGTTCCAACACTTCTTCTTTTATCTCCGTCCGAATTAAATCTTGTATAGAGATATTTACCGGAACCTCGCTATTGATCGTTACCAACTCTTTCGATAAAAATACCGTGGGTTGACAAGCCAATAAATTTTCTTTTTGTTTCCCTTTCAGCTCATCTATATGCTGGTATATACCTTCGATACTCCCGTATTTATAAATCAAAGAAGAAGCGCTTTTCGGTCCTACCCCGGAACATCCCGGAACATTATCGGCAGAATCCCCCATCAATCCCAAAATATCAATGACTTGTTCCACCCGCTCTATTCCAAAGTGATCCAGAACTTCCGCAATCCCCCACACTTCCGACTTATTTCCAGCCCGTCCCGGCTTATACATAAACACCCGCTCGCTCACCAACTGGGCATAATCTTTATCCGGAGTGATCATGTAGACTTGAAAGTTTTCTTTCTCTCCGATTTTAGCCAAGGTTCCGATAACATCATCCGCCTCAAAACCGTCCACGGCAATCAAATTGATCCCTAATCCTTGAATTATTCTCTTTATATAGGGAACGGATTTCTTCAAATCTTCCGGCATGGGAGGACGCTGGGCCTTATATTGAGGATACATTTCATGCCGAAATGTGGGTCCTTCCGGATCAAAAACAACAGCCAAATGAGTCGGTTTTTCTTCTTCCAAAAGTTCCAGCAGAAAATTACAAAAACCAAAAGTTGCCGAAGTATTTATCCCCGTCGTTGTAATCCTCGGATTATTGATAAACGCATAATACGAGCGGTAAATCAACGCGTAAGCATCCAACAAATACAACCTTTTTTCCTCATTTATCATCGTTTTCCCTTTTCAAATTAGTTTTCACAAAGTTAGAAATAATATGCAATTAGGCGTCTATTAAAAAAGAAAAGAATATCTTTGAAAGATTTCTTTCTAACGAATAAAATCAAATACATCTGATATACAAAACATTGATTACAAAATAATTATAGTATGTTGTCCAAACCGGATATATATCCATACACGGAATGGAATTTTTTCTCCGATACCCGTCGGCCATTGATTATCGCAGGTCCTTGCAGCGCGGAAAGCGAATTTCAACTATTCCAAACGGCACAAGAATTAAAAAATAACGGCATCGACACTTTACGGGCCGGCCTTTGGAAACCGCGTACGCGTCCCAATTCCTTCGAAGGAGTCGGAAGCAAAGGGCTCTCCTGGTTAAAACGCGTTCAGGAAGAGTTGAACATGAAGGTCTCGACGGAGGTTGCCAATGGCCACCACGTGGAGATGGCTCTCTCTGCCGGTATCGATTTGTTATGGATAGGAGCGCGGACGACGGCTAACCCTTTTGCCGTCCAGGAGATTGCAGAAGCATTAAAAGGAGTGGATATTCCCATATTAATAAAAAATCCGATAAATCCGGATATCGAGTTATGGATCGGGGCTTTCGAACGTCTGAACCTATGTGGTTTAACTCGATTGGGAGCTATCCACCGGGGATTTTCCTCGTATAATAATTTAATCTACCGGAATCCTCCGCAATGGCAGATCCCGATCGAATTAAAACGAAGAATTAAAAATCTACCCCTATTTTGTGATCCCAGTCATATCGGCGGACATTCCGAATACCTCCAGGAAATAGCCCAAAAATCCATGGATCTCGGATTTGACGGCTTAATTATCGAATCTCATATTTGTCCCGCCTCAGCATTAAGTGATTCAGAACAACAAGTTACACCGCAAACGCTTAAACACATTTTATCGAATCTAATTATCAGGACGGAACAATCCCTGGATTCCAACTGTCAACTTATGATCGAAGAACTTCGAGAAAAGATAGATAATTTAGATAACATGGTATTGGAGACATTAGCCAACCGAATGAAAATAATAGAAGATATCGGACAGTACAAAAAACAGAATAATATCACGATCTTACAACCCGACCGATGGGAAAAGATATTGAACCGAGTCACGGCAGAAGCTAAACAGCTCGGATTAAACAGGGAGTTGGTTGAAAAAGTATTTAAAGCCATCCATCAGGCATCCATAGACAGACAGACTGAGATCATGAATGAATAAACGGATTGAATTTTTTCCATGAGCGAATTAATCATAGCAGACTTACAAGATATTACCAAAGCAGGACTTCTCTTTTTATCACAAAAGCTGAAAGGATTTAAAACCATTTCAGAAGTAAAAAACAAAGAAGAATTGATTCAACGGCTTACCTCTGATCCAGAGGCCGTCGTAATTATAGACTATATGTTATTCGATTTCGTCGATATAAATGAACTGCTGAAAATAAAAGAACGTTTTCAACAAGCCAAATGGATCCTATTTTCAGAAAATTTAAGCGACGATATTTTGAATAAATTGCTTTTCAGCACCCACTCTTTCAGCGCTATTTTGAAAAGCTGTTCCAATGAAGAGATTACCTGTGCTTTAAAATGTTCAACATGCGGAGAACGTTTCATATGCAATCGTATATGCAACAAATTACTTACGATAAAGAGCTCCGGTCTCCAAATACAAAATAAACTTACTCCCACGGAAAAGGACATTCTTAAAGAAATTGCTTCCGGTAAGACAACGAAAGAGATTGCACATGGACGGAAACTGAGTTTTCACACGATCCTGACTCATCGGAAAAATATCTTCAGAAAAATAGGAGTACGCAATGCCTATGAAGCTACAAAATACGCGATACGTACTCGCCTTGTTAACCCCGACGACTACTTAAGTTAAATACCGAGACCATCGGAAAAAGTATTGGACAATGCTTTCTGCTGTAAAACATGAGAACCGGGCGGAACGCTAACCGTTAACCAAACGTTACCACCTATAACGGAATCTTTACCAATCGTCACTCTCCCTAAAATACTCGTGTTGGCATAAACCACCACGTTATCTTCCAGAATCGGATGACGGGGAACATTCATGGGACTTCCTTTTTCGTCCAATACAAAACGTTTGGCACCGAGAGTAACTCCCTGATACAAACGAACCCGGTCACCGATAATACAAGTTTCTCCGATGACAACTCCGGTTCCGTGATCGATGCTAAAGGATTCTCCGATTTTCGCACCGGGATGTATATCTATACCTGTCTCGGAATGAGCCATCTCAGAAATAATACGCGGCAATATCGGAACTCCCAACAGTAATAATTCGTGAGCCACCCGATGATTTAGCAAGGCTCGTACAGCCGGATAACAAAAGATAACCTCTCCGTAACTTTTAGCTGCCGGATCTCCTTCTAAAATCGCCCGGACATCCGTGTGCAATACACGTTTTATCTCCGGTATCCGATTAATGAACAGCAAGGCCAAATCCTCGGCACACTCGGACGAAGCACTGCAATGCCCCTGAATATTAAAACAACTCCCATATAAAATTTGCTCGGACAACAAATGGTATAAACGCTCCATTTTCACTCCTATATGATATCGAATAGTCTCCGGATGTACACAGGGTTCACCGTAGTAACCGTAGAAAATGACAGAACGCAGCAAATCGACCACCTCTTTCAATTTTTCGATAGAAGGAAGCGGCATCTCGTGTTGCAATATATATTCGTCTTCTCCCGATGGAAGAGAAAGTTTTTCCACGCTTTTTTGCAAGATATCGAAAGTATCGGCTCGTTTCATATTTATTGATAATTATACAAAGGCGTCGAAAGATATCTTTCTCCGGTATCCGGTAATAATACCACTATATGTTTTCCTTGATTATCGGGATGTCTCGCAACCATAACAGCCGCATGCAAAGCCGCCCCGGAAGAGATTCCGGTCAATACGCCTTCCGTTTTAGCCAATTCCCGAGCCGTTTCAAAAGCCTTTTCCGTTTCAACCTGTACGATACTATCCACTATCTCATTTGAAAAAACTCCGGGAATAAATCCGGCACCGATTCCCTGGATTTGATGAGGACCGGCTACTCCTCCGGATAACACAGGGGAATCACTCGGCTCCACGGCAATAATTTTTATTCCGGGCTTCAATTGCTTCAAGCGACGACCGACCCCCGTGATAGTACCTCCGGTTCCCACTCCGGCAATAAAAATATCCACGCTACCATCCGTATCTTCCCAAATCTCTTCTGCCGTAGTCCGTTCATGAATGGCAGGATTTGCAGGATTTTCAAACTGCTGCAATATGGTAGAATTCGGATTTGCCTGCTGTAACTCCTCCGCCTTGGCAATAGCCCCCCGCATACCTTCAGAACCCGGAGTCAACACCAAATTCGCCCCTAAAGCCTTCAGTAAATTTCTCCGCTCCATACTCATCGTCTCCGGCATCGTCAAAGTAAGCCTATAACCTCTGGAGGCGGCAACCATGGCCAATCCGACTCCGGTATTTCCGCTCGTAGGCTCAATAATTTCCGAACCCGGTTTCAATAGGCCTGACCGTTCCGCATCCTCGATCATTGCCAAAGCTATACGATCTTTCACGCTCCCGGCAGGATTAAAGTACTCCAACTTAGCTATAATTATAGCTTTCAATTTTTTATCCCGATTGAAATTAGATAATTCCAACAAAGGAGTATGTCCTACCAAATCCGTTAATTGTTTTGCTATTTTTCCCATATTACCTGTCTAATTAAGTCGTATCAAAACTAAATGTTTATTTTACAAATAAAAATCACATAAACAAGGTATTTTCATACCCTGTTCATGGTATTCGTTTTTAACCGCAAAAAAGTTTCTCGAAAAATAGATTCTATTTAGATCATTGATAAACAGATGAAAGCACTATCTTATACCACAGAATTAAAATAATCTCGTACGATTTTAGCCTTTGCTTTCCCAATAACTTCAGAGAGTTTTTCCAAAGGAGCTTTCGCTATTGCATCTATCGTTTTGAAATGTTGAAACAAAGTAATTTCAGTTTTTTCCCCAATACCTTGAATTTCACTTAGAACACTATTAATCTGCCCTTTTTCCCTTAACCTTCGATGAAACGTGATACCAAAACGATGAGCCTCGTCACGAATATGCATTAAGGTTTTTAAGGCAAGTGAATTTTTAGCCAGCAGATAGGGGTCCGTATCCCCGGGATAATATATCTCTTCCATCCGTTTTGCCAACCCTACAATAGGAATTTGTCCCCGAAGACCTAATTTTTCCAAACTATTCAAAGCAGCGTGCAATTGTCCTTTACCTCCATCGATCACAATTAAATCCGGTAGCTCCTTCCCTTCGTCTAAAATCCTGTGATATCGCCGATAAATAATCTCCTCCATAGAAGCAAAGTCATCCGGTCCTTCTACCGTTTTCACGTGAAAATGCCGATACTCTCTTTTAGCGGGTTTACCGTCTATAAAAACGACACAGGAAGCCACAGGATTGGTTCCCTGTATGTTCGAATTATCGAAACATTCCATCCGATGCGGAATACGAGGTAATCTCAATTCCGTTTTAATCGTGTTCAGTATGGTAAATTTACTCTCCTCCTTTCGAAAAACCCCCCGTTGCCTCTCCCTGTCCGTCTTAAAGAATTTGGCATTCCGTTCCGATAGTTCCAATAATTGCTTTTTCTCTCCCCGTTGCGGAATAAAATAAGTAATTCCATCCATCAAAACATCAGGATAAAAAGGAACTAAAACTTCCTTTGAATGGCTATTGACCAACTGTCTGATTTCCAGAATGGCAAAAGAAAGAAGAGATTCTTTCGATTCATCCAATTTACGTTCTAATTCAATAGTATGAACCTGATTAACAGCTCCATGTACGATACGCAAATAATTTACATAGGCATATTTATCTTCCTCTATATAAGAAAAAACATCCATGTCATGGATAGAAGTGCGCACAATCGTGGATTTCGCCTGATGAGTCTTCAGCGCTTCTATTGCCTCTTTCAACTCCTGGGCTTTTTCAAATTGCATGGAAATAGAAAATTCTTTCATTTTATCATTCATAGCCTCCAAAACAGTAGAGATATTTCCTTTCAGAATGGAACGAATTTGTGCTATGAAATCCAAATACTCCTCCTCCGACACTTTTCCCACGCAAGGAGCTAAACAATTTCCTATATGATACTCCAAACAAACTTTATATTTTCCATCGTAAATATTTGATTTATTTATAGATAAATTGCACGTACGCAATTTATAAAGTGATTTGATAAGCGTAATCAAGGTATGAGCGAATTTCGCTGATGTATAAGGACCAAAATATTCCGAACCGTTCCTTACGAATTTTCGAGTAATAAAAACCCGGGGAAAAGGCTCATTAGTTATACAAATCCACGGATAAGTTTTATCGTCCTTCAATAAAATATTATAACGGGGTTTGTATTTTTTGATCAAATTATTTTCTAATAGAAGTGCATCTTGTTCACTATCAACGACTACATACCTCAGATCGCGGATCTTTCTCACTAAAACCATGGTTTTAGATGATTGATTCGTTTTGATAAAGTAAGATGAAACCCTGTTCTTCAAATTTTTAGCTTTACCAATATATATAATAATTCCATTGGCATCTAAAAATTGATAAACCCCAGGGTTAGTAGGCAACTTACTCACTTTTTCTTTCAGAGGATTGTTTTCCATCATTCCTATACAAAATCGAACTTATTATAATCAAACATTCCTTTTTCTCCTATCTTAAAATAAGGAATCACGATCAACGACATAAAGGAAAGGGTCATAAACGGAGATTTCAAAACAGACCCCATCGTTTTTATCTCGTCATTCAATTTCAGGTATTGCCCGGCGACTTCTTCACAGGATAAATTACTGATAATTCCCCCTATGGGTAAAGGTAAAAGTAAAAGTTTATCGCCGTTTTTAATCGATAAACCTCCTTTTTGTTCAATCACGGCATTAATAGAAGCGACTAAATCTTCATCCGTACAACCGATTGCAATTATATTATGCGAATCATGAGAAATACAAGAAGCAAAAGCACCTCGTTTTATACCAAATCCTGAAACGAATCCGACCTGGGGCTTTCCGTTCAAATAACGATTCAAATAAACAATCTTCAAAACATCTGCCGATAGATCAGATTCAAATTTATCATTCATTTTATCAAGTGAAAAAATCATTTTACCAGTCACAAGTTCATCCGGCATAATTTTAATACACGCCACTTGATTCGATAATGTCGTTTCTATATCCGCAATAGTTAATCTATCGTGATGGAAAAGATTACATGAATTCCACTCCTCTTTTAAGCCGTAAAAAGATCTCTTTTCAAAAACATTTTCCCCATCGATAAAAGTAGAAATAATATTCATTCTCTCTAAATCATCCGTAATAATAAAATCTGCTTTATCTCCTACATTCAAAGTACCCACATCCAAACGGTAGAAACGAACCGGATTCAAACAAGCGACCTGCAAAACATCAAAAATACCAAATCCATCCGATAAAGCCTTTTTTACCATATAATTGATATGCCCGAACTGAAGAAGATCATCGGGATGGGCATCATCCGTACAAAACATAACATCATCCGTACGTGTTCCGATCAAAGATTTCAGTGCTTCATAATTTTTTGCAGCACTTCCTTCGCGAATAATAACCTTCATCCCTTTCATGATTTTTTCCTCCGCTTCATCCAAAGTCACACACTCATGGTCCGTCTCTATCCCATGCCCTATATATAAACTTAGTTTGTCCCCTCTCAATGCAGGTGCATGACCGTCTATTCTTAAATTATATTTTTTCGCAACAGCCAATTTAGCCATTACTTCAGGTTCATTATTCAAAACACCAGGTATATTCATCATTTCCGATAATGCCACAAATTTTCCGGTAGCAGCCATCTCCTCAACATCTTCAGCATCTATTTTTCCTGCAGTCCGGTCAAAGGGTGTAGCAGGTACACAAGAAGGAATTCCGTAATAAAATTTCAATGCAGCTTTTTCACTATTCTCCATCATTTTTTTCACTCCTTCCATCCCTAACACATTTGCTATTTCATGCGGATCATTGACAATAGCAACCGTACCGAGTCTGGTAACTATATTTGAAAACTCGACAGGTAAAAGCATAGAACTTTCAACATGTACATGGGCATCGACAAAACCAGGCATTATATACCTATCATAGGAATTAGAATTTCTTTCAATGGATACAATTTTTCGCTCCGAAATTTTTATAGTAGAAGGATAAATTTCTCTATTGACAACATCTACTAAATTCCCCTCTATTGTTTTCATAATGCATTTTTAAACGATTAGCCCTTATCAACCCTTCGCATCATTTTGAACGTTCCACGTGAAACATCCTTTTATCTTCCCATCAAAATGAGTAAAACATTAATATCGGAAGGAGATACTCCAGTAATACGAGAAGCCTGTCCAATTGTTTTGGGTTTAATTTTTGTAAGCTTTTCACGGGCTTCAATGGAAAGTGCAGCAATCTCCATATAATTAAATTTATCGGCAATAACCAAATTTTCCAAACGATTCAATTTGTCTGCCATCAATTTTTCTCTCTCTATATAACCTGAATACTTCACTAAAACTTCAGCAGCCTCAATAATCTCCTCTCTAATAAATTGTTCGGAAATTAATGATTTTAAAGAAGGTATAAAATCAATAATTTTCATTAAGTTGATTTGAGGTCGAGAAATCAAGTCAATCAACTTCATTTTTTGTTTAATCGGAGAAGAGTTCAAACTATCGAGAACTCCATTAATTTCATCAGGCGAAACACTATAATTTCGAATAAAATCTAACAAGAGATCTCTTTTTACTACTTTGTCCCGAAATACAAGATTTCGTTTTTCCGATACCAAACCTATGTCGTACCCTAAAGGAGTCAATCTTACATCGGCATCGTCCTGACGCAATAGAATACGATATTCAGCCCTGGAAGTAAACATACGATAAGGTTCATCCACTCCCTTCGTCACTAAATCATCGATTAAAACACCAATATAAGCCTGATCGCGATTCAACACGAAAGTTCTATTCTCATGAAGTGACAAATGAGCATTTATGCCGGCCATCAAACCTTGGGCCGCAGCCTCCTCATAACCGGTAGTTCCGTTAATTTGTCCCGCGAAATAGAGTCCCGAAACCAATTTCGTCTCCAAGGTAGAAAAGAGTTGAGTCGGCGGAAAATAATCATATTCTATGGCATATCCCGGACGAAATATTTTCACATGCTCAAAACCTTTCACGGAACGCAAAGCTTTTAATTGTACCTCCAAAGGCAAAGAAGAAGAGAAACCATTCAAATAGTATTCAGTAGTCGTTTCTCCTTCCGGCTCCAAAAAAAGATGATGACTCTCTTTATCGAAAAAAGTATCCAATTTCGTTTCGATACTAGGGCAATAACGAGGACCTATACTCTTAATCGTACCGTTAAACAAGGGACTATCGTCAAAACCCGTACGCAAAATATCATGTACTTCCTTATTCGTGTAAGCGATATAACAAGGACGCTTGTTCAATTCGTTTTCATAATCGAAATGAAGAAAAGAAAATCGATGAAAATCATTATCTCCATCCTGACGTGTCAACTTTGAGAAATCAACACTTCGGCCATCTATTCTTACAGGAGTTCCTGTTTTCATCCTCCCCACGGTAAAACCTAAACTTTTCAATTGCTCGGATAACCCGAAAGAGGCTTGTTCCGAAATTCTTCCACCGGGAAAATTCACTCTTCCCACGTGCATCAAGCCGTTAAGGAAAGTTCCATTGGTCAAAATAACTTTTTCAGCGGAGAAGGAAACTCCTAAAACCGTCTTTACACCATTTACATTTCCTTTAGAATCCAGCAATAACTCCTCTACGTGATCTTGCCAAATATCCAAATTAACCGTGTTTTCAATTATACTTCTCCAATTTTGAGAAAAAGACATTCGATCGCATTGAGCACGAGGACTCCACATGGCAGGACCTTTCGAAAGATTAAGCATCCTGAATTGAATCGAACTTCTGTCCGTTACTATACCCGTATATCCTCCTAACGCATCTATCTCCCTAACAATCTGTCCTTTGGCTATACCTCCGATGGCAGGATTACATGACATCTGAGCTATCTTATTCATATCCAATGTAATAAGTAGCGTCTTAGAACCCAAATTAGCCGCAGCACAAGCTGCCTCGCATCCGGCATGACCTGCCCCAACAACTATGACATCATATAGAGGAAATAAAGACGACATATTATAGCGTTTTAAGCAATCCTAAACAATGATCTTCGTTCTTTCTCATCAATTTAGCATCTTCATCCGTTTTATCCTTAAAACCTATTAAATGAAGAACCGAATGTACCATAACACGATTCAATTCGTTTTCAAAAGTCGTACTAAATTCCAAAGCATTGGATTGTACGGTATCCAAACTGATAAAAACGTCTCCTGAAAGGATATCATTTTCTCTATAATCAAAGGTGATTACGTCCGTATAATAGTCATGATTCAGATACTTTCTATTCACATCCAAAATATAAGAATCATCACAAAAAACAAAAGAAATGGTTCCTATACGGCAAGAGTAATCGGAAGCGACTAAATCCAACCATTTTCTTATCTTTTCCGGCAATAGAAAAAACGGCAATTCACACCCCTCATTAAAAAAGAAAATTTCACTCATTACAATTTATAAATTGAAAACCAATGTCACTTTAGAACCGTTGTCTTCAAAAATCAAATCGTCTGACAAGGTTTTCATTAAATAAAGTCCGCGTCCGGCATCTTTCTCGATATTATCCGGCAAGGTCGGATCCGGAATATAATTGTAATCGAATCCGTCTCCTTCATCTTTTACCGTTACGCAAAGCTTACCGTCGTCTTCACGTACAAAAAACTTTACATACTTTGAAGGATCGAGCTTATTTCCATATAAAATAGCATTGTTGACCGCTTCAATAACACACAGACTGATTTTACCGAATACCTCAGGTTCAACATGATACACATCGACAAAGTAATCAATGAAATTTTCTACTTTAACGATGTTTCCAATCTCTGAAGTAATTGAAAATTCTAATTTGTCCATCACCAACTAAAATGAAATAGTTCATATTAAATTTACCAACACAATAACAATATCCACTCAAATCTCAATCACAATTAAAACCGCATATACACAGCTTAACGTATAGCGAATTTAAACAAAAAAAATTTAAATATCAATTCATCAAATAGATAAAAATTTAAAAAACCGTCTCTGCAAAGCTACCAGGGTGACAACCATAACTGAGGATCCAGTTTTTCCTTATCCCTCCATATCTGAAAATTCAAAGTACTACTACTTTCATTATCAGAGGCCAATTTACCTATTTTTTGCTTCAGTTTAATTACATCTCCCTTTCTGATATAAACTTTTATTATATTCGAATAAAGTGTCAAGTAATTACCGTGCCTAATCATGACTACGTTATTATACCCCGGTATAAACATGATTTCGACAACCGTTCCCGTAAAAACCGATCTGACATCCGCACCGGCTGACGTCGTAACGGTTATTCCGTCATTTGTCAACTTAACCTGTTTAAAAAGAGGATGAACGTTCACTCCAAATTTTTCCGATACGAATCCCTCCTCAACGGGCCAAGGCAATTTTCCCTTATTTTTAGCGAAATCATCCGAAATAAGTTTCTCTTCCGGTGTTAATTTATAGTTAGAATTCTTACTACCGGACTTTTTAGCCTGTGCGGCTATCAAAGACTTCAGTTTATTGGCCAAAACTTCCCTTTTTTTAATTTCGGCTTTCAACTTTTTATCTAATTCCCTCTCCTTTTTCTTTAATTCGTTTACATAACTGTTAGCCTGATTCTGCTCTCGTATTAATTCTGCATTCTTTGCAACAATAAGATTTTGTTTCCCGTTCTTTTCCGAAACCAAAAGATTCAGCTTATTATTGACAGTCGTCAAGGAATCGTTAGCTGCCTTTATAAGCTCTATTTGCCGTTTGGAATAATCTTGTACCTGATCGAAGTATTTATAACGCGCATAGGCTTGCATGAGAGTCGTCGAAGAAAAAATAAAAACCAATTTATCCGACTGATTTTTTTTCTTCCAGGTTTCGTAAACCATCTTCGCGTAAAAATCCATCATTTTTTGTCTGTTCGATTCCAAATGAGTCTTTATCCTTTCGTTATCCGTAATCAGTTTTTCAAGATAGGAGACTTCATCATTCAGCGATTGAATGATCTCCTTTCCCTTCACTATCTTTTGATTGATTATAGTCAGCTTTTGTAAAGTAGTCGAACGATTATTCCGAGTAGAATTCAACAATTTATTCAAATACGAGATTTCCTTTTCTGCCTGTTCTTTCTTTTTCTTTACCTCATCGATAGATTGAGAAAAGGAAAAAGCGGAAACATGCAGAAACAAAAAAATCAATATATAGCGCACAACCACCATCAATAAATTCGTTTATACTTACTGGATATCTTAAAATTCGATTCTACTTTTACATCAAACTCCAATCTGTCAAAAACAATTTTAACTTCAACCGGATCCGATTCCATATAGAGATTGAAAAGAATCTTTCCAGGATACAGATATCCGCCGAAGTCTTTAAAATCATCATACTTTACATTCAACCCTATCTGCTCTTCTATATCTTTGATGGAGACGAAACAAGGTCTAAAATAATCCGGATCTATCTGAATCTCCTGCAAAATCAAAGAGTATTCCTTGTTTTTCCTCCTTTTTTTATATAATTTCTTCAACTTTCTACCCAACGCTTTCTCTTCCAAGGTATAAAGTAAATAATTATTTCCCGACTTATCGAACTTATATCGTTTAGTTCTATCGTTCAAAGATGTACAGGATTCAAAATTAAAAAAGTAATTCGAAAGAATCCGTTGAAAACAATCGAAACTTAAATTTAAATCGAACCTATTGGAAAAATAACTATAATCCGATATAAAATATTCTTTATCATGAAAGTTAACGAACTTTATGCTGTCGGGAGTCAACAGTAAACGAGCCACATTAATACCAAGAGGCGATGCCGACATCGAGATACAAATAAAACTGTCTTTTTTCATCTGCATCGTGGCTTTCAGACTATTCGATTTTTTCTTCGTGTTCAAAGAAATATCCATTTTCTTCGAATACAAAGACTGGAAATCCAATTCATTTTCAACAATATTTTTAAATAATCTTCCCTCTGAAATGTTTTCAAGTTCCCTTTGCTTTGGCAATTTTTTTGTCGAATGACAAGAAATAAAAAGAACAACCAACGATAAAATAAATAACTTACTTCTCATTTTCAATCAATAATCCATGCTCAATTTTATTTTCTAATTCACTACTTAACTCTTCACCACCCAACTCTAACGCTTTTTTCCACATTTTCACAGCCTCTTCCTTCTCCCCGTTCATGTATAAAATGTCACCATAATGTTCATATAAAACAGCTGAAGGCGATTGACTTTTTTCAATCGCTATATTCATATAATATTTGGCCAACGAATAACTTTTCTGCTTAAACAACACCCAGGCATAAGTATCCAAAAAAGTAGGGTTATTCGGATCGGCAGAAACCGTTTTTGCACTCATACGTTCGGCATCGTTCAATCGTTCGTTCCGGATAGAGAGATAATAACTGTAATTATTTAAAGTCATAATGTCGTTCGGATTGATCTTCAAGACCTCGTCGAACATTTTGAAAGCGCGTTCGACACTATCCAAAACGTAAAAACTTTCGCCTAAATAAGCATAAAATTGAGCTTTCATAGGAGAATTCTCAGGAGATAATTCAAGACCTTTATTCAAGTAAACCAAAGCATCTTCATATTTCTTTTGAATCATCAAAGGCAAACTGACCATTGCATAAGGCAAAGGTTGATTCGGAAAATACTCCATACACTCTTTTCCTCTGTCATACATCAAAACAGTATCGCCCAACTGACTATACAACAGTAATAACTCTTCCCAAATCAAATAGTTATTTTTATCCTTAGACAATACAAATTCCAACTCGTTTGCACTCTCCTTCAGTTTGTTGTCTTTCCTCAATAAATCCGCATAAAGCGTTCTAACGGTTAAATCGTTATCGTATTTCTCCAATAATAACCCCATGTATTCGTGTATCCTTCTATCCGACATAAACGAATCGGAAGAGTTAACGAGCAATTTCAAAAGATACTGTACCTTAAAATTATTATCGTTATTATCGTTCAATAAGGCCTTTCTCAAATAAATATCAGCATGCAACGTATCCTTCTTTTGCAAATAATAATCCGTCAGATAAAAAAGAACAAAACCATTGGAAGGATCTCTTTCCATTAATTTGTTCAATACCTGTAATCCCTTCTTCTCTTGATCATTTGACAAATAAAGTTCTGCCAATAATCCTAAATAATCGCTCTTGCCGGGATATTTCTTGATCAACTTCAAAATCTCTGAAGAAGCTTTTTTTATATTCTTAGCTTTGGCATACAGCTTTACCTTTTCCACGGAAGAAATTTCCGAAGGACCGAACTGTTTTTCGTACCGATCCAATACAGCTATAGCTTCCTCCCATTTTTCCACAGAGGTTAACAAATTAGTTTCAATCAGGTAAAAATCTTCCCGTTCCGGATATTGCTTTATTAACTCGTCATAAACGACACAAGCCTGATCTATCATCGATTTCTTTTCCAATATATTGGCCAACAAAATTTTATACCAAATATTAGAAGATTCTAACTCTACGGCTTCCCGCATCAATTTCAAAGGAATATCCAAATTATCCGTCAATACTAAAATGGAAGCCAATTCATAACGTACTGCCGCACTTTTATTATCAATTTTCATACATTGATCAAAATAAGATAAGGCAGATTTAAAATCTCCTAATACTTTGTACCTTATCCCCTCCATAAAAGCGTAGTCAAACGCTACTTTTTTATCGTCGTCCAAAGTAACACTTACACTATTTTTTTTATCAGCAAAAGATAAAACAGTACATCCAATAAATAGAAATGTAAGTAATGATTTGATCATTGTATTTTTATGTCGTTTTAATATTTACCTGTATGACCAAAACCCCCTTCGCCTCTCTCCGTTTCATTTAAAGCCTTTACCTTAACAAGTTCCACTTGTTCGAACTTTTGTATGACCATTTGACAAATTCTGTCTCCATCGTTGATTTGAACCATTTCGTGAGAAAGATTAACAAGAATAACACCTATTTCTCCTCTGTAATCAGGATCGATAGTTCCCGGCGCATTCAAAACAGTTATTCCTTCGTTTAGAGCCAAACCACTTCTCGGTCTGATTTGAGCTTCATATCCCTCTGGCAACTCTATAAAAAGTCCTGTCGGTATCAGCTTTCTCTCCAAAGGTTTTAACATGATGGATTGCTCTAAATTAGCACGAATGTCCATTCCGGCGGAAAAATTCGTTTTATATTCCGGAAGAGCGTGTTTCGATTTGTTGATTATATTTACTCTCATTTTTCTCTTTAAATAATACAGTATTACCCTATCATAATAAATCGTGCTAAGATAGGGAATTTTTACGAAAGAATCTGATAAAAATCCTTTCGCAAATAAAAATCTTATTTACAAAAGTATTTATGCGAAAAATACCTTTGGAAAGGAAGTTACTCTTCTCTTATTCTTATTATATTTTCTCTTTATTTAAAAAGTAAATTGATTATGATAATAGCGTGTGAGTATTTGTAGTAAAATATATATGTATCACTTGTTTTATTCGTTATTAAAAAAAGGTCGTGAATTTACTCACAAGATTTTTATAAATAATATATTGATTTATAGTGAAATTACTTAGTTATTCACAGTTGTTAATTGTGTTTACGTTGAATAAATCTTTTGTAAATGAGTAAGACGTTCGTGTTAATAATTTGTATAAACAAATCAAATTAAAAATGGAAAACATTGTTGTATTTTCGGGTTTTATTATTACAAGAGTATCGGAATGAAAAATCAAAATGATTTTATTCTTTTTATTTCGATTTTAATACACTTTTTTTTCACAAGGTATGGGGATAAAAAAAGAGTTGACCAATTACTTTTGGTCAACTCTTTGAAATAATATATCGTATTTGTTATATCTTGTTTAAAATGGAAGTGGTGGAATAACCTTCAACGAAGTCAATGGTGATGATTTTCCCGTTTTTTGCTTTAACTATGTCATAACCTACTATCTCTTCCGGATTATAATCGCCGCCTTTTACCAACACATCGGGTTGAACATAGTCGATGAGATCATAGGGAGTATCGCTGTCGAAAAGAATAACCTCATCGACAAAGATGAGAGAAGCGAGAGCCAAAGCTCTGGCATTTTCATCGTTTACGGGTCTGTTTTCACCTTTCAGGCGTTTAACGGAAGCGTCCGAATTCAGTCCGATAATTAACTTGGTGCCGAGGTTGGCTGCTTGTGCCAAGTATTCGATATGTCCTCTGTGGAGAATGTCGAAACAACCGTTCGTGAAGACGATTTTTTCGTCTTTGAATCTCCATAAACTTAAAGTACGTGACGCTTCTTCCTGCGTTCTTGCTATTTTATTTTTTATATACGGCAAATAATCCATAATGCTATATCAATTTATTCGTTGTTGTTTCAGGAAAGACCAGAGTAGGTTTATGCTTTTTAGCTTCTTCGAAATCCATCATGGCGTAAGATATAATTATGATTATATCTCCGACTGCACATTTTCGCGCGGCGGGTCCGTTCAAGCAGACAATGCCTGAATTACGTTCTCCTTTTATAATATAAGTATCCAATCTTTCTCCGTTATTCACATTTACGATTTGTACTTTCTCGTTTTCGATCAGATTGGCTGCTTCCATCAGAGTTTCGTCAATGGTGATGCTTCCCACGTACTGGAGATTTGCTTCGGTTACGGTCACCTTGTGAAGTTTGGATTTAACGACCTCTATGAACATATTCGTGGTATTTGTGATGAATGGTTAAAATACGATGTTATCAATTAATCTGATTTTGTCGGCATACACGGCAATACAACCGACTTTGTTTTTGTTTTCGTTCCAATCTTTGATAGGACGCAGATCCGTATCGTCTACGATTTCGAAATATTCCACTTCCAAATAGGGATTTTTGTTGATTTCGTCTATCACCCATTGTTTCAACTCCTCCACATTCATCTTGCCGGTTAATTCGGTTGCTTTTTGAAGTACCTTATGAATGTGAGGTGCGTTTTGCCTGTACAAAGGTTTAAGAAGCGTATTTCTTGAACTCATGGCTAAGCCGTCCGCTTCACGGACAATAGGGCATGGTATGATTTCCAAGTTATAATGTAATTGTTTTACCATATTTTTTATAACGGCGATTTGTTGGAAATCCTTCATTCCGAAATAAGCCCGGTGGGGTTTAACGATATCGAATAATTTACTGACAACTTGTCCTACTCCGTTAAAATGCCCCGGACGCTTTGCTCCTTCCATAACAGTTTCAACATACCCGAAATCGAATAAACGCGTATCTTCTTCAGGATAAATTTCTTCTACGTCAGGTACGAATGCATAATCACAACCGTTCTTTTCCAAAAGAACGGTATCTTTTTCAACGGTTCTCGGATATCTTTTCAGGTCTTCTTTATCGTTGAACTGTGTCGGATTTACAAATATACTGACGACCGTTATATCATTATCTCGTTTACAGGTTTTGACGAGTGATATATGTCCTTCGTGTAACGCACCCATCGTAGGTACAAATCCCACCTTTTTTCCCTCATTCTTCAATTTTTCAATTAAGGCGGTCAATTGTGATTTTTTATATATCGTTTCCATCTTATTTTTTTGAAAATTCGGGATGCAAGTTTACAAACTATTTTCGATATAATTCAAAATTGCCGATTGAAAATTGAAAATAGCTTTGTATAAAGGTAATATTATAGATATATTTACAGATATTATTAGTTTGTTAATGTTATTTATACAATGAATGGATATTGGGATGAATGGAAGATAGAGTATCCAGCAATTCGTTTCGATTTACTCCTTCCCGCATAACGACGAGGATCGTGTCGTCTCCTCCAATGGTGCCTAACACCTCAAAATAATTTCCGCTATCGATAAGGACGGTGACGGCTTTGGCATATCCGGGTAAAGTTTTAATAACGGCGATATTTTGGGAAAAATCAATGCTGAGAATAGCGTCGGTAACGATGGTAGATGCTTTTTCATCGGATGGTTCGCTTTGCATATTATCAGGAATGATATAAATGTAACCTTTGTCTTTATGCGGTATCTTGGCTACTCTCATAAATTTCAAATCGCGCGATAATGTACTTTGAGTAGCTTCCACTCCTTCCTGCTTTAATCTGTATAGAAGTTCTTCTTGCGAGCTGATCTGTTCGTTATCAATTAATTTACGGATGATCAACAAACGTTTTGTTTTGTTTCCCATATTATTCTGTGTATTGCACTATACAAAAGTAAATAAAATAGTTTGATTTTCAATAGAGAGAATAAAAATTGCATATTTATTTGTTACAATACATAAACATGCTTTGAATCTTCAAAAATAACCCCTATTTTTGCCGAAAATTAATCATAATCTGTATTGAAATAGAATAAATATGCATGATTTAAAAAATGCTCGTCTGGTTTTGGAAGACGGGACTGTTTATGAAGGAACTTCCTTTGGTTACGAGAAATCGGTTTCCGGGGAAGTTGTTTTTTATACGGCAATGACGGGTTATCCCGAAAGTTTGACGGATCCTTCTTATAAGGGTCAGATTTTAGTACCTACTTATCCGATGATTGGGAATTACGGGGTTCCGGTGGATGATGAATGCGATGGTATTTCCAAATTTTTTGAATCGGACCGAATTCATTGTAGCGCTTTGGTGATTTCCGATTACTCTTTTCAATACAGTCATTGGAACTCGCGAAAAAATCTGGGAGATTGGTTAAAAGAACAAAAAGTTCCCGGAATTTTCGGTGTAGATACCCGTTCATTAACACAAAAATTGCGGGAAAATGGAGCCATGTTAGGGAAGATCGTATTTGATGGGAAAGAGGTTCCTTTCTATGATCCGAATAAGGATAATATTGTCGCGCAGGTTTCTACGGAGGGAATTATGGAGTATGGAGATGGAAAGTATAAAGTATTGCTTGTGGACTGTGGTGTGAAAAATAACATATTGCGTTGTTTGCTGAAACGGGATGTTGCGATAAAACGAGTTCCTTGGGATCACGATTTTACACGGGAAACATACGATGGCTTGTTTTTATCCAATGGTCCGGGAGATCCGGCCATGTGTGGTAAAACCATAGAAAACATAAAGATTATGTTGGAAAAGAGTATTCCTATAATGGGTGTTTGTTTGGGAAACCAATTGATGGCTCGGGCTGCGGGAGCACAAACCTACAAGATGAAATACGGGCATAGAGGCCATAATCAACCGGTCGTGCAACCGGGTAGCCAACGTTGCTATATTACATCGCAAAATCACGGTTTTGCTATAGATGAAAGAACTTTGCCGAAAGAGTGGGAACCTCTTTTCGTGAATGTAAATGATGGATCGAATGAAGGAATCCGGCATAAAACGAAACCCTTTTTTTCGACGCAATTTCATCCCGAGGCTTCGAGTGGACCTGTAGACACGGAATTTTTATTTGACGATTTTATAAGAGCCATGGAGAGAACGGATAGATAATTAGAATTTGAACATTGTAAAATAGATGATGATGAGAGAGATAAAGAAAATATTACTTTTAGGTTCGGGAGCTTTAAAGATCGGGGAAGCGGGAGAATTTGATTATTCAGGTTCACAGGCTTTGAAAGCTTTACGGGAAGAAGGAATCTATTCCGTGTTGATTAATCCTAATATTGCTACGGTACAGACCTCGGAAGGAGTAGCGGATAAAATTTATTATTTGCCGGTGACTCCCGAATTTGTAGAAAAAGTAATAGAGAAGGAGCGTCCTGATGGTATTTTTCTCTCTTTCGGCGGACAAACGGCTTTAAATTGCGGGATTACTTTACATCGGATGGGAATTTTAAAAAAATATGATGTAGAGGTATTGGGAACTCCCGTGCAAGCGATTATTGATACGGAAGACCGAGAGATTTTTGCGCGTAAATTATCTGAAATTCAGGTGTGTACTCCTAAAAGTATTGCGGCAGGTACAATGGAAGAAGCTATCGCTGCAGTTCAAAAGGTAGGTTTCCCGGTGATTGTCAGAGCTGCTTATACGTTGGGAGGATTAGGGTCCGGTTTTTGTTCCTCTATGGACGAGTTTAAACGGCTGTTAGATAGTGCTTTTTCTTATTCTCCTCAGGTTCTGGTGGAGGAGTCGTTGAAGGGATGGAAAGAGGTCGAATACGAGGTTGTCAGAGACCGATACGATAATTGCATTACTGTTTGTAATATGGAGAATTTTGATCCGTTAGGCATTCATACCGGCGAAAGTATCGTAGTCGCTCCTTCCCAAACGCTGAGTAATAGTGAGTACCATAAACTGAGAGCCATTGCTATCAAAATAATCCGGCATATAGGTATCGTCGGGGAGTGTAATGTACAATATGCATTGGATCCGAATTCGGAAAATTACCGGGTGATAGAGGTAAATGCCAGATTGTCCAGATCGAGTGCCTTGGCTTCAAAAGCTACCGGTTATCCCTTGGCTTTTGTTGCGGCAAAATTGGGATTGGGTTACGGATTACACGAAATAAAAAATTCGGTGACTAAAATAACGACGGCTTGTTTTGAACCTGCTTTAGATTATGTGGTTTGTAAAATTCCGCGTTGGGATTTAAATAAGTTTGGAGGTGTTTCCAAGCTGATAGGCTCTTCTATGAAAAGTGTGGGGGAGATTATGGCCATAGGGAGGTCTTTTGAGGAGGCGATTCAGAAAGGAATTCGAATGATCGGTCAAGGGATGCACGGTTTTGTCGGTAATAGGGTAAGGGTAAAGGTAAAGGATATCGATGAAGAGCTCATTCATCCTACGGATACTCGTATTTTTGCTATTGCGGCTGCTTTTGATAAAGGATATAGCGTGGAACAAATCCATGAAAAAACGCGTATTGACAGATGGTTCCTTCAGCGTTTGGAAAATATCCATTTGCTGAAAGAAGAGTTGGGATCTTTGGAGAAAGAGACAAGTATAGATAAATCATTTTTAAGAAAAGTCAAACGATACGGTTTTTCGGATTTCCAGATCGGTCGTTTGGTGATTCGGGACTCCTCTCTTTCACCTCATGAGAAGATGTTAAAAATCAGAAGTTATCGTAAGAAATTAGGTGTTTTGCCCTGTGTAAAACAGATAGACACGTTGGCCGGCGAGTATCCGGCATTGACCAATTATCTTTATCTAACCTATGGCGGAGAAGCTAATGATATTGAATATGAGCACGATCACCGTTCTGTTATCGTGTTAGGGTCTGGAGCTTATCGTATCGGGAGTAGTGTCGAATTTGACTGGTGTGGGGTTAGTGCTTTGAATTCGATTCGTAAAGCGGGTTATCGTTCGGTAATGATTAATTACAATCCGGAGACGGTGAGTACGGATTACGATATTTGCGATCGACTCTATTTTGACGAACTTTCTTTTGAGCGGGTAATGGATATCGTAGAATTCGAAAGGCCTAAAGGAGTGATCGTTTCTACGGGAGGACAGATTCCCAATAATCTTGCTATGCGTTTGCACGGGCAACTGGTACCTATTCTGGGAACTTCTCCGGAGTCTATCGACCGGGCGGAAGATCGGCAAAAATTTTCTTTTATGTGTGATGAACTGGGTATAGACCAGCCGCGGTGGAGTGAATTGACAAGTATCGAGGATATCTATCAGTTTGTGGATAAGGTCGGTTTTCCTGTTTTAATACGTCCCTCTTACGTGCTCTCCGGAGCTGCTATGAACGTGGTATCGAATAAGGAGGAGTTGATATATTTTCTTGAACTGGCAGCTGAAGTTTCTAAGGATCATCCGGTGGTGGTTTCCGAATTTATAGAACAGGCGAAAGAGATCGAGATCGATGCAGTTGCTCAGGACGGTGAGATCAAAGCTTACGCTATCAGTGAACATATCGAATTTGCAGGGGTCCATTCGGGGGATGCGACCATTGTATTTCCGGCTCAAAAACTTTATATAGAAACTATACGGAGGATAAAAAAAATAGCTCGGTCGATTGCGAAGGAGTTGAATATTTCCGGTCCTTTCAATATGCAGTTTTTGGCGAAAGATAATGATATTAAAGTGATAGAATGTAATTTAAGAGCATCGCGAAGTTTTCCGTTTGTTTCAAAAGTATTGAAATATAATTTTATAGATATGGCTACCCGGATCATGTTGGGAGAAAAAGTGGAGTTTTTGAATAAATCGGTCTTTGACTTGGATTACGTGGGAGTCAAAGCTTCCCAATTTTCTTTTGCCCGGTTATTAAAGGCAGATCCGGTATTGGGGGTTGATATGGCATCTACCGGAGAGGTCGGTTGCATAGGGGAGAATTATTATGAAGCGGTATTGAAAAGTATGCTTTCTGTCGGACACCGGATTCCTTGTAAGAATATTTTAATCTCTTCAGGCCCTTCCCGTTCGAAAGTGGAGCTGCTAACTTCTGCCCGGATGTTACGGGAAAAAGGATATGCCATCTATGCTACGGAAGGTACGGCAAAATTCTTTGAAGAGAATGGAATAGAGGTTACTGTTCTATATTGGCCGGATGAGGACAAAAAGCCGAATGTCATGGAATTTTTGAGAGAGAGAAAAGTGGATTTGGTGATCAATATACCTAAAAACCATACGAAAAGAGAACTTGATAATGGTTATAAAATTCGCCGGGCGGCGGTGGATTATAATATTCCGTTGATAACGAATGCCCGCTTGGCGAGTGCTTTTATTTATGCGGTTTGTAAAGTAGGGGCGGGTGAGATCGTGATTAAAAGTTGGGACGAATATTGATCGCCTGGCATTCGTCAATTGAAAATGTTATAGCGTAAATGCTTCTATGTCATGACAGAGTTATAGCCCAATCTGTGGTTTGTTTGCTTTTTATTCAAAAACAAAATAAACCTGTGCCGGAAATAGGAGAAAATCATTTATTTTTACGGAATAATAATCTGAAATTATGGATAGGAGAAAAATAAATCGATTGGTTTATACAGGGGCTTTGTTGGTATTGTTTGTAATAGGTGTGATTTTATGGTATCAGCAAGTAGGAAGTTCGGAGATGAAGGTTTTTACCGTTATTCATCAAAAAGAGGCTTCTTTTGATTTTAAGTCCAAATTCAAGAAGCCGGAACGATTAAAAATCCGTTTCGAGGGAAAAGTGGATTGCGATGCTTTGCTTGTAGTAAAAAATACGGGACAATCGGTAAAATCCAGAATAACATTTCCGATTAAAAAAGGCGATTTAAAAGAGAAGGTTTTGGATTGTCCGTGGACTTCTCCCGGTGTATTGCTTCAGATCCGATCTAACGAATGCGAGATAAATGATTTAAAAATTATTCTTGAGGTTTTGGAATAGTTTGTATACGTGAGTTTTATGGAGGAAGGTCAGGGAGTTAAGAATATATGATGAGGGAAAGATTCGGATTTATTTTCTAACTTTGCGTCTCAAAATTAATACGGATTAGGATGTTAAAAAGGTATTGGAAAAGCTTTACAATTTTTTGGAGTCTGTTTATTCTTTTCGTGGCAGGTATTTTTTTCTTTTTTTATTTGATATCTGACGGGAAGTTAGGTTTTATGCCTACTTTCGAAGAACTGGAGAATCCGAATAATCGTTTTGCCAGCGAGATTTATTCGGCAGATGGGAAAATTATCGGAAAATATTTTCGGGGAAGTGAAAACCGGCGTTACACGGATTATCACGATATTCCCCAGAGTGTGATAGATGCGTTGATTGCCACCGAGGATGTACGTTTTTATGAGCATAGCGGTATTGATATACGGGGTCTGTTCCGGGTGGCGAAAGGAATGGTTACGGGAAATAGTTCTTCCGGGGGAGGAAGTACGATCACACAACAATTGGCCAAGATGTTATTTCCGCGCTCGGCCAATCAGAATTTTATGGAATTGGCTTTGCGTAAATTTCGGGAATGGGTCATCGCGGTGAAGTTGGAAAAGAGTTACACGAAAGAGGAGATCATTACCATGTATCTTAATAAATTTGATTTTTTAAATCTGGCGGTCGGTATAAACTCGGCAGCTAATATTTATTTTGCGACAACTCCTGATTCTTTACGGGTAGAACAGGCTGCTATGTTGATCGGTATGGCTAAAAATCCTTCGTTGTTTAATCCTATCCGTCGTCCGGATAAGACCTTGGGACGCAGGAACGTGGTATTGGGACAAATGTATAAATACGGTAAAATCACTCAGGCGGAATACGATTCTTTGGTCCTTTTGCCTTTGGGTATCGATTTTAGAAAAGAGGATCATAAAGAGGGAATTGCTACTTATTTTAGAGAATATTTAAGGCAGTTTATGACGGCCAATAAACCGAAACGGGAGGATTACAAATGGAATAAGTCTCAATATGCTTTAGATTCCATCGCCTGGGAAACGAATCCGCTTTATGGTTGGTGTAATAAGAATATTAAATCTGACGGCTCACATTACGATATCTATTCCGACGGTTTAAAGATTTATACGACCTTGGATTCGCGTATGCAGAAATACGCGGAAGAGGCCGTTGCCGAACATTTGGGACAGACTTTGCAGCCTACCTTTCATAATGAAAGAGTACAAAAAAGAAATCCTCCTTTCTCGAACGATATGACAAAAGAGGAAATAGAAGATATTATGAATCAGGCTATCAAACGGTCCGATCGTTATAAATCTATGCTGGCGGAAGGTAAAACTTATAGAGAGATAAAAAAAGAGTTCTTGAAACCGGTCCAAATGTCTGTTTTTACTTGGAAAGGTGTTCGGGATACGCTTTTATCTCCGATGGATTCGATAAAACATTATAAGTCGTTTTTCCGTGCTGGTTTTATGGCGCTGGATCCGAAGACAGGTAATATAAAAGCCTATGTGGGAGGACCGGACTACCGTTATTTTATGTACGATATGGTAAGTGTGGGAAAGCGTCAGGTAGGATCAACGATTAAGCCGATTCTATATACATTGGCCATGCAGGAAGGATTGGCTCCTTGTCAGAAAGTATTGAATGTCGCCCAAACGTTTGTGTTGCCTGACGGGACAACCTGGACTCCGCGGAACTCCACGGATAAAAGGGAAAACGAGTGGGTAACGTTGAAATGGGGATTAGCCAATTCCGTAAATAATATTTCTGGATGGGTAATGAAACAGTTTACTCCAGAAGCGGTGGCTCAAATGGCCCATAAAATGGGAATTACCAGTTTTATCGATCCCGTGCCCGCCCTGTTTTTAGGATCTTCCGAAATTTCCGTAAAAGAGATGGTGTCCGCTTTTTCTATATACTCTAATAAGGGAGTCTATAACTCTCCGATGATGGTAACGAAGATTGAAGACAAATACGGGAATGTGTTGGCCCGTCTTGAACCGGAATCGAGAGAGGTTATTACTGAAAACACGGCTTATCTGATGGCAAGTCTTTTGAAAGCGGTTGTCGATGAAGGAACGGGAAGGCGTATCCGCTTCCGGTATCATTTTACGAATCCGATTGGAGGCAAGACGGGTACGACGCAAAATCATTCCGACGGTTGGTTTATCGGTATCACTCCTGATTTGGCAGGAGGAGTCTGGGTAGGAGCTGAAGATCGTTCGATCCATTTCCAAAATTTGGCGAACGGACAAGGAGCCAGTATGGCTTTGCCGATTTGGGCTTTATTTATGCAAAAAGTATATGCGGATAAATCTATTGCCATGCCTCAACGGGATTTTGAAGCTCCTGTGGGCATGAATAACGTGTTGGATTGTGGTGATGAGGAAAAAGACGGGAGAGCGGTCCAGCCGGAGGAGGAGGAATTTTTTTAGTTGGGATTTGTATTCCGAATTTAACGATTGTAAAAAGGGTTCCTTGTTTGGTCTTTGCGTCCGGAAAACTTTCTATTACAGTATGATACATTACTAAATATACGGAGGGTATGGTAAAATCAAAGAGCGTTTTTGTTTGTCAGAACTGTGGAGCCAAAGAGTCCAAGTGGGTTGGAAAATGTTCTACTTGCGGGGAGTGGAATAGTTTTGTCGAGGAGGTTGAAGTCATCACGAAAGGTAATCGGACAGCCTCCGGACTCGGAGGGAGTTCATTAAGACCTTTAAGATTGTCGGAAGTGAAGACCAATGCTGACGAACGGATGGACACGAAGGACGATGAGTTGAACCGGGTTCTCGGGGGAGGTTTAGTCCCCGGTTCCATGATTTTATTGGGAGGAGAACCGGGGATCGGTAAATCTACTTTAGTCCTTCAATTTGCCCTTCATAATCGTTGCGGTAAGGTACTTTACGTCTCGGGGGAGGAGAGTGTTTCCCAGATTAAGATGCGGGCACAACGTTTAGGGGCGGAAAATGACGATTGCCTGTTTCTTTCCGGTAATTCTTTGGAGGCGGTGATGGAGCATGCCAAGGTTTTAGAGCCTAAGTTGTTGATTATTGATTCTATCCAGACTTTGGCAACAGAAAGCGTCGATGCTATTCCCGGTAGCCTTTCTCAGATTCGAGAGTGTACGAACGTGCTGTTACGATTTTCAAAGGAGAATACGATTACAACCATATTGATCGGGCATATTACCAAGGATGGCCAATTGGCCGGTCCCAAGATACTCGAACATATGGTGGATACCGTTTTGCAGTTTGAAGGAGACCAGCAATACATGTATCGGATTTTGCGTTCCATGAAAAATCGCTTCGGATCGACTTCCGAAATCGGAATTTATGAAATGTTGCAATCGGGATTACGTCAGGTGACGAATCCTTCCGAGTTGTTGTTGTCGAATCACGGGGAAGAGTTGAGCGGTATAGCCGTTTCGGCTACGGTAGAGGGTGTAAGGCCTATCTTATTGGAAGTACAGGCGTTGGTAAGCACGGCTGCTTATGGAACGCCTCAGCGTTCGGCTACCGGTTTTGATACGAGACGTTTGAATATGTTATTGGCGGTTTTGGAAAAACGAGTCGGTTTCCGTTTGGCGGCGAAAGATGTCTTTCTAAATATTGCCGGAGGTATTCGGGTGAGCGATCCCGCTCTTGATTTAGGGGTCGTTATGGCCGTGTTATCTTCTAATATGGATGCGGCTCTTCCCAAAGATACGGTGTTTGCCGGAGAAGTCGGTTTATCCGGAGAGATCAGAGCCGTTAGTCGTATCGAACAGCGGATAGCCGAAGCGGAGAAATTAGGATTTAAGCGGATTTTTATTCCTACCGGAAACAAGAAGGCCTTGACCAAAAAAAACGAAAAAATTGATGTCCGTTCCTTTTCAAAAATTGCTGATATATGTCGGGAACTTTTTAAATGATAAAAGGCTGATCGTATGACCAGCCTTTTGCCTTTTTGTAGAAGCTATTTTGTTAAATCGTATTTTTGATCATAACCTCTCTCTTTGATATTGATTCCCTCTTTCATCCACCGGGGTAGAGGAGTATCTTTTAAATAATGATCGAAAAACTGTTCCATCCTTATGGTCCAATCGACCTGTGCGGGACGGGATCTCAGGAAATGTCCCTCTCCCATGTAATTTAATAACCATGCCGGCCGTTGTAGTCTTCGCAGGGCCAGGAACAGGTTGCGTCCGTCGTAAAATGCCACGGCTTCGTCTTTATCGCAATGAAAAATCAGGGCCGGAGTATGAATTTTGTCGGCAAATAAAAGAGGCGAATTTTCAATATATCCCGGTAGATCCTCCCATAATGTTTTACCCATACGACATTGCCAATCTTCATACATAAGCATGCAAGCTATTCCTCCCTCGTCTCTTATCCCGGTGTATACGGATGTGATGTTGATCAACGCGGCCCCGATATTGACGCATTTGAATAGATCGGTTCGAGTAACGATATAAGCTACTTGAAAGCCCGACCAACTGTGTCCTTGCAGTCCGATACGGTTTGAATCCAGGATCTGCCGGTCCATTAAAGCTTTTGTACCGCTGACAACGGCATTGTAAGAGCTTTTGCCGGGTTCACCGATTTTAAAATAGACATCCGGCTGGAACACGATGTAGCCTTTGCTGACGTAAGTCGGAATATCGATCATGGCATGGCTTAGTCCCGGAACAGGATGAATATGCATTTCCGGAGTATGTGTCTCGTAAAACGTGACGATGGAAGGATAACTTTTGTTCGGATCGTAGTTGTCCGGAAGATAGAGCAATCCTTGATTCCGTTTTCCGTCGTAATTGGTCCATTCAACTTGTTGAACGGATCCCCAAGCATACTCTTTTTGTTGCGGGTTCGCTGAGGTTATCTTTTTCATTCGTTTGAAAGAACGGTCACAGATCCATAAATCCCGTTCCTCTTCGTAGCTTTGTTTGAAACATACGACTGTTTTTCGGTCTTCACTCTCTTGAAGAATTTCGATATCGAATGCTCCCTCTATTTTGGGTGTTAATTTTCCATGGGGAGAAAGTTGGTATATTCCATGATCTTTGTTTTCCCAATTCATGGAATAGATTTCCTGGGTTTTGTTCAGGTCAATGAACAACTCGTTTCTTTCGGGATTGACAAACCTGAAGACAGTATGGTGTTTGCGACCGGCTCCCTTTGTCCAGCAATGGGTTTTTTCCTCGCCTTCCAAATCGACCACCCAGATATCGTATCGGTCGTAAACGAGTAATTTTTTCCCGTCATTACTCCACCCTGCAATACCGTACGGGGGTGCGGGGTTCGGCCTGTCATACAATTCGTTTTGTAAAGGATAGGGAATTTCATCCGTTAGTTTTCTTCGGGTAAAGGTCTCCGGGTTCAATAGTATCCAGGATGAATTCGTGTTGTCGAAAAAGAGGATGTGATCTCCGTTCGGTGTCCATTGAACGGGTCGGGTTAACGCCTGGGCGATCATTTTACTCTCCCCGTCAGCTAAATTTACCAGATAAAGGTCATATCTGGTATCGTGTTGCCAATCTCTGAACTTTCGGTAAGGAATATTGTCTGTCTTAAAAGCGAATTTAGGATCTTTGCCGTTTTGGATGTATAAAGCGGAATAGTCGGAATCACAAATTTTGTAATGTTTCTTTCGTTGCAGATCGAAGATCCCTTTCGAGGGAGAGGGCATAGGGTTTAAGATACCTCCTTTTGCCTGTTGAGACGGGATCATCTCGTCATTCCAACTCCAAAGTTCCAATTGGAAACTTTCGTCTTTTTCTCCCCGGGAGGGACGTGGTTTTCGGGGAGTAGGCAGATCGTATAGAAGAAATTTATTATCTCCTAAAATTTCTGCGGACTCGATATCCATTGATAGGGTGTCGATCTCGCTGTAATCTACTAATTTAATTGCCGAATTATTTTGCAAGGAAAAAATATAGAGATTTTTTGCCGTTTTATAATTGGTATCGGCGATAACGATAAAACTTCCTTTCTTTTCCCGTTCATCGAATCTGAAAAAAGAGAGGGATTTTGTCGAATCTCGATATAATGTTTTATGTTGTTGTGTATGAAATACATTACCGTAACGAATGATATTGCAGGAGGGAGTTTGCTCGATGTATATTATTTTGGAGTCCCGGTCGTACAATTGATAGTTCCCGATGTGTTCCAAAATGATGCTGTCGTTGGTTTCTATATTTTTTATTATTAAGGCTTGGTCGTTTTCCCGAAAATAGGAGAATTGAGGGGCATAAAGACTAAATTCGGCCCCCTCGGGACATACGGTCTCCTTTTGGTTTTTTAAAGATCTGGCTATTACGGGAGATTCTGAATTATTTTCGGAAGTGGCTCGACTGTAAGTAATCCATTCTCCCGAGGCGAAAAATTGATAGAAGTCGATTTGATTCAGTGTAATGGTTTTTCCGGTTTTTACTTCGTATAGGTAGTAGGTTTGGCGCGCATCTTTATTTTTATCCTCGTTATCGTGATACAGGTAACGGTATTTAACCCATTTCCCGTTCATGGATAATTCGTAGGAATTAACATATCTCCATTGCTTGTAAGCTTCTTCGTCCAATGCTTTTTTTGGGGCTATACCGGAGAGATGAAAAGAGAGAGAGAGAAACAGAAAAAGAAAGAGTGAGTGTAGATAATGCATATATTATAAAAATTTGAGCGGAGATACCTCAAAATTTTTAAGTCTTATCCTTTTAAAAAAGAATCTTGAGGTATCTCCGGAGAATGTTATTATTGAACATCGGTATTTACGGTAGAATCTTGCTCTACGGTCGTATTTGCCTGAGGAGTAACTTTTTCCTTAATGATTTTGGTATTCAAATACAAAAAAGCAAGGCGAGGATTGGCTTCTTGTACGACTAAGGATAATGAATCGGCTGTCAGCTGTTCGATTTTTTCTTTTGTTTCGTAAGCCTCTTTTGAACCGTCTTCTTCAATGCTGGTTCCCTTAATGATCAGGTAACCGTCTTTGATTTCCCAGGTTTTCAAATCCAATGAAGGAATGTTGATGGCTTCGCATACTCCGTCTTTTTTGAAATTGAATCCTTTTAATTCTCCTGTAGACTGATAGGTATAAGGGTTACACCACTCCCCGATGAGTTTTTTTTCCATCTCTTTTTGAGGATTACTGCTACAGGCACAAAAAATTAAAATTAAACCAAAGTAAATTAAGTTTTTCATGTTTTTGTTTTTAAAAAATTAAGGTTTTACTATTATTACACTCTCCGGATCAAAAAGGATTAATCCGGTTTTCTTTTTGACTTTATCTTAACAATCTAAAGTAAGTAAGGGAGGTTTCTCGTTAGGTGCTGCAAAAGTATTCATTTTTGGATAACGGCCAAACATTTTTTTGTCACTTTTATCTCTATGTGACGTAATAGCACTTGGGTAGCACTTGGGGACGGGGCAAAAGTGCTATTTTAAAGTGAAATAATATTGAATAGGATTCAATAATAGTAAAGCGGGACAGGACGGCTTCCCTGATCCGTCCAGCATGAGTATTACGGAATCGCAGAATTCTTTCTTCTTTGTGAAAACAAAATGGTATCTTTGCAACCATTTTAATTTGTTGGCTTATAGTGGATATAAAAATGTCTTACCAATGATGAATTTAAAGGCTAAAGGATATATTTTAGGGGTTATTGCGGCGGCGACTTACGGTATGAATCCCTTATTTGCACTTCCTCTATACAAGGCGGGAATGAATCCTGATTCGGTTCTGTTTCTAAGGTATTTGTTCGCTATCCCCGTGTTGGGAATCATGATTAAGGCGAGGGGACGTGATTTCAAGTTAAAACGGAAAGAGATCGTCCCGCTGATTATCATGGGATTGTTGATTTCTCTTTCTTCCCTTACTCTTTTCCAAAGCTATAATTACATGGAAGCCGGTATTGCGTCTACCTTATTGTTTGTCTATCCGATTATGGTGGCATTGATTATGGCTTTTGTATTTAAAGAGAGACTGACATTGCAAACCATCGTATGTATTTTATTGGCCTTGGGTGGAATAGGGTTGCTTTATAAAGGTGATGACGGTACGACGCTTAATTTGACAGGAGTTATTTTAGTCGTTATTTCAGCTCTTTCCTATGCCATTTATATTGTCGCTGTAAACCGTCCCCTGCTAAAAGATATCGCGACGCTAAAATTGACGTTCTACGTGTTGCTTTTCGGAATGACTTTATTTTTAGTGCGGGTTGATTTCGGGATGAGTTTGCGGGTTGTCGATACCTGGTATTTGTGGGGTAATTTGATCGCCTTGGCTATTTTTCCGACAGCTGTTTCGTTTCTTTGTACTACTCAAGCCATCCAATACATCGGTTCGACGCCGACGGCCATTTTGGGGGCTTTGGAACCCCTGACTGCCGTTTTTTTTGGTGTAACCGTCTTCGGAGAATCTTTTACGATGAGATTGGCTTGCGGGATACTCATGATTGTTTCTGCCGTAACCCTTATTATTGCAGGAAGTAATGTTACCGTCTATTTGGTTCGTTTTAGAAAACTTTTTCCCAAACTTCCGGTCAAAAAAAAGCGAATGCATTGAATTTTATCAGTGTTTTTGCCTTGTTATTAGAGACGATAGGAGATATATCCGGTCTCGATACGCTTGTATTGTGATAGGAATCATGATTGAGTATCGACGATAACGCTGTATAAGATATTGTTATTTAATTTATAATTATTATATTTGCAATAATTGTATATCAAATATTAAGAGAAGAATGATTGCTAAAATCAAAAATCCGTTTGTTGTAAACGGGTATGTTTCGGAGGTGTATTTCTGCGACCGGGAGAGTGAAACGGCAGAGTTGACCGGAGCCTTACGTAACGAGCGTAATATGGTAGTTGTATCGCCTCGGCGTATGGGAAAGACCGGCCTGATAGAGCATTGTTTCCATCAAAAGGAAATTGAAAGGGGGTACTATACTTTTTTTATCGATATTTATGCTACCGGTAGTTTAAAAGAGTTCGTTTTTATTCTCGGCAAACATATTTTTACGACCTTGAAATCCAAGGGGAGAAAATTTGCGGAACATTTTTTCTCGGCGATCAGTTCTTTACGTCCTGCCTTCAAACTCGACCCGGTTAGCGGTCAACCTGTTTTTGATATCGGAATAGGTGAGATCCGGCAACCTCTGTTGTCATTGGAAGAGATATTCAAATACCTCGAGTCGGCGGATAAACGTTGTATTGTGGCGATAGACGAGTTTCAGCAAATAGCCAAATACCCGGAAAAGAATGTGGAGGCTGTTTTGCGTACATACATACAGCAATGCAAGAACACGACTTTTGTATTTTGCGGGAGTCAACACCATATGATGCAGAATATCTTTTTCTCGGCATCGAGGCCCTTCTACCAGAGTGCATCGTATATGAATCTCGAACCGATCGGACTTGAACCTTATCGAAAATTCGTGCAGAATCATTTCAATAAAGCGGGAAAGAAAATTTCCGACGAATGTATAACACGAGTCTATAATCTGTTGGACGGGCATACGTGGTATATACAGGCGGTTTTTAACCGACTGTACGAACAGTTGGATAGCGGGGAAGAGATGTCTGTTACTATCGCTGATTTTGTCTTGCATATGACGGTAGAGTCGAACCGGACAGTTTACCAGAGTATGGTTTCGATGTTGTCCGAACGGCAAAAAGAGATCTTGTTTGCTATTGCTAAGGAAGGAAAAGCTTCAGGGATCACTTCGGCTGAATTTATAAGGAAGCATGGCCTATACTCTCCCAGTTCGGTACAATCGTCGGTGAAACAGTTATTGGAAAAAGAGTTTATAACTAAAGAGGAGAATAGCTACCAGATTTATGACCGCTTTTTTGGTCTTTGGCTTGCTAAAACATACGGAACCGGGTATTCTCTTTAGTAGCACTCGGGGACTGAAGTTTTTCTCAAAATAAAACCACCTACTTGCGCAGGTGGTTCATTTTGGTGACCTCGGAGGGGCTCGAACCCTCGGCCCATTGATTAAGAGTCAATTGCTCTACCAGCTGAGCTACGAAGTCATCCTTTGCTTACAGTGTTGACTGATTTGCGGGTGCAAATATGCAACTATATTTTTTAATCTGCAAGAAATTTATTCTTTAATGTTGTGATAAACATTGGTGACATCGTCGTCTTCGTCCAGTTTATCCAGGATTTTGTCGACTTCGGCACGTTGTTCTTCAGTCAATTCTTTCGTATCTAACGGTATCCGTTCGAATTCTCCGCTAACGATGTCGTATTTGTTGTCTTCCAAGAATTTTTGGATGTTTCCATAAGCCTCGAACGGGCCGTAAATTACGATAATGCCGTCCTCGTCTTCGAAGATTTCGTCAGCTCCGTAATCGATCATTTCCAGCTCGAATCCTTCCATATCGAAATTTTCCGGTTTATGTATTTTGAACACGCATTTCCGGTCGAAGAGAAAATCCAAAGAACCGGTGGTTCCGAGAGAGCCGCCGTATTTGGTGAAAGCATGGCGTACATTGGCTACCGTACGCGTATTATTGTCCGTGGCGGCTTCAACGACAATTGCTATTCCGTAAGGAGCATAACCTTCGTATACCACTTCTTTGTAATCCGAGGTATCCTTTGAAACGGCTCTTTTGATGGCTCGTTCCACGTTTTCTTTCGGCATGTTTTCAGCCTTAGCGTTTTGGATTAAGATACGGAGGCGTGTATTGTTTGCGGGGTCGGGTCCTCCGGCCTTCACGGCGATATCAATTTCTTTACCTATCCGAGTAAAAGTACGGGCCATGTTACCCCACCTCTTCAGTTTACGTGCTTTACGATATTCAAACGCTCTTCCCATAGTTGTATCTATTTGATTATTATTCTATCTCTGAATTAGGGTTGCAAATTTAATGGTAAAACTTAAAACTAAAAAGGAAATAAAAAGAATTTATTGGGATGACCCGTATGAAATCGTTATTCTAATTTGCGGACTTCGAAATTATCCACGTAGACAGCCTCTGCGGGGTCTGGTATTTTTGATCCCGGAGAGTAGGTTCTGATCTCTATTCTCAGGAATTTAGCTCCCATCGGAGCCCTGAATTTATTATTGGCTCCTAAAGGTTCGATCCAGCCATCGGTCGCTTTTGTTTCTTGGGTCTGAAGTTTTTCGTTGAAACCGGATAGGGCGGTTGATGCTTTACGCCATGTACTGGTTATTTTCCAAGCGTAAGAGGTCGCTGTCGAGTTTACGTTTAATTTGATTTGAAAACATTCTCCTTCCATGACCGGAATATCTTGATAAATATAGGTTTGATGTTCCAGTCGAGCGGAGTTACCCGAGAGAGAGAAAGTCGCATCCGTGTTTTTATGAACAACGTTATGAGCTCCTCCGGTTACCAGCCAACCGACAGGGGTTACCGGAGCTGTTTCCCAGGTTTCAAAATCTCCGTTTGTCAGGAGATTCGGGCCGGTCGGATTGCCTGTAATCGGTCGGTCGTCGGCGACAATGGGGTTATTGTCGTCAAACGTGAATTGGCTACCCGCGTCGATGATGTTCTCGTCCCAATCTTGAATAATAAAGTTGAAAGTTTGTCTTGTCGTCGGGATGAATCTTCCGGATATTCTTACGATCTGATTTGCTCGGATGGCAGGAGCCATGGGCATGACACCCCGGTAGGTGACCTGATTTTTTGTATACAGAATTCCGATTTCCGCTTTATTGGCCGCAACGGGAAAGGTTAAGAGTTCAGCCGTACACGTTCGCATACCTTTCACGTGGGCTAACTTTTTAAGGATAGTATTGGCTGTTCCGAGTTTGCTTCCGTCGACGGTAGAGGTGTATGGAACTCCTTTCAGTTCCACTTTGATCGAATCGATATCCGGATCGATGTCGTTGAGTTCGACAATTACTTTTCCGACCCGTCGTTGGAGGTGAACGGCAATGGGGGCCGGAGGTGAGTTTTCGGTAATATTCATGCGTTGTATGACCGAGAGGAATTCAGAAGATTCCCGGTAGTTTTCACCTGTTTTTAAAAGTTTCAACAGTATCTTCTCTTTCGGGTCACCTATTTTGGCACTAACTTCGTTTTCATCCGTTCCGTTGGCAATAAAAGCAATGTCATAATTGCCTATCGGGAGGTTGATCGATAGGTCGGTTCCGTCGAGATCTTCTTCCGAATAGGAAAATAGGCGTGCGACATGATTGGTTTCATCGAACGCGATAATGCGTAAACGGGAAAACGCGGCGTTTACGTCTTTCGTCTGCGAACCTGCAAGCGTCGTACTAAAACTAACGTGAGTTTCCTGACCTGTAATGATTTCATCCATGAAGCAGCTTATGCAAAAGCATACGATTACGAGTAGAAAAATTAATTTTTTCATGGGGTCTACATTTATTATTTTTCAGCATGTTAACGTACCGTGATAAAATCACGTAATAAGACGAGGATATACTCCTTCTTTTCCCGAGTAGAAGGAGGGAGCATCGGATAAATAATTTTGGTAAGAGATTTAATACACGCCTCCGTGTTTCAAAATTATGACAAAAAAACGAGAAACCAATGGAATGTTAGAAAATAGAGATGCCAATATTGGTGGTAAAACGTTCCAAGGTCTCTATGCCCATGTATGAATTCCCATGGCGATTTAATTCGGGACTCCACACGGCAATACTGAGTTTACCGGGAATAATGGCTACTACTCCTCCTCCGACGCCGCTTTTTCCGGGCATACCTACCCGGAATGCAAAATCTCCGGATTCGTCGTAAAATCCGCAGGTCAGCATCAAGGCACTAAGCCGTTTGGAACGACTGACGGTAAGAATTTCTTCCTGATTATAAGGATTCGTTCCGTGATTTGCCAAAAAAAGAAAAGATTTGGCTAAATCGACACAATTCATGGCAATACTGCATTGATGACAGTAAACGTCTACCAGTGAATCCACGTCATTCCGGATATTTCCGAAGCTTTTCATAAAATGCCCCAAAGCTTTGTTTCTGCTGGCGTGTTCGAATTCGGAGGAGGCTACGTTTTTATCGTAATAGATATCATCATTTCCTGCCACCTCCCGAATAAATTGTAAAATTGCTTCTTTGGGGCGCGGATAAAGGTCCATTAACTTATCGGTAACGACAAGGGCTCCCGCGTTGATAAAAGGATTTCTGGGAATACCTTGCTCATGTTCCAATTGTACTAACGAGTTAAAAGGAGTACCCGAGGGCTCTCGTCCCACGTATTGCCATAAGTCGCTTCCGAGGTGACGGACAACCATGGACAGAGTAAAAACTTTGGATATGCTTTGTATGGAAAACTTGGTGAGGTAATCTCCGGTACCGATTATTTCACCGTCTAAAGTAGCGATGGCAATACCGTACTGGTGCGGATCCACGTGGGCTAAAGCCGGAATATAGTTAGCTACTTTTCCTCTTCCGAAAAAGGGTTTGACTTCCTGGTATATGTTCTCGATGACCTCTTTGTAATCCATCTCGTTCGTAATTTATCGGTCCAAATATACGAAAGATTTTATTTGGGTTAAGTACGTGACATGATTTAAAGTTTTCGAATGACTTTTCCGGAATAAGTTTCCCGGAACGGATTTTGGAATAGAATATTTTTAGGTACCTCGTAGGGAGGAAGTAACTGTTTTATTTGTTTTTTCAGGGCTGTACACCGTTTCTTGTCCCAAGGAGCGTCTTCTATAACTAAAACGGCTTTTTCTCCCAAGTAGTCGTCCGGTTGGGAAGTAATAAAAAAACGTTGAGCGATGTAAGGGGCTAATTTTTGCTCCAATGTTTCGGGGAAGAGCTTTATGCCCCCCGAATTGATAACGTTATCGTGGCGCCCTAACCATTCGAAGTGTCGCTCGTCTATAAGCCGGACGATATCGTTGGTTGTGAATGTTCCGGTATGCAAATGCGGAGTATGGATAACCAAACAATCCCTGTCGTCGGTAGCAAACCGGACTTGGCCTATGGCAAAATACGGATCGGAAGCCTGCGGACCGTTGAGATAACGGAGAGCTACGTGTGAGACGGTTTCCGTCATTCCGTAAGTTCCGAAGCAACGGGAAGAAATATATTGCAGCTTTTTATGGAGTAAAGGAGAGGTAGCTGCCCCTCCGATAATGACGTGCCGGATCCGGTTAAGTCGTTTGGCTGTCTCCGGGGTTGATAATGTTGTATCTACTTGCATGGGAACCATTGCGGCAAAATCGATTGCTCCGGAGAAATGGGATAAAGGGGAGGAAGAAGGAGGAGTAACCCATAAATTTGCCTGTGCCGTCAAAGCTCTTACGATCATCATCTTTCCGGCGATGTAAGAGGGGGAGAGGCATAACAGCATATTGGTTTCCTGGCCTATTTCAAAAAAAGCATTGGTGATCCGGGCGGAAGCCAGCATATCTTTTTTTAAAAGTCGGATCTCTTTCGGCTTCCCTGTTGAACCGGATGTACGACCAATAACGTATTCGTTCGGGTCGAACCATTCTTTTAAAAAAGAGACGACTTCTTTATTTTCGGATGGATCGATTTCCGAAAGTTTTGTGTAAGATTTGCCGTTCAGTCGAATTTGTTTCATGCGGTTGGTATTAAAAAGAGAGTGGATTCAATTCCCATTTTTTAGTCGGATTATAACTGATAAAACAACCTTTTTGTTCTAAGGGAGACGGTATATTGTTGATGTATAATTGCCCGGTTCCTAACCCTTGGGGCATGGCGGTAGGTAGTGTTGCCGTCCATTGGGCAATGGCGTTTAGCCCTATGTTCGATTCCAAGGCGGAAGTAACCCACCAGCCGATACGGAGTCGACCGGCTATTTCGATCCACTCTTCCGCGCCGGAGAATCCTCCTGTCAGGGCGGGTTTTAATATGATGTACCGGGGTTGTATCGTCATCAGCAACTCTCTCTTTCTTTCTGTTTCCGATATCCCGATTAACTCCTCGTCGAGGGCGATAGGTACGGGAGATAATCGACAAAGCCGGGCCATCTCTTTCCATTGGCCCTGGCGAATGGGTTGTTCGATGGAGTGGATATCGTAACGAGCTAATTGTTCTAATTTTGCTAAGGCTTCATCGGGAGTAAAGGCTCCGTTCGCGTCTACCCGTAACTCTATATCGTGACGGTTAAAACGGGAACGGATCAGTTTCAATAGTTCCAGTTCCGATTGAAAATCGATTGCTCCTATTTTTAATTTTATGCAATGGAATCCGGCGTTCAATTTTTCAACCAGACGCTCTTCCATCGTTTTCCGGTCTCCCATCCAAATAAGGCCGTTAATCTCTATCGGCCGGCTATTTTCAAGGAAAGGGGTAGGGTAAATCCAACGTTTACCCCCGTTTCCCAAATCAGCCAAAGCGGTTTCTACGCCGAAACGGATCGAACTCCAATCATTCAATGTCTCCAACGGTAATCGGTCTATGTTTAGGCATACCTGTTCCAGTTGTTTTTCGTAGTCGGGCCGATCGTCGGCACTTAACCCCCGGAATAGTGCGCATTCCCCTATCCCGAAGACCTCGGGGCGCTCGGTGTCCCATACTTTTATAAACCAGCTCTCTTTTGTCGTCAGGATTCCTCTGGAAGTTCCCGCCGGTTGTTTAAAGACGAGACGATAAGGGATATAGGATGCCTTTAGCATAGAATCAGGGGAATTTAGGGAACTTTTTAAAATCCGGATCTCTTTTTTCCAAAAAGGCGTTTTTGCCCTCTTGGGCTTCCTCCATAAGATAATACATCAAAGTGGCATCTCCGGCGAATTCCATTAAACCGTGCTGTCCGTCCAATTCGGCATTAAGCGCCCGTTTGATCATCCGAACGGCCATAGGGCTCCGTTGCATGATGGTTTTGCACCACTCTACCGTTTCGTCCTCCAGTCGTTCGAAGGGCACCACTTTATTCACCATTCCCATCTCTTCTGCTTCCCTGGCCGTGTACTGTCGGCATAAGAACCAAATTTCCCTTGCTTTTTTCTGGCCGACATGTCTTGCCAAATAGGAAGAACCGAATCCCCCGTCGAAACTTCCTACTTTAGGACCGGTTTGACCGAAACGGGCATTTTCGGAAGCGATCGTTAAGTCGCATACGACATGCAGAACATGGCCGCCCCCGATAGCATAGCCGTTTACCATGGCGATGACGGGCTTAGGAATGGAACGGATGGCTTTGTGCAGGTCTAAAACATTTAACCGGGGAACTCCGTTTTCGTCTATATATCCACCACTCCCCTTTACGTTTTGATCGCCTCCTGAACAAAATGCTTTATCCCCGGCACCCGTGAGGATGACGACATAAATATCGTTTCGTTCCCGGCATATGGCCATGGCATCCAGCATCTCCGCGTTGGTTTGCGGCCGGAAAGCATTGTACACCTGTTGCCGGTCGATCGTTATTTTTGCAATTCCTTCGAAGAAATCGAATTTGATATCTTCGTATGCTTTAATTGTGGTCCAGTTTCTTGTTGTCATATTATTATTCAGTTTCTTTTACTTAGGTGTTTAAAATATTCTTTCAATATATTGCCGTTTACAGTCCGGGGTGTTTTTACAACTAACAGATAAGGTTTTTCTGCCGGTTGAAAAAAAGAGGAGATGCATTCTTTCAGGGTTATTTCGTTGTCTGCTTCAAATACCTTAAATCCGTGGAGCTCTCCTAATCGAACGATATCGACTTGATGCGGCGTTTCAAAGAACTCTTCTACCTCATCCAATACGGAGGGACCGGGAAGAAATCTGAAGATGCCCCCTCCTCCGTTTTGGATAACAACGATTTTTAAATTGGAAGACTTGTATTTTATCCATAAAGCGTTCGAATCATATAGAAATCCGATGTCTCCGGTAATCAGTATCGTTGGATCGCGAGTTGTCACGGAGGCCCCAACAGCGGTGGAGGAGCATCCGTCGATTCCGCTTGTCCCCCTGTTTCCGTCTGCTCTTGCTATCGTGTTACAATGGAAAAGTTGGGCATATCTTACGGGGGTGCTATTCCCCAATTGTAAACGCGTATTCGCGGGCAAGGCGGGGAGAAGAAGCGAGAAAGCCTTCAAATCGCACCATGGAATCCGGCTAAGGTATTCATGATGCCGTTTTTCCGCTAAGTTCTCTTTTTCTTTCCAGAGCCGGAAATAATCCGAAGGTTCCGATTTTTCCGCTAATCCGCTTGTCAGTTGAGTAAAAAAAGCCCGGGCCTCCATTTTTATCGGTAGAGTCAGGGATTGATAAGTATCCGGGGCAATTTCTCTTAAATCGATATGCCAGTGTTCCCGCGGCGGATGATGGCGAATAAAAGTTTTGATCATTCGCGAAACGACGGCTCCTCCGAAAGTAATCAATAAATCGGGAGCGAAGAGGGATTCCTCTTCGTTTTGGATCGTGGCCAAAACCCGGTCGATGGTCGGAATGGCCTGCGGGATGTTTTTATTTGCTATATTTTCGGTTAAGACGACAACTTTATGTTGCAGGATGAGTTGTTCTATTTGTTGGGTAATAATTTTGTCGGGTGTATGGAAACCTACGATCAGTAAAATTCTGTTATACCGGAAGAATAATCCTTGTAATTTTGCTTTTTCATCCGGCAGCAGTTCGGTTCGAGTAGGACTTACCCGGATGATTCGCTGGGGCGATATCCCGTGTGAGTGAAATCCGTACAGGGGTTCCCGCAGGGGTATGTTTACGTGTACAGGACCTTTATATGCTGTCTGGGAGGCATTGATCGCCTCGTTGATCAAACGATTGGCATACCACCGGTCTTCCGGCGTAACGATATTTACCGGTAACTGGCAAGAGTATTTGACGAAAGGGGTCAGGATGTTGTTTTGCCGGATGGTTTGGCTATCGTCCTGATCGATCCATTCCGGCGGACGGTCGGCCGAAATGACAAGCAAGGGAATCCCTTGATAATAAGCTTCGGCTATCGCGGGAGCATAATTCAGGAGTGCGGTTCCGGATGTGCAAATGAGGGCGACTGTTCGTTGACTTTGTTGCGCTATGCCTAAAGCGAAAAAGGCGGCGGATCGTTCATCGGGAATGACGAAATGCCGTAACTTTTTTTCTTTGGCCACGGAGACCAGTAGGGGGGCATTTCTGGAGCCCGGGGAGAGGACGATATCGTGAATCTCCTTTTGAACCAACAGTTCCGTGAGTATACGTACGCTCTCTATATCAGAATGTAGTTTTTCCATAATTGATCTGTCGTATTAAATTTAACAGGGTATCGGCTTTTGTACAAGTTTCTTCCCATTCGTTTTCCGGGTCGGAGGCCGGAGTAATTCCGCCGCCCACGTATAGTTTTAATGCATCGTTAAAAAGCTCCATGCTCCGTAGGTTTACAAAAAGATTGAAGGCGCCGTTTTGTTGTATGGGGCCTAAGTAGCCTGCGTAATACCGCCGTTCCTGTTTTTCTATTTCTGAAATCAGTTGCATGGCCCTCTTTTTAGGAATGCCGCAAACCGCCGGTGTCGGATGCAATAGGGAAATCAATTGATCTATCTCTTCGGCAGGCAGTTGTTCGTCGCTTTTAAACAAGGTACAAAGGTGGTATACGTTTCCGGCTTGTACGGTTTCCGGTCCTGTTATTTCTAAATTGCGAGTAAAAATAGGTTGTAAAATCTGAGTAATATAGTCCGTTACGATCTGTTGTTCTATTCTATCCTTTTCACTCCACACGATTTTTTCTTTAGGTGTTGTGGCCGGTTGTGTTCCGGCAAGAGACATCGTAAAGAAACCGTTCCTGTCGTATTTCAAAAAAGTTTCCGGGGTAGCTCCCATCCAGGCACATTTGCCGGGAATGACCACGAAAAAGAGAAAAGCGTGATGATATTGTTTCATCTGCTCGAAAAGAATGGGAGCCATTTTGAGTGAATCGCAAGGGAGGGTAATTGTTCGTGAAAAGACCACCTTCTTCATGGATTCTCTTTTTAAAGTCGCGATTAAAGTCCGGAGTTCATCCAGGTATTCGAGATGATCGCAATCGTTTTTGGTAAAATTGCGTTCGGGGGTATTGAATACCGTGTTTTGAAGATTTATGATCGCTTCCTGGTCGCACAGGTAATCGGTAAAAGCGAGGTCTTCTTTGATAAAAAAAGGAAAACTCCAGGAGGCCCGGCTAAAAGGTGCAATGATAAATCCTTTGCCTTTCTGGTGTTTATCGAAACCATTGAATATATTGATATCGTTTGAAAGCTGTGCTCCGAAAACCATCTCCTGAGAACCGGGTAGACGATACGTGTAAAAAGGAATATTATTTCTCAGACAGATTCCTTGCACTTCCGCGATAGAAAGTTTGCTTTTTGTTTCCGACATAGTACTAAATTCTTTATTAAACGAATTTGTCTTACAAAAATAGCCAAAATTCTGCTGTTGATGTCTACATTGTTTAAAATCTGACTACTTTTGCCTAAGTTAGATTTCTGATCGGAATGCATGAGGATAAAAATAGAAAGAAATTTTGGGGAGGAAGAAAAGGATGGCGAGAGTTATTACCCAATAACTCGAGTGCTTTTTTTTATATTTTTTCTTCTTTGAAAAATTATAATTTCCGTCTTTATTTTGGCGGACAATGTGTTTCTCTGATCGGAACGTGGATGCAGCAAATCGCCATGAGCTGGTTGGTATTCCGTTTGACGGGTTCCGTTTTTTTGTTAGCCACGGTGACTTTTATGGCTCAGATTCCGATCTTGCTCGTGACACCTTTCATGAGTGTTTTTGTCGATCGTTTTAACCGTCGTCATATTTTGATCTTTACCCAAAGTTTATCTATGTTGCAAGCGTTGATTATGGCTTGGTTGACCTTATCGGGTTGGATCGAAGTGTGGCATATTTTAGTTTTAAGTGTATTTATCGGTTTGATCAATGCCCTGGATAACCCTACCCGGCAATCGTTTTATCCGAGTTTGGTTCCGAAAGAGAATTTGGGGAATGCCATAGCTTTAAATTCAGCGGTAATTAACGGTTCCCGGTTAATAGGTCCGGCTGTAGGAGGTGTATTGATCGGATTATTCGGGGAGGGATATTGTTTCTTATTGAATGGAATCAGTTATTTGGGTGTTATTGTTGCTTTATTGATGATGCGTTTGACCCCTTTCCGGCCGAAACCGGTTGTTCAGCGGGTATGGGTGGATATAGAAGACGGATTTCGGTATGTATGGGAAAATATTCCTATACGGACTTTATTGTTATTAATGAGTAGCGTTAGCTTTTTCGGTATCCCGTTGATGACTTTTATTCCGGCATACGTGAAGACGATCCTCGGGGGAGAGAGCGAGATGTTGGGCGTATTGCTCTCCAGTATCGGGATCGGTTCTTTCGGGGCGGCCCTCTATCTGGCGGCCCGGAAAAGCGTGTTGGGGTTGGGAAAGGTGGTGATGTTATCCACACTCTTACTTGGAATCGGGATTATTCTGATATCTTTTGTCTCCGTTCCCTGGGTGGCAACGATCTTATGCATACCGATCGGTTTTTTCATAATAGCGGCAGTAGCTTCCGTCAATACGTTGTTGCAGACTTTGTCCGATGAGGACAAGCGGGGGCGGGTTATGGGATATATGGCCATGACTTTTACGGGGATGGCTCCGATCGGGAGCATGGTTTTGGGAGCTATTGAAAAGTATATCGGGTTACCCGCTATCATTATGTGTTCGGGTATCGGTTGCGTATTGGCTGCTTGCCTTTTCGAGCATTATCGCCCGTTGATCCGCCGCCTGACCCGGCCTGTTTACGTGGAAAAAGGCATTATCCCTGAAATTGCTGTCGGCATAGAGAACTCAGAGGAGAACTTTTAGATTCAAAGATTTAAGTTATTGAATGATCTTGAGATTAAGGGATTTTGAAATTGTTCGATTAAATAATTGGGGGATTTTAGAGATTAAGGAGAAATTTACGATTTAAACTTTAGATTATCGTATCTCCTGCGATCGGAGTGGTTCCTCTCTATGATCCGATCGGGATCGTGTATAAGTTTATGGATTATTGTGATGCTCTCCTTTTAACACGGGCAAACTGATATGATATTTTACGGCTAAGACACGAATGATGATGACACTAATTGCCGTGACGATTTGAGTAGATACCGGGCCGATTTGTATAAAATCGCAGAAAAAATAGATGAATCCTCCTATGATGCAGGCTATCGCGTAAATGTCTTTTCGGAAAATCAGAGGAACCTCGTTGATACAGATATCCCGGATAACTCCCCCGACGGCTCCGGTCGTCATTCCCATGATAATCGCCACCCAGGCAGGAAATCCGCTTAACAGACTTTTTTCAATGCCGACCACGGTGAATAGTCCCAATCCGATGGCATCGAAGATAAAGAAGGTGTTATTCAATCTGATCACGTGTTTTCCGAAAAGGATAACAAAGCCTAAGGCAAGTGCCGTAACGATTAAATAAGAGGGCTGGTGCATCCAGAAAGGCGTCACTCCGAGCAAAAGATCCCGGGTGGTTCCGCCACCGATAGCCGTGGCTGCCCCGACCACGTATGCCCCGAACCAATCGAAATTCTTTGCTGATGCTAATCGGATACCACTGATTGCAAAAGCAAAGGTTCCGATGTAGTCGATAATTGTCGTAAAATTGATATCTGAAAAATGGAACATATTATTGTTATTAGCGGTGGCAAAGTTACGATAAATCTATCGAATAGGCGAATAAAACAGGAAGGGGTTTCTTTTGTGTTTCTTTCCAACCACAGATACCGAGTATGCCGATGCGCACCGGATTTAGACGGTCGAATGTGGTAAGAAAGTACATTGTCGCACTGAAATCCTCCGTATTGATGTCGGGAGAGGCAATGCTGAGACGTTCTCCTCCACTTTCGCCTGTAAAAGACGGGTCGAAAGCAAGGGTGATAAAACCTCGTTCGGCGAGCATCTGGGCGTAAGTGCCGGACGATTGTTCTTTCACCGCTCCGAATAGTCCGCTTACGGCGATTGTCGTAAGTATGCCCTCTGCGTTCTTCGGTATATCCATGTCTGCGGCAAGTGTAATGCCGAAACGGTCGAGAAACGAGCATAACCAATTTTCATAATTGGGATGGTCTGAAACGTGTTAGACAGTCCTTTAATATTCGTGCGATATAAACTCTCCCAGATTCCAAGATATTCAATTGTATTTCGATTAAATGGGCCAGCTCCCAATAACTGCAGTCGGGGCATCACATTTTGTATTTTGCTATGTCTGGCAGACTGATATAGTCATTTTCATTGACTGATATAATTGTGTCGCCTGTGTCCTTTATTGTAATCTTTGCCATTTATTATTGACCCGTTGAATTTTAACTATAAAAGTAGCTATAATCTATGAGATTATATCCTTTTCAATGAACCGTGTACAAGAATGAAACCAAATATTTGATAAAGGGACCTTTATGCTCAGGGATTATGACTTCCGTTATAATCGAAAGAGGTATTTGATAGCACGGCGTCGCAAATCACTGAAAATCGTATGGTTGGCAAATCGGTACCTCTGTATTTCAAGTATTTCTCTAAAAGTTTATTCACCAATCGATTGTATCAAACTGATGAATATTCAACACGAACACAGGCGTATGGGATACGTATGAAGGCTATGTTAGATATAACAATTGGATACATCCTTATAAAATAAATGTTTACGAAGATGCCGATATTCAGGTAGACGTTATAAAACAAGAAACAACAGATATTAACCATGTTGTGATAGCCGCACGAATAGAAGATCTGCAAAATGGTTATCACGCAATAATTTTCACGGCAATAAAAACAGGGTAAACTTTTAAAAAGCGGGTTGGATATCACTCTGAAAGTTATAAATGAAGATGGTTACGGACGAGATCTAACGTACAATTTTAAAAGATAATAGCGTGTGCGTTCAGACTTTCTTACGTACGATAGGAAATATACATAATAGGCATCAAAAATAGCCTTTCCTTCAATCATCGTAAATTTTATTAAACCTATTTTTATTGTACTCGGAAAGCGGAAAGATTGGCCCGACTGACCGCTCGCGAGCAAGATGGAGGTAAACGAATCAAAAGACAGAAGGAAAATTTTCATTGCAAGAATTTGATTTATAAATTTTTAATCTGACGGTAGTTCATAATAATACAATAGCATGAAAATCATTTTCTTATTTTATTTTTAAATAATTTTTTATAACTTACAAGCGTATTTTTTACACTAAAGTTCTCGATTGACATGAAAAGTTGTGGATTAATAGCTCGCGTGCAGGCCAAACTGCTTTTTCGATCCGGCCTGGGAAGGTTCTTTTTTATCTTGATCTCGGCCTGTATCCTTTTTCACGTCGGGTTTAACTTGAGCGCGCTTAATCCCGCCAAAGGATCGGGAGAAGTCCACATGGCTTCCCTTTTCCCCTATACGATCGCTTTTTTATTCACCTTGTCGCAATACCCGGTTTTGATTTTTCTTTCCGCATCGTTTTTTTCCCGGAAAAAAATTGATACGCTCGATTCCATCAAAGCCCGTCCCGCAAGTAACGCAGAGTATTACACGGGAGTCGGTATCGGGTTTGTCCGGGTATTCGTGGCGTGGGCGATCGTCCTCTTTTCCCTGGGCATGCTTGTTCATGTCTTTGCCAGCAAGGCTCCTTTTAACCCGTGGCTTTACCCCTATTACCTGGTGACGCTGGTGTTCCCGGCCACGGTCTTCATGCTCGGTCTCTCCTTTTTTATTTTAAGTCTTTTACGTCAATCGTTTGTTTCCATGATAATCTTGTTCGCTTGCGTTTGGGGAACCGTCTCCTTGTCTGGAGAATCTTTTTCCGGTATTCTTAATTTCTCCGGGCTGACGTTACCGAACGAGTATTCCGAGATAACCGGTTTCGCTGATGTTTATCCTTATCTTTTACAACGCCTGGGGTGGTTGTTGGCGGGTGTCGGGTTGTTTTTTTTCTCGATACTTTTTTGTCGACGCCTGGAGAACCGTCCCGGGGAACGGGTGGCGACAGGGAAAAAGGCCGGCGGAATATTGTTGCTGGGACTTGCCTGCTTGTTAGCCGTTCAGGGAATATACTCTCGCAAGTACGCCCGCCGGGCTCGTTACGCCGAAGTGTATGATCGCCACGTGAATCATGACAGGTTATACCTCCTGACTCAGGAGTTGTATGTCACGCCCGCCGGCCGCCGGCTAAAGGGCCTTAGCCGGATGAAACTCTTGAACGAAACGGGGAAGGTCTTGCCCGATTTTTTACTTTACTTGAACCCGGGGTTACGCGTGAAATCGTTGACGGTGGGGGATGATACCGTCTCGTTCCGTCGCAAGGATCAGGTCATTGTCGTCGGGAAATCCGTTTTGCCGGGTGACACGCTCCGGGTGGAGATGGTGTACGAGGGAGGTATCGATGAAAACATTTTTTATCTCGACGTGCCGGAAGAAGAGCTAAAGGACTCGTGGGTAGAGGGCCATCCGCGGGATTTGTGCCCCCGTGGCAAACGGTACGCTTACCTGGACGAGCATCAGGTGTTGTTAAACCCGGAGGGTTTGTGGTATCCCGTCACGGTCCCCCCGGTAAACCCCGCTTCGCCGTATGTCATTGAAAAAAATTTTACCGGTTACAGGTTGACCGTTCACGGCGTGAAAGGCCAAACAGTCATCTCGCAAGGAGAGCGGCGGGATACCGGGGAAGGTGTCGTATTCGAGAATAATTACCCTCTTACCGGGATTAGCCTGTGCGTCGGGGATTATGAAAGGCGTTACCTCCGGTTGGATTCTGTCGATTACGAGCTTTTCCTGTTTAAAGGACACGGGATCTTCGTGGAGGCGTATGAAGATGTTTTGAACGATTTGCCGGGGTATTTTTCCGGCAATTTGAAGCCTTCGATTGAACGTGATTTTAATAAAGAGTACCCGTTCAAGCGATTGCTGTTTATCGAGACTCCCCGTACCTTTGTCACGTATTACCGGGATCAAAGAGGGGGAAGCGAGTACGTGCAACCTGAGATTATTTTTTTCCCGGAGCGCATGCCCACGCCCTGGATGGACAGGTGGGCGTTGAACAGGCATAGCAAGCAATTTGCAGAGTATTTCACGGGAGGGGAGAAGGGGGTGAAACTCGATATGATTCAGTCGATCTATACCAATTACTTGGAGAGAGAAATCAGGCCCGTGTATTACCCTCGTTTAAAACGTGCGATTGATCGATTGACGTTTCGACCGTCAAAACCGGCGAGAGTGAATAACTTGTTCTTTACCGGTCCTCTCTTTTATAACCATGTCTATTCTTTTCACTCGCTCGATTACCCGGTCATCGAGACCGTGTTCAACACGATGGTAAAAAACTCTTTTAACCCGGCTGCGGCCGCTTTTTCCTTTATTAGCCTGGAAAATTATCGCGAGGGGATTCGTTTTTTAAGTACCCGCGGGTTGAAAGACGTGTCCCGGTACCCCGGCTTGAGCCCGGAATTGACGCGTAGGCTCGTGAATATTAAAACGGATGAATTATTGTCTCTCCTGGACTTGCACGGTGTCCCCACGGGCAAGCTTGCCGGCTATCTACGGGAGTATGTTTCCCGGAGGCATTTTAATCGTGTCGATTTAAAGGACCTCGACCGGGACATGAGACGTGATCTGGGAATAAATTTGCTGGATATTTTACCCGGTTGGTATCAACAAAATCGCTTGCCCTCGTTTATCGTGAAGGATATTGACGCGAGACGGGTTAGCGCGGATGGACCCTATTATAGCGGTAACGACGTGACGCGATTTGTTTTCACCGTTTACAACGACAGCCAGACAGACGGTTTTGTTACCCTGTCTTACTTCTCGGAACTTTATGCCAGGCTTCCTTCCAATTATCATTATCGGATCCCGGCGGGGGAGGGAAGAAGGATAAGTCACGTGGCTCGTGGCAAGTGTTCCGAGCCTGTTTTGAAATTGAACCTCTCCCGAAATTACCCTCCCGATATCCCTCTCGAGGAGTTCCTTTCATCCGTCGCTTCAGTGGACACGCTAAATCGAGAGGAAAAAATCGGTAAAGGGGATTTATTCCCGCCCGGGGAGATTATCGTTGATGACATGGATGCCGGGTTCTCTCGCGGTACCCGCGGGTTATCGCTTATCAAACGATGGAAAAGAGGGCGACAGGAAGAAGCTGTTCACGAGAAGGATATAATTTATTTTGATAGATTAAACCCGGACTGGCAAACAAGGATAGATCAAACGGCTCACGGGTATCCCACGCGCACGACTATGGCCTGTTCAGTGTCGAATTCCGGTGACGGGGTGAGCTGGAGCGCAGGGATCGACAGGGAAGGATATTACGAGATCTCGGTCTATATCCCGCCGGGCTTGATAAAATACACGGGTTCTCACGTGAAGAGCGATAACACGACTAAACCGTCGTTCTCGCAATATTACACGATCGAGTGTAACGGTGAATTGAAAGAAACCAGTATCGAGATTTCCGGTCAACCGGGCTGGACGTCGATAGGGAAATTTTATTGCGTGCCCGGAACGATGTGCGTGTCTCTCCTGGATAAAGGAATACCCGGTCAGCTCATTTGGGCGGATGCCGTCAGGTGGAAATATCTTGGCGCTAAAGATGAACAAGTTACAGGTCGTGCCCCTCGTTAAACTTATTATAAACCTTTAAATTACAAACATTATGAAAAGAATTTTACTTGTATTGAGCGGGATCTTTTGTTTTTTGACCTCGTTTTCTCCTGCCGCGACGGAGGGAGACGTGGCGTGGATTGTTAGCCCGATGACAAAAGCTATTGTTGAAGGTGATAAAGCTGACTTTGAAGTAACAATTTATAAAACTTACGGGGAGTTTAGAGAATTAGACGTTAAGTCGGTTAGTAGCGATCCAGAAAATTTTCCTGTTTCCGAGAAAGTCACAGATAATGACTATAATATGATTAAATATCAAGTTACGGGGGAAGGTAAGAAAGCGGGAAATTACACGATCACGATAACAATTTCCGGGAAATATAACAACAATGGAATTAAAAATTTCAATCAAAGTAAAACCGTTAAAGTGGCGGTCGTGAGAATAGATTGATTACATAGCGAAACAGGTTTAACGAGGGATTATTAAATAGCGTTATAAAAAACGAAACCGACCGAGAGTTTTACTTTTGGTCGGTTTCCAAATTGTCCTAACTATTCAAATTTTATTTCCCTTATCCTTGTTAAAGGCCCGTTCATGAATTTGATATACCCGATCTCCTTTCTTTTTTAGACGATTTTGAAGGCTGTGTTTATAAACAAGGCCACATCTCGAGAGAATTAACCATCAACTACCAACCTGATATTAAAAAGAATATGTACACGGTCAACAAACGACTTGCCCTCGTGGAGAACTAAGCCTTTACACTATCACAAAAGAATAATTTTAATTTTGGGAATAAACTTGTTCTAAAATATTTTTTATATATTTGTTAATATAATGTATTTCATTGTTACGGTATCTAAAAATCACTCATGTATGAAAAAGATTGTATTTTCTTTTTTATTCGTTACAATAATAAACTTCAGCTTCGGGCAACGCTGGGGAGCAAATTTTTATTTTGGCCAAAAATCAGTTCAAGAATACAGTACATGGTGCGTGTTCGCTTGTATAGAGATGAAAACACAAAAGAGTCATGAACAATGCAATGCCGCAACAATGTACGTTCACGAGTTTCATTCAACAAGTATAGATTGCTGCGAGAAATTTCCAGATGATCATGCGAGCGAAGAGTATAATAAATTCTGTCTTCATGGCGTGGATCTTCTCAAATGTCCTCACTTTTTAGGAATATATCATAAAGCTATGCCCTTATCTATTACCAATATAAGTTCTACTTTTAAATACGGGGAACATCAACTTTTCTATCCACTCCCTTGTTATGGATTTATTAATTCATTACATCATTGTGTTTTAGTATATGGAATTGAAGCTACTATAGAAGGACTTCAAAAATTATGGAAGGTGTATTACATCGACCCTTATGACGGAAGTTCTAAATACCTGAGAGTATACGAAAACGATACCAGTATTCAACTAATTTGTATAATATAAACCGAACGATTATGAAACAGATCACGTTATTCTTGTCATGCTTCTTCCTGTTCACGAGTTGTTCCGAGAAAAAGATAACCTCGGCCACGAATAATTCTTTACTCAACCCAAATCAGGTTCTTGCTTCCAACGAAACAAAGGTTTATAATGCCGTTAAATGGGATATACTGGATAGGGCAAAAGACAACACCGCCAGATCCAAAAGTAGTGGATCTCTGCTTTCCCCTCAAGTAGTTGAAAGAATGGAGGTGTACCGGATTCCTTATTACGAGTTTAACGAGGAAGATTTTTTTAGAGATCCCACGCCGGAAAGGATTATAACTTGCTGTTATCCCCCGGAGGATAAAATGATGTTTATAGGTAAAATGAGCGGGGAGATTGTTTCTATATTTGAAGCCTCGAAGAAAAAGGACAAATGGTATATCGGAATCTTTTATGACGATGCTAATTTTATCAAGGAAACTTTATCTTGGATTCCTAAAAAGATAGAGTACCCGGATTCTTCTCATCTAAAATTAATAACAATATATGGTTTACCGCACTTTGCCTATACCAACGACAATAAAACTACCTATTACCGGTTCACAGGCCAACCGGAGGCTTACGAGAGTGAATTGTTTGACTATATTGTCAGTGCTCACGAGAATGCGAAAGGGTTAAAGGAATTTTTTGACAAGACAGGAGGCCACGTGATCAAGGGTGATTCTCTAATTCCAATCGAGGAATTCATGAAAAGGGAAAAAAATAAATGAAACATTCAAGATAACCACGAGAAAGGAGATAATTACCCGATCTCTTTTCTTTTTTAGACGATTTTAAAGGCCGTGTTTATAAACAAGGCCACGTATCGAGAGAATTAACCACCGACTACCAACCTGATATTAAAAAGAATACGTACCACGTCTCACCTCTATTCATCCCTGCGGCAGACGACAATGAATATTATCAGGACGTATACGTGTATTTTATGGTATACGTACACTGCCAACAAGAAGTCTTGTCTATGTTTGCCGCAGGAAGTTTTTTTGCTTTTAGTAAGTAAAAACTAAACCGATAAAACAATATGAGATACTTCACCTTGTAAATTTATTGATTTATTTTTAAATTTGGATTATAATCTCACCATTATATATTGACGTTCAGATGAATACATTGCAAAATACAAGAAGAAGATCTCAAAAGATCTCCTTCTTGTGTCAGGCTCGTTTCTTTATCCTTTAGAAACCTCGAGTGAAACTTTTCGAAACTCTTTCAATACTTTATTCCAAAGAGGCTTTTCCGGCACGTGTACCGACAGCTTTATTCCCATTGAGCAATTGAGATTTGGCATCTTTCTCGGAACGCAAGATAAACTTCTGCAATTTTTTCAATCTGTTCTCTCATCTATTTTTTATCAGTCATTTAAAATGCACCGACAGATATAAGATTTTTAAATGGCTGTACAAAAGGGAATAAATATACTTTAAAACAATAAAAACCGATATATTCTCGTTGCCGAAATAAAAGAGGAGCTGCCAAATCATTTCCGGATTAGGTGGATGTAAGTGGTCGGTTTTTATTTTGAAGGATTATTCGTTTTCGATCTTTTTACCTCATAAACACAACTGTTAAAACAACAAGAACGATATAGTGTGGAGTGTTAAATAACCCGTCTAACGGGTGTTATTGTTAGACGGGTTTGACTGATACTACTGATAAGCTACGATGTCTGCTAATTTGATTCTGAATATACCTTTGTTTACTTCGTCGTGTAGAATGATTTTGATGTATCGGATCTCTCTGGAACCTTCGGCGATTGGTAGTAAGGTAACCTCGCCGGAACCTTTGCCGAGAATGTTCTCTTCCATGTAAGTGACGTTTTTCCAGTCGATCTGGTCGGTCGAGGTTTTGATGATAACGGAAGGGGGCAAATAATGTGGCGAATCCCTGTCCTTGGTGGGATCGAACAGCATTTGTGTTATCTTGATCCCGCGTACTCTTTGGGGCTTTTTCAATACGATGGTTAACTCGTAGGTACGGGATATCGGAGATACGGAAGATTCCCACCAGGTATTCGGGTCGTTGTCCAATAGATCGGTTAGATAGGTATCGCTGTCGCTATCGGGGACAGAACATTTAATGGCCTCTACTTCTGTTTGGGGGATATAATGGAGTTTGTCCAATTCTTTCCGGTCGGGATAGCCCATCTCCCGGATGTAGTCCCGGTGGATATTACCGAAATAGTGGTTGTGGTAACGTTCGACGTTTAATCCCGTTAATCCGTTTGCCGCATCCAATACGCGGAGACTGCGTTCTTTTTCATAAAGGAGGCTGTTGTCTTCCGGGGTTGAGTAGGCGGGATCGGGGTAGAGGTAACGATTTTTACCGAGTAGCAACTTTTCGAGCTTCGGGCAATAGAGAACATCTTCGAAAGTGGTTGCGTCATAATCGAATTCGAGTATTCTGACCGTATCGACAAAGTGTCTGAATGCCGCTTCTTCAGCCGTGCTTTGATCGTTATAACCGTAACGTTGCCGTATGGCCGATTTGAAATCCGAGGAAAAAGTCCGCTCGTTACCCAATAGCACGGGGGCAAAACGAATAATATCCGGACATCCTTCTAATTTTCCCAAACGATCGATCGTGATCGGCTTGTCATGATCCACATCTTCCAAGACCGTAAACTCTTCGTTGAACTTCTCTTCGGTCAGCGGGTAGATTTGACTTTTGCCTTGCGTGTCGGTGTAATTGAGCTTTATTTCTACAATATTGTCATTCCATTGATCCATAAAAAAGACCAGATTGTCTTTGACTTTATAGAATTTGGTGACTGCTCTCGTGAAGGTCCGTACGGCCTCGTGATCCTCCGTGTAAGGGCGGGCATAATTCGATACGATTAACGATTCGTTACCGTTTTTATCCACGGCACAAACGTCTACGCGATAGGTCCCGTCTCCCAAATTACGAAGATCGCACGATGTTGCGGATTTTTCTAACAAGGAGTCGTGTTGTATATTTGAGGCAGACCAAGATACTTTTATCTTATCGGTGAAGGCATCCACGCCGTTGTTCCACTTTAATTCCAACCGTTTCCATCCGACGGTTACCTCTAAGTCGGAACATTTCGCCGGATAACGGATCTTACCGTTACCGGCATAGTCGCTATACGTGTCTTCCAGACTTTCTCCGCAGCTTACTGATACCACCGTCGCTATCAGTAAGTTTACCAAATATTTTATTCTTTTCATAACTTAATCTTTTTTTACGTAAACTTCCAACTCTTGTATCGTGAAATAATTATCAATATTTGGACTTAATCCTGGGTATCTATAATCAAAAGTATCGTGAACTATAAATTTCAAATAACGATATCTTTCCGGAGTGGCAGGAAAGAGTATTTCCAAATAAGCCGGATCGGCAGCTGCAAGCATTTCCGGAGTACTTATTCTTCCATCCCAATTCCATTCCGAACAGGACCATGTCCATCTATCTTCGTCTTTTGTTGCCGGATGCTGATAAAAATAGCCGATCTTTGTCCACGACGAAGGAGTACCCTCCTTCTCATTACCCGCGTAAACCGTTACTTCGCAGGGTAATTTATTAGTGTATAATCCTTCCCATACCGTTCCTAAAGGCCCAAAGCTTCCACCAACAAAATGAACTGATAAGTTCAAAATTCCATACATTCGAATGCTGGCTGGAATTTTTTTTTCATTCAAATCTATGATAAAAGGTTTACCCAATGCATTCGGACCTGCCACGAAAGTGAAGACTTTTTCCATTTTTTTATTTTTTAAGCGTTGTTCCCCTTTCGTATCTCCGTTAAACAAATAATTTACTCCCGTACAGGCTTCCTCGTTTTCGATAGAAAGATCGCCCACAAAAAAATTCTTCTCGGAAAGGTTCCATTTCTCGAAATAGAAAGATTCCACGTCTTTCCATATTTTTTGTCTTACGCGATAACCCCGGTAATCTTCGGTACGAACTACTACTGTATTTATGTTTCGTGCCTGTTGCAGCAGGAATCGAAGGGTGTCCCCCCCTTTATTAATCGGAAAACTTTTTAACAGGATGGTATCTTCTTGTTGGGTCAGGGGATTGGTACCCAAATAAAGAACGTGTGCCATTCCCGATACTCGTTCGGGTGTATTGTATATTACTTGAAAACCACCCCAGTAAGAGGAGACTTCCGCCGTATTGAAAAAAGCGTATGGTGCGGAGTCCTGCGTGTCAAAGGTCACCTCGAAAGGGGCCGACTCCTCGTTCCGGTTATTCACGAGGGAGACACGGGCGGAGACTTTTTGTCGGGCCTCGTTAAAACCGTCGATAAGAAGCGAGTCAGATCCGTAACCTCCGGTTTTTAATACCTCGTAACCCCTGGAATCGATATAGCGGATATTAATGGCGAAAATTTCAAAATCGGAAGGTAGGTCGTAATACATTGCAGCTCCACCCGGCAAAGCTTTGAACCGGATATTGTCCTTGGGCATAGTTGCGTCGAATGCAAGGTGATCGTCTTGCGAACAGGCAAAAAATCCCAAGAGTATGATCGATATAAATAAAATATGTTTCATGATTGACTGTTTTAATGTTTCTTTTATGATGTCCGTTTTTACCACCCCGGATTTTGAACCACTCCGGAAATCAATACTTGTTCCGCCCTGATCGGGTTGAGATAGTCTCTCGGGGCCGTAAATTTGCACTTGTTCCAGATAACCACGGGACCTTCGAAATTGTTGTAAAATCCCCGAGCCGTTTCGCCGAGTACGTTCCACCCGTATTGTTTTTCATTTAGCTTTTCGTGTGCGATCTTCCAACGGCGGAGGTTCCAGTAACGGTGTCCCTCGAATGCGAGTTCTATATTGATCTCCTGACGGATAATTTCGCGCATTCCTTCCCGGGAATCGACCTTATCGGGATTTTTTGAATAAGATGATTTCCATGATGTTACTACATCCGGAATACCGGCTCGTTTGCGTACTTTATTTAGCGGGGCATATACCCGGTTGTCGGGTTTCTCTAAATATTCGTTCCAAGCCTCGGCCTGAATCAGGTAAAGTTCCGCCAAGCGGATGATCGGTAAAGTTTCATTCCGTTTGATATTATTATGATACGTATTGATTGCCCAGTTGGAATACGAGTGTTTTTTTAACCAATAACCGTTGATGTTTTGCCAGGAATTGCTGGTAACGATATCGTATTGGGAGCCGAACTGTTCTCCTTTATAGGCTTTAACGATTAAATTATAATTGACATAAGGAGTATTCGTGCCGAGTTGCCAGTGAAGGCGGTCGGCTGCAATACAGGCGTAGAAACGGGGCTCTCGACGCAAGTGAAGTTGAAGTACTTCCGTATTAAGCGGCACCACGTTTTTATATAACGAATTGGCTTCTTTACTCATTTGGTAACGGCTGTTGTAGTTCCAAGTATTGTCGGCATCGATGGGAAGCCCGTGTTCCGTGTAATACATCTCTACCATTTTCATGGACGGAGAGAGACAGCCATATAGAACCTCATTAAAGTATTGCAGATCCGAAGACCTAAATCGAGGTAGACAAAACTTGTAAAATCCTTCGCTTGTGTATTTCCACTCCAAAATGAATTCGGGATTCGAAAACGTGGAATACATGGAGAATTCAATATCTCCCATAGTATTTAATAGATGAGAGTTTCGATTGTTTGTTTCGTTATATAAACGATGTCCATGTTCGCATTCCCGAACGGCTTCGTCTGCTGCTTCTGCCGCCCGTTTCCATTTCTCGGGATCTTTTTGAGTACTGAAAAGGGGCTCGCCGTTCTTACCTTTAAAATCCGAGTAATATTCATTACCGTTAAAAAGGGGAGAGGCTGCATAAAGAAGGGCTTTAGCTTTAAGTGTTAATGCTGCTTCTTTACTGAAAAAGGGGGCTCGATCAGAATCTCTCGTGATACTTGTCGGCAAATATTGAATAGCTTCGTCAAGTAGACGTACGATGGTATTGAAACAGGTGTCCACGTGGACCCGGGGTTGTTGCATCTTGGACATGTCTTCGTCCACACCGATGTTATCGGGTACAAGGACGATCGGGCCATAGCGGCGAACCAGCTCGAAATAGATAAAGGCCTTTATGGCTTTAACTTCCGCCTTCCATTGCCGTTTCTCGCTTGCTAACATGTTGTAGACGTTATCGATGTTTCCGATAAAAATATTGCTTGACCGGATCAATTCGTAAAAAGAATTAAAACGATCTTCAATACCACCTTCTTCCCATAAGTTATCATAAGGAGCTTGAGACATTTGCTGTCCGTCGGAGATTTTAAATCCCGGGTAATAATATTTACCGTTAAGGTTGGAAAAATTTCGGAATCTCTCGCAAGTAATAAATTCGTCGCTACCGACATAGGAAACGTTTTCACCTATACTTGCCAACAAGCTGCTTGTTAATCCATATATACCTACCAACCAGTCACTTGCACTCGTGCGTTGCTCAAAAATAGTCTCTATCGTATCGATATCTTTTTCAGGTGTCATATTCAAATAATCGCTACACGCGAATAACAGCATGACGGTACATAAAATATATAATAAATGTTTCATTGTTCAATCGTTTTAAAATTAGAAACTTACGTTCATTCCGATCGAGAAGGTTCGCTGTATCGGGTAATTGAAACCGTTATTTCCCAGCTCCACGTCCCATATTTTGAAATTACTGATCAGAAAGGGGTTATTTACGCGGGCGTAAAACTTTGCATTTTGCATTTTTAATTTGGTCATCAGATTAACGGGTAGGTTGTAGGCTAACTCCATCGACGTGCAACGCAAAAAACGGCACTCGCGCATGAAATAGGTACTTTTGCGATTTTCTGTTCCGGCATCCCAGTCTTCTTGCGGGTTATGGACGCTGATCGGCTGGGTCGAAAGGCGGGGCCAAAAAGGACGTTCTTTCATATTGCTCTCGCTCCAGTGGTCGTCGAATATGGCTTTTAACATGGCCCGGTTTCCTGCGAAAGGATTGATTTGCATGGGGTCCATAAAGAAGGTCCGTTTGCCCGATCCCTGAAAAGCAAAGCTAAATTCCCAGTTTTTATAGTTGATGAATCCGCTGAAGCCGTAGATGATCCGCGGTGTGGTCGGAAAACCGATATGCGTGGCGTCGTTGACATCGATTTTTCCGTCGCCGTTCAGATCCCGGTAACGGATATCCCCGGGCAAGACGTCGCCTCCCTGGACGGGGGAGTTGTCGATTTCTGCCTGGTCACGAAAAAGTCCCTCTGCAATATACCCGATAGATTGCGATAGTTCGTGCCCCTTTTTTAGTTGCCAGGCAGGTTTGTCGGAGGCTTCCTCGATATTGAGGTAAACGGCCTTGTTGTAGGTGAATGTGCCGTTGAGGATGATCCAGCAATCTTTATTGAAAGCGTGTTGGATTTTTCCCGATAGGTCGACTCCCCGGGAACGGGCTTTGCCGACATTGGCTAATTGATACTCCTCGATACCGACGCTTGCCGGAACCGTGATGCGGTAGTCGAGGATGTTATGACGGATTTCCTGGTAGAGATCGGCCGTCACCTCTAAAAAACCTTTAAATAGTTTGGTCTCGATACCGATGTTGATCTGTTCGGCAATCTCCCATTTGATTTTATTGTTGGGATAGGAGATTATTTTATAAAAACTCATCAGCTTTCCTCCAGGTCTGGGGTCAGTTTCCCATCTTTCAGCGAGTAAGGGAAGATGAGTAAAGCGGGGGGAGGAGATAATCCCGTCGTTACCGACCTTTCCCCATGAAAACCTGAATTTCAAGAAAGACAGCCAATGAGCGGTATGGTCGGCTAACAAACTCTCTTTGGAAGCGATCCATGCCGCCCCGACAGCCGGGAAAAATCCCCACTGGTGATTTCTGGCAAAACGCTCGGAGCCGTTGTAACCGAAACTCGCCTCTGCAAAATAACGATCCTTATACCCGTAAGAAGCCCGCATGGAGAAACCCATGTTACGTCGGGGAATACCGTCCAAAACGGATGCTGTCTCCGATATGGTGGTTTCCTGTACACCGAGAACTGCGGTCAAACTGGTTTGATGCTCTTTCCAGGCGGCCGTATGCAAGGCACGTACTTCGTAACCGAGTTGCGTACTTTGGCTACTGCCGCTACCCCGTCCGTCTTTAGCCAAAGTTCTACGGGCTTGGGTTGGATTCAGAGCGGATAACGTGTGTTTTCCCATTTCAAAATCGTAATTATTGTCCAATAAGGCGTATAAATAGGGTTCCGTGGTGTAAGCGTTGGCATAATAGCCCATTTTATTCAAAGAGATACTGGCTCTCATTTCAAGGCCTTTGACTATGGACGAGAGGTTGTGGATGTATTCCGCCCGGGTGGTCGCCGAGTAGCGACTCCGTTCTTTATATCCTCTTTGTATGGCCATGTAGGGGTTGATACTCTCTTTGCTCACGGCTCCGAATCTCAGATGTGGCCAGGCGTAAGTTTCGTCGGCGGGATACATGGGTGCGAAATCCACGGGCGAGGCAGCAAAAGCCATGGCGTAGGCCTGAGTCACGTCGCTATACGGACCGTGATATTTGTCGAGTGAAGCCGTGGAGTTGATCAGCAACCTGATTCCTGTACTCAGATCGATATTCAGATTGGTACGAAAAGTGAACGTGTTGTTACTGATATTGCAGTCGAACTGGTTCAGTCTATCGGTTTTTAGCATACCTTCATCCCGGGTATAATTGACAGAAGCGTAGTATTGTATAATCCTCGATCCGCCGCGTAGATTCAATCCCATGTGATGGTTGACGGAATGGTCGTGGAATAGAATCTTATACCAGTCGTTGGCCGGATAGACAAAGGAGGGATATTTGCCGGATCCGGTGCGTTCGATACGTTCTACGCTGTATTGCGGCATGGCCATCGGGTTTCGAGCCAGGAGGGCTTGATTGTACATCTTCATGTAAGTCACTGGATCGACCACGTCGATTTTTCGTGTAGGCATGGAAGTGATTGCCTCGTAACGTACGGAAGTGTATACGCTACCCTCCACGCCTTTTTTAGTTGTGACGAGGATTACTCCGTTGGCTCCGCGAGCCCCGTACATGGCTGTTGCCGAGGCATCTTTCATCACACTGAAGCTCTCGATGTCTTCGACGGGCATGCGCGCTAAATCCAATTTCGACGATTCCACGCCGTCGATCAGAATCAGCGGGTCGATGTTGGCATGAGTTTGAAACGAGGTGATTCCCCGGATATAGAATTTGGTGTTCATTTCGCTTTCCGTCAAAGCCCCCGGAAGACCTCCCGTTTGCCATCCGATGATGCCGGCGATCTTTCCTGCGAATTGGGTGGTCAGATCGCTACTCGATGATTTCAGGCTTCCCGGGTTAACGGTAGTGATGGCCGCTACCACGCTCTCTTTCTTTTGTTCCCCGAAAGCCACCACGGTTACCTCCTCGATATTTTCAGCGGTAGGATTTAGTCGTATATTGATTTTGGTTTTTCCCTTAATCGGTACGATCTCTGTTTTATATCCGATAAAAGAGACTTTTAGTACATCATCCGGTTTTGCAGGAATTACGTACCGTCCGTTGGTATCGGAGGCAACACCCCGGGTTGTTCCGTGGATAATTACTGTAGCCCCGGGAATGGGATTCCCTTTTTCATCCGTAATCTTACCGCTTATTTTAAGCAGGGATACCGTTGTTTTTTCACGGATCGTGATTAAATTTCCTTGAATGGAATATTCCAACCCCAAGCCGGGAAGAATTTCATCAAGAATCAGTTTGACTTCTTTGTTTTCGGCCTTTACGGAAATTTTTCCTTTCGATTTTGCCAATTCGCTGTTGTAAAAAAAATCGTAATCGGTTTGTTTTTTCAGTTCCGCAATCACTTCGTTTAAAGTGACCTCTTTTAAGTCCAGTGTAACCTTGTTTTTCTGTTGTGCCTGCAGGGTTATGGGTACGGAAAGAGATACGCCCAAAAACAAAAGCACAAAGAAATTCTTAAAGATTAACATTCTTCGTCGTGTATTCCAACTTCTTGGTAATGCATGGTCTCGTTTTTTTTTCATAAATTTGTAGTATTATAATTTGACATCGATACATCCGTTTCTTACAGGGATGTCGGATGTATTTATGAAGAGAAGCAGGTTGAAGATTGATCAGGTTTTCAACCTGCTGTGTTTTATTTCCCTTGTATCGTTATGTGGTCTTTTTCCACGACAAATTTTACATCTCTGGTATATTCCAACCTATCGAATAGAGGTTCGAGGTCGTCGTACCTTTTCAAACGTCCGCTGAATTTTATGTTTTTCAATTCCGAATCGGAGAATTCGATTTTGATATTATACCACCGGGAGAAGATTTGCATTAGTTCCTCTAAAGACATGTCTTCAAAATCGTAATAGCCGTCTTTCCAGGAGGTAAATTGCCGCGTGTTTACGGGAAAGTAGTCTGTTTCCTTGGTTTGTTTATTATATACGACTTGCGTTCCGGGGACCATGATAACGTGATGATCTCCGCATCGGGTTTCCACGCGACCTTGTTCCAATGTCGTTTTTGTCCATGTTTCGTCGGGATAGGCCTTTACGTTAAAGGAGGTTCCTAATGCCCGAACCGAAACATTTGCCGTGTGTACGATAAACGGGTGTAAAGAATCGGCGATAACTTCAAAATAGCCTTCTCCGGTTAGAAAAACCTCTCGTTTTTTTTCGGCAAACTGATCGGGGTAACGTAAGGAACTCCCCGCGTTAAGATAGGTCTTGGTCCCGTCCGGGAGGATCACGTTGTATTCCGCTCCGAACGGGACGTTTATCGTGTAAAATTCGGGAACCCGTTCTTCGGTTGTGTAGGACTCGAAGATCAGGGTTTGTTTGTCTGTACGAATCTTTTTCTTGTCGTCGGATAAGATGACGGTCGATTTGTTTTGGCTGAGCAGTTGTTTTTTCCCGTTCGGTAAAATCAATTCCGCCGCAGGTTTGGTGACAGAGAGACCGGATAGGTATATTTGATCCATGTGAAATTTCTTTTCTGCCGGTTTTTCCCATTTTAAGGCGAAAAAAAGGCCTACTAACAGAACGGATGCCGCAGCACAGGACGACCAAAAAATCTGTTTCCGTTTTTTTCTGATCCGGGAAATTTTTCGTTTGACATGGGCGAAGACCATATCTTGATTCTGGTGTTTATCCAGCATACTCTTTTGAAAAGTTAATTTCTGAATGATTTGTGCTATATTCCCGTTTTGAACGGAAGAGTGTTCCCATTCTGTGAATAACTGTTTTTCTTCGTCAGTCAAAGATTTGTTATTCAGTATGTTCGCTAATATCTCATCGATCTTGTTTTCCATCATTTACCACGCTTTTCTTATATATTTATAAAATAAGAAAAAAGGGTGATAGAGAATCAATCTTTTTTTGTTAACAAATATAAAAGTGTAAGGAAGGTTTTTTCCTGGAGGTTTTCACGCAGGAATTTAAGAGCTGTTTTCATTTGGGTTTTCACGGTATTGATACTGATTCCCAGTTCATCTGCAATCTCTTGATACCCTTTATCGTTCAGGCAGGCCATTAAAAATATTTTCCGGCATTTTTCAGGGAGCCGGTTTATCGTTTCATATAAAATTTCGACTGTTCCCTGATACTCTTCGGTCGTATCGTAGTGATGCGTATCGTTTTCAAAAGAAAACGAGAGTTGGGTTTCGTATCTTTTTTTGTGTTCTTTCAGGAAGAGAAAAGAGCGATTTTTGACCATCTTAAAAATATATCGATCCAAATTTCCCGTGAACGAGTGGAGTTTTTTGCTGTTCCACAAGCAGACAAAGCAGTCTTGTACGATGTCTTCCGCGGCTTCCAGATCATCCAGTATGTGATAGGAATACAACAGTAAATTGTCATAATACTGTTCAAAAAGAAGTTGGAAAGCGTTGCTTTCGTCTTTCTTGATCAAATGTAGTATGGTTGCCGATGAATTCATTTCTATTATTTATGTATACAAATATAATGAACTCCAATATTGAAGCAAACTTTTAAGGGAAAGAATTCGTGTATCGATGTTATTATGGCCGAATGCTGTTGCGCTAATCCACCGTCGATACTCCTGTCGGGCAGCGAGAATAGGGGTATATATACGGGAATTTTTTCTGAGCGCGATCTAAAGGATACGCGTATATTTTATGAGAAATGGGAATTATGGTTTTATTTAAGTTAAATTTTAAAATTTGTCGTATTTATTTCTGTTTTCAGTTGATGAATTCGACTAAAACAGGTTATTTTGCAGTATTAATTTTAAATAAATAAATGTTATGGGATTGATTATCTATATTATCGGGATCGTGGCGACAATTTATGCCATTCTTGATCTTGTAAAGAAAAACATTTCGACGCCTTGCAAGTTGCTGTTTATCATTGTTCTTTTATTGACCAGCTGGATCGGTTTGATTATCTATTTCTTGTACGCGAAAGACCACGTGGAAGAGTGGTGCAAACAATGAGGTAATTCAAAAATATGCAAGATACGGTGCATAAGTTTGTGGATAGCATCTTGTAAAAAGTAATTTGACAAAAATGGAGACATTTCATTTACGATTTTGTCTCCGTTTTATAATCATTTGATTCAAATGATTATATTTTTTGATCGGGTTTAAATTCCGGTCAAACATTGAAATACGATACGGGGCGGTTGTCTTGGAAAATTTTTTATCTCTTAATTTATTGGCTGTTCTTCTTTTCGATAATTTTCTATCGTGTTTAAGCTATAACGGCATCCGCAACCTTTAGGAAAGCCTCAGTATAGAGTGGATTGAAGAGGTTTTAATTTCAATTATTCGGGAAACGGGAAAATCCGTATCTATTTTTGAGATAGGGATAATCGGATCTTTAACTGCATGGTTGCGGCTAAAAAAGAGATACCGGTGTAAAGCAATAAAAGTAGATTTCGTTCGTTATAATATAATTTATTTAATAAAATAAATATATTTATTTTTATATTTGAAAATAATATTAATTTTGTAAGTGATATATTTAAGATATTAATCTTATAACTAATAAAACTATGAAAAAAAATTAGAAAAAACGCTTTGAAGTCATTCTTGTTTATCTGTTTAGGTTTGACCTTTACAACAATTGTGTTTGCTAATATGATGTATGATGTCCCTGGTGCTCCGGGAGCTCCCCAAGTTGTTGATGTACGGGGTGATAGATGTGAATTAAAATACCTGCCGCCCGTTTATAGTGGTGGGTCCCAAGTGTTAAACTATATTATTGAATGTAGAAACAAAGGGGATTATAAGTGGAAAGTTATAGGAACGTCTAAGTCAACTTGTTTTGTGGCTTTTGGTATGATTGAAGGAAATGAGGTGGAATTTCGTGTTTTTGCTGTAAATAAATTTGGAAAAAGTGATCCGTCGAAGTCTTCGGGATTTATATTAATTAAAAGTAAATTATAGTTGGGGTAAAATACTAAAATGAGAAAAACCAGAATAATTTAGCACTGAATTATTTTGTTTTTATAAAATAGGACCTGATCAAAGAAAAACGCATTTCTTGCAACTGTCTTTAGACGGAATAAGATCGTGTTTTAGTTATAGTCAAATTATCATTTCAATCTTTTTGGATTGTGATATGGATAAATAATTAATATTAAAACAACAAAACTATGAAAAAGATTAGAAAAAACGCTTTGAAATTATTTTTATTCGTCTGCTTGGGTTTAACCCTTACGACGATAGTGTATGCCAGTGCGAGGATAAATGGTGATGTTCCCAGTTCTCCGAGCAAGCCTTGGTTTGTTAATGTATGGGGTAATGGATGTCAATTAAGTTTCTATACGCCTATTGATAATGGAGGGGCGCCAATACAATACTATGTTATTCAGCATATGTACAAAGATGATTTCATATGGTACACCTCGGGAACAACGACAACGTTTACCTTTGCGGCTGTTAATATGAGGGAAGGAAAGATGGCACAATTTCGTGTTAGAGCCGTAAATAAATTTGGAATGAGTGAACCGTCGGAAGCTTCTGAATTTATCATATTTAAAGATTGATCCGATATTAATTAAGATACCAAGAAAGAAATCCTGAATAATCATAATATAGAGTTATTTGGGATTTTTCTTTCAAATTAAACCTAATCGAAAATACGTGTTTTTTACAATTGTTTATTAAACAAAATGAGATTGGGTTTGGATATATTTATTATCATTTTCTTAAGGCAAAAAAGAACTGTCTAATAAATTTAGACAGTTCTTTTTATTTTATAGAGCATTCGAAAATTATTTCTTAGCTAAATCGATCAGGATTTCGAGAACCTGAATAGCGCTCTTGGATACTTTGGTCCCGGGACCGAATACGGCGATAGCACCGGCATCGAACAAGAATTGATAATCCTGATGAGGGATAACTCCTCCTACATAAACGAGGATATCCTCGCGGCCTAATTTTTTCAATTCGTTGATAACGGCGGGTACCAATGTTTTATGTCCGGCAGCCAAAGAGGAAACTCCGACTACGTGTACGTCGTTTTCCACGGCCTGTTTGGCGGTCTCTTCCGGGGTTTGGAACAAAGGTCCCATGTCCACGTCGAAACCGAGATCTGCATAACCCGTGGCAACTACTTTAGCACCGCGGTCATGTCCGTCCTGACCCATTTTGGCAATCATGATACGAGGACGACGTCCGGTCATTTCTGCAAATTTGTCTGCTAACTCTTTTGCTTTCCGGAAATCTTCGTCTTCTTTTGCTACGCTTGAATATACTCCGCTCACGGTTCTGATAACTGCTTTATAACGTCCTACAACTTTTTCACACGCATATGATATTTCGCCCAAAGAGGCTCTTTTCTTGGCGGCATCTACGGCCAATTCCAGTAAATTGCCTTCTCCGGTTTCCGCACATTTGGTGATGGCCTCCAAGGCTGCATCCACTTCAGCTTGATTACGGTTTGCTTTTAATTCTTGCAAACGGCGGATTTGTGCTTCCCGTACGGCGGTGTTATCCACTTCGAGAATATCGATCGGATCTTCTTTTTCCAAACGGTATTTATTTGTTCCTACGATAGTTTGAACTCCGCTATCGATGCGGGCTTGCGTACGTGCGGCTGCCTCTTCGATCCGAAGTTTAGGTATGCCGGATTCGATGGCTTTGGCCATACCGCCCAATTTTTCGATTTCCTCGATATGAGCCCATGCTTTGTCTACCAATTCTTGCGTCAGGCTCTCCACGTAGTAGGAACCTCCCCACGGGTCGATGGATTTGCAAACGGTGGTTTCATCCTGGATATAGATCTGTGTATTACGGGCTATACGTGCGGAGAAGTCGGTCGGAAGAGCGATGGCTTCATCCAGTGCGTTGGTATGCAAACTCTGGGTGTGTCCAAGAGCGGCGCCCATGGCTTCTATACAGGTGCGTCCCACGTTGTTGAACGGATCTTGTTCGGTCAAGGACCAACCGGAAGTCTGGCTGTGTGTACGTAATGCCAAAGATTTCGGGTTTTTCGGGTTGAATTGTTTTACGATCTTTGCCCACAACAGACGACCGGCTCTCATTTTGGCGATCTCCATGAAGTGGTTCATACCGATGGCCCAGAAGAATGATAAACGCGGGGCGAAGGCATCGATATCCATTCCGGCGTTCACTCCTGCGCGCAAATATTCCAAACCGTCGGCCAATGTATAAGCCAGCTCGATATCGGCGGTAGCACCTGCTTCCTGCATGTGGTACCCGGAGATAGAGATGGAGTTGAACTTCGGCATATTTTTGGAAGTATATTCGAAGATATCGGCGATAATCTTCATAGAGAATTTAGGCGGGTAAATATAGGTATTACGCACCATAAACTCTTTCAGGATATCATTCTGAATGGTTCCCGACAATTGATCCAGGGTGGCTCCTTGCTCTAATCCGGCAACGATATAGAAAGCCAAGATCGGAAGAACCGCACCGTTCATCGTCATGGAGACGGACATTTTATCCAACGGAATCTGGTCGAACAGGATCTTCATATCCAAAATAGAGTCCACGGCAACACCGGCCTTACCCACGTCTCCGATGACACGCGGGTGATCGGAGTCGTACCCGCGGTGAGTGGCCAAGTCGAATGCCACTGACAAACCTTTTTGTCCGGCGGCCAAGTTACGGCGATAAAAGGCGTTAGACTCTTCTGCCGTGGAGAATCCGGCGTATTGACGGATCGTCCAGGGGCGCATCGGATACATTCCGGAATAGGGTCCGCGGAGGTAGGGAGGAATACCGGCTACATAGTCCAGGTGTTCCATACCTTTCAAATCTTCTTCGGTATACACGGGTTTTACCGGTATAAGTTCAGGGGTCATCCACGATTTTTCAATCTGATTGGCTTTCTCCCACTCGGAAGCGGTCGTAGCAGGCTTTTGTGATGACTTGATATTTATATCTTTAAAATTCGGTTTCATCTTTGTAATTTGTAATTATGATTAAGGCTGTGCTCTCAATCTGAAATCTAAAATCGTCAACTATTTAATTCCCAATTTTTGTTGGTAACCCTTCAGGTCTTCCAGTACGTTACATTTTACATGAACATAGTTGGTGATACCGATTGCTTCCAATTCCGGTCTGGATTCCGGGTTTCCGGCAACAACGACAATGGCTTTGTCTTTTAATGCAGCGTAAATCTCCGGAGCAATCGTCGCGTATTCGTCGTCCGAACTACAGATTACCACGATATTGGCTTTGTTGTCCAAGCAGGCTTTTGCTCCTTCTTCCACGGTTTTGAATCCGTTATTATCCATTACCTGGAATCCGGCACAAGCAAAGAAATTGCATGCGAATTGGGCTCTTGCTTTACGCATGGCCAGATTGCCCATGGGGAACATATAAACGACCGGACGGTGTCCGTTTTCTTTGGCGAACATGTCGGTTCTTAAACGCATAGCCTCAAAAGCCTGGGTTCCGCGGTAAGGTTTCAATGTTTCTACAACAGCATCGGGGGCGGTGAAGTCTTCCGGTTCCAAGATGCAAGAACAAAGAGCTTTGTCGATCTTTTCGTTGAAATTCGGGAATTGGTTTGTTCCCAAGAAGTTTTCTTTGCGGTTTGCGATGTCTTGGTCTCTCTTTTGGGCGGTAGCCTTTATTGCGGCTTGAACGAAGCCTGACTCTAAAGCTTTCTGCATGCCGCCTTGTTCCTGAACTTCGAGGAATAGCTTCCAGGCAGCTTCAGCAATGAACTGGGTCAGCTCTTCGATATAATAAGATCCTCCGGCTACGTCTGCAATCTTGCCGAAATGAGACTCTTCTTTTAACAGTAATTGTTGGTTGCGAGCCACCCGTTCACCCAATTCAGAGGGATGGCATTCGTAGATATAGTCGTACGGGTGTACGGTGAAAGAATCAACACCGCCTAAAATAGCGGACATGGCTTCCGTTTGAGTACGAAGCATGTTTACATTCGGGTCATAAACCGTTTTGTTCCATTCTGAAGTTTCAGCATGTATATTCATTTTACAGATGGAGTCGCAGCACGGGTTGTAAGCTTTCACGATTTGAGCCCACAAGAAACGAGCGGCTCTCAATTTGGCTATTTCCATGAAATATTTGGAGCCTGTGGCAAAGCGGAAGCGCATTCTGGGGGCGATATCTTTGATATCCATGCCGGCATCTGTCAGTTTATCCAAGTATTCAACACCGGCAGCCAGACTAAATCCCAATTCCTGTACAATGGAAGCACCGGAATTGTTGAAAACAAATCCTCCGACTTCGATGCTTTTGAAATTTTTCATCTGGGCCGTTCCTTCCGTGGTCGTTTTTACAACATTGAAAGGATGAGGATCACAGAACTTGCCTTCCAGAACCAATTTCGTGATCGGATCTATATTGATACCTCCGTGGATGGATTCCGGATTCACTCCTTTTTCCGCAACCACTTCTTTAAACATATTAAGGATGGCAACTTTATTGCAACATAAAACGAAGTTGATTTCGATGCAGTCGAGGCAAATATCTTTTAAAAGAGCCTCCATGTCGGCTTTCGTGAAGTTCTTGCCATCAGAAATAACGAAGCCTAAGGAATCAACACCTCTGTTCAAAATGTCCAACGCTTTCTTATTCGCCTCTGCAACATTCTCTACCTTAATGTCTTGACGAATAAACCAGTTGTTGTCTTTTTTGTTACCTCTCACGTAAGGAAATTCTCCGGGGAAGCAATCCAAGTACTTGAGGTCCTTCATATTCTCCAAACGATACATCGGTTGGACATTGAAGCCCTCGTTTGTTCTCCAAACCAGCTTTTTATTGAAATCAGCCCCTTTTAGGTCTGCAGTTACTTTGTCCATCCACTCTTGAGTCGTGTTTGGTGCAAATTCACTGAAAAGCTTTGTGTGTACATTCTCTGCCATAATAAGTTTTTATGTAATTGTTCTGTAACTGTTTGTTATTAAAAACGAAAAGCAAAATTAACCCTTTTCGACAATTTAAAAAAGAAAATCCCTTTTATTTTCGGCTATTCGGCATATTATCATGGTTTTTTAATAGTTCGTTGAAATAATTTGATATTTGGGGAGATGAAAAATAGAGATACCTTTTTACGGGAGAGGATTATTTTGTAATTTGCAGCGTTAAATTTAAAGTAAGAAACAGATGAAAAAGATAAGAGCTGCCATTGTCGGCTATGGAAATATCGGACGCTATGTGCTTGATGCGCTTCAGGTCGCACCTGATTTTGAAGTAGCGGGAATCGTACGCCGAGATGCCGCGGATATACCTGATGAGTTGAAAAGTTTTCCGGTTGTTTCGGATATCGCCTGTCTGAAAGAGGTGGATGTTGCTATCCTGTGTACGCCGACCCGAAGTGTGGAAACTTATGCTTCTAAGATTTTGAAGATGGGGATAAATACCGTCGACAGTTTCGATATTCATACGGAGATTTCCGGATTACATGAGCGTTTGGGAGAGATAGCTAAAAAATACAATAGTGTTTCTATTATTTCTGCCGGTTGGGATCCGGGGAGTGATTCTATGGTTCGGGCCCTGTTGGAAGCTTGTGCCCCGAAAGGAATTACTTATACGAATTTCGGCCCCGGCATGAGTATGGGACATACGGTAGCCGTAAAAGCTATCGAAGGGGTAAAAGCGGCATTATCTATGACGATTCCTGTTGGTACGGGCATTCACCGCCGGATGGTTTATATCGAATTAAAGGAGGGGTATGATTTCAAACGGGTGGCGGAAGCTATTAAGACGGATCCTTATTTCGAACATGATGAAACCCATGTAATGCAGGTGGACAGTGTAGATGCTTTGAAAGATATGGGACACGGAGTCAACCTGATCCGGAAAGGAGTTTCCGGAAAAACACAGAATCAATTGTTCGAATTCGGTATGAAGATCAATAATCCTGCCCTGACGGGTCAGATTTTGGTGGCTACGGCCAGGGCTTCCGTGCTGCAGCGGCCGGGATGTTATACTTTGATAGAGATTCCGGTTATCGATCTACTGTACGGAGACCGGAAGGAGCTGATAAAGCATTTGGTATAGAGAATATTTTACTGGAAAAGACCGGACCATTATCATCGTCCGGTCTTTTCAAAAAAGCGAAGACTCGATTAAATGCTTCCTGTTCCATTGCTTCCTGTAGACCAATCCGTAACACTGGCTGTAACTTGAATTCCGGTAGCTGTTATCGTAAACGTCAATGTATGTTTCTGATTAGCTATAAACGTCAGCTCGTTTTCTCCGTCTTTCGGCGTTACGGTTTTATCTGTATTATTTAGGGTCAGGGTAAATTCCGGGGCAGAACCGGGCCATACCAGGTAATCGGTGACGAATGTTTCGCCGGATTCGCTCAGATCGGCTCCGGTAACCTGAGGATAATAGGCGTAAAATCGAGGGAACCCACGGGCCAAAAATCTTCATTGCCCGGCTCGAAGTCGAATTTTGTTCCGTTCGTACTTATCGAAATTTTCGCGTTATTTAAATTTTCCTGTGTAGTTTTTGTCCTTTGTTCTTTAATTAATAACAACGTTAAACCACAAAATAGAGGTATGATAAACGAGAGGACGTACGAAAAATACATCCAGGAAATGGAAGAAAACAATTCACTGATCATGATCCCTTTTGGTACTATAATGTATATATTTACATGTTCAAATATAGTAAAATAATGTCTTGTGAAACGTTTTTCAGGAGGTAGTGTTGTATTAGGCCGTAATTGATACGAAATGATCCGACTAGAACCGTTGGGATATGGATTCGAAGGAAATAGGATGCGTAATGGCACAAGAGAAAAATTATTTATATGAATAAAATTGAATCTGGAAAATAATTGACAATTTTGTATCATCAATTTCAATGATACTGATATGAATGTAGAAAAATGCAGAGAAGAAGTAAAGAAGGCTTGTGAGGTATTGAAAAACGGGGGGGTAATCCTTTACCCCACGGATACGATTTGGGGAATCGGATGTGATGCGACTAATGATGAGGCGGTAAAACGGGTATATGAGTTGAAAAAGCGGGAAGACAGTAAGGCGATGTTGGTTCTTTTGGATGATTTGGGTAAGTTGGCATCCTATGTGGATGTGCCGGATATTACTTATGATTTGTTGGAAGCTGCCGATCGTCCGATGACGGTCATTTATCCGCGTGCTAAGAATTTGGCCAAAGGATTGGTTAGTGCGGACGGCACGATAGGAATCCGTATCACGAAAGAGATTTTTTCGCGAATGTTGGTTGCTCGCTTTCGCAAGCCGATTGTTTCTACATCTGCCAATATTAGTGGAGATCCTTCGCCCAAGTGTTTTGCCGATATCAGCGATGAGGTAAAAAAATCCGTCGATTACGTGGTCGATTTTCGACAGGAGGAAACGACTAATCCGGCCCCTTCCAGTATTGTTAAATTAGGCTTGGGAGGAGAGATACAGATTATTCGTCAATAAAGGATATAAAATTTTAATTTATGGCATTGATTTTAAATATAGATACGTCAACAGAGATTTGTTCGGTGGCTATAGTTCGGGATGGAAAGTTATTGGCTTTGAAAGAGAATGACGAGGGATTGAATCACTCTGTTTTATTGGGTGTTTATGTAGACGAACTGTTGAAAGAGAATGGAATACGGGCCAAAGAGTTGGATGCTGTTGCCGTTAGCATGGGGCCCGGTTCCTATACCGGGTTACGTATTGGCGTTTCGTTGGCCAAAGGGATATGTTTCGGAACGGGGAAACCTTTAATAGCTATAAGCACGTTGAAAGCTTTAGCTATTTCCGTTGCCCGGAATGTTGACGAAGAGGCTCTTTTTTGTCCGATGATAGACGCTCGTCGCATGGAGGTTTATTCGGCTATTTTTAATCGGAACGGGGAGATGATACGTGATGTACGGGCGGAAATCATAGACCCGTCTTCATTTAGCGATTGGTTGGTTGATCATAAAATCTATTTCTTTGGAAACGGTAGTGGAAAAGTAAAAGAGGTCATAGTTCATCCCCATGCGCGATTTGTGGACCGGGTGGTTACTTCTGCTGTCAATATGATAACTTTGGCTGAACAAAAGTGGGAAGAGAAAACTTTTGAAGATCTGGCTTATTTCGAACCGTTTTACTTAAAAGATTTTATCGCTACCGTTCCCAAGAAAAAAGTGCTTTGAATGTTTTTTCCATTTCTCGGATTTTTTATAGAGAGTAAACTTGTCATGATGCTAAAATGGTCATGGCTGTGGAAAAATGATTCGACTTTTGGTCAGTTGGGCTGATTTTCTTATATTTGCACCCTAATTTCAATTATTAAAACTAAAACTTATTAGATAAATGGCAACGACAGCTGATTTTAGGAATGGATTATGCATCGTTTTTAAGGACGATTTATATACCATTGTACAATTCCAACATGTGAAACCGGGTAAAGGTCCCGCTTTCGTGAGAACGAAATTAAGAAATGTAAAAACAGGGCGGATTTTGGAAAATACTTTTACCTCTGGAATAAAGATAGATGTAGCTCGTATCGAGAGACGTCCTTATCAGTTTTTATATAAAGAGGGAGAGGATTATGTTATGATGCATACGGAGACTTACGAGCAATTGAATATTGCAAAAGAGTTGATCAATGCCCCTCAATTTTTAAAAGAAGGAGATGCCGTTGAGATGGTTGTGCACGCCGATACGGAAACACCGTTGTATGTTGAGTTATTGCCGAACGTCGTATTGGAAGTGACTTATACGGAACCGGGTTTGAAGGGAGATACGGCTTCTTCAACGGCTTTGAAGGCAGCCGAGGTGGAGACCGGAGCCAAAGTGATGGTACCTCTTTTTGTAAATACCGGGGAAAAAATACGTATAAGTACGCAAGACGGTTCTTACGTGGAACGCGTGAGGGAGTAAAAAGAAGAAAAGATATTTATGGAGAGACTATCCGCTTTGAGGGTAGTCTCTTTTATGTTCATCTCGAAGAGCAAACAGGGCGGATTCGACAATCTGTATGAGGTTATTCCATCAAAAAATTGCTAAATTGCGAGAACTGGCTTTTGGTCGGATAAGCTCGGGCTATATGATGATATTGCCTTGCCCCTCATTTTGAAGTTTTTGAATGGCTTTTTCCGCGGAATGTTGTTCAGCTTCTTTTTTGGAAGACCCCACGCCTTTACCGATGACTTCTTCTCCGACTGAGATCGTACAAACGAATTTGGAGCGACGATTTTTAAAGAGCTCTTCCGTGTGTATGCTCAGTTCTATTTTATTTTTTTGTCCCCACTCGATAAGTCGACTTTTGAAATTTTTATCGATGTATACCAGGTCTTCTAAGTTTACGTAGTGAGGAAAGATGTATTGTTCGATAAAATCCTTTGTCTTGGCGTATCCCTGATCAAGATAGATAGCACCGGTAAAAGCTTCGAACACATCACCGTATATGTGTTTGTTTTTTGAAATGTCCGATTTGGCGATGACCTCTTTACTTAACCCCATCTTTATGGCTATTTCGTTCAAGGACTCCCGGCTTACGATCTTGGAACGTAGGCGGGTTAAAAATCCTTCGTCTTTGTTCGGAAAAAATTTGTAAAGAATTTCAGCCACGATGGCACCCAATACGGCATCGCCCAGGAACTCGAGGCGTTCATAATTAAGGATCGTTCCGCTTTTCGTATACCTGGAAGCAGACTTGTGCAGTAAAGCAAGGTTATATAACCCTTTATTTTGAGGGATAAATCCCCACTCGTAAATAGACAATCCATAAAACTTATCTTTGCGATGCAGATATAGTTTTATGGATTGAATTATTTGCCTAATCACTTTCCAACGTTTTAGTTAGTGATTATTTTTTAAATACAACACAGGCATTGTGACCACCGAACCCGAAGGTGTTACTAATGGCAACATTTATTTTTCTTTCTTGAGCCTTATTAAATGTAAAATTTAATTTCGGATCCAGTTCCGGATCCAAGCTCTGGAAATTAATAGTCGGGGGAACAATGTCGTTTTTCACGGCCAAGACACAAGCGATTGCTTCGATGGCACCGGCGGCGCCTAATAAATGTCCGGTCATTGATTTGGTAGAACTGATGTTCAGCTGATAAGCGTGTTCTCCAAATGCTTTAAGAATAGCCTTAGGTTCTGCTATATCTCCTAATCCCGTAGATGTCCCGTGTACATTGATGTAATCGACATCTTTAGGAGTCAGGCCTGCATCTTCGAGGGCAGATTTCATTACGTCTCCGGCACCTTCTCCTTCCGGGTCGGGAGCCGTCATGTGATAAGCATCACAATTCATTCCTGCTCCTGCAAGTTCTGCATAGATTTTAGCTCCTCTCTTCATGGCGTGCTCGTATTCTTCAACGATTAGTGCGGCTCCGCCTTCTCCCAACACGAATCCGTCACGGTTTGCGTCAAACGGACGAGAAGCGCTTTTCGGATCGTCATTGCGGGTGGATATGGCTTTCATGGCGTTGAAACCTCCAACACCGGGAACGGTTATCGCGGCTTCAGATCCGCCGGCAATAATCACGTTTGCTTTTCCTAATCGAATGAGGTTTAATGCATCTACTAAAGAATGAGCCGATGATGCACAAGCAGAAACCGTCGTATAGTTAGGCCCCTTTAGGCCGTGTTCGATAGCGATCATTCCTCCTGCCATATTGGCAATCATCTTGGGGATAAAGAAAGGGTTGAATCTGGGAGTACCATCTCCGATGGCAAATGTTTTACACTCTTCGTAGAATGTTTCCAATCCTCCGATACCTGCGCCCCAGATTACACCTACTCTTCTCTTATCCTCTGCGGATAAATCGAGTCCTGAATCCTTAATGGCTTCCCGGGCTGCAATGAGACCGAATTGCGTGTAAAGATCCATTTTACGGACTTCTTTCTTGTCGAAATGTTCCGTCGGCTCGTAATTTTTTATTTCACATGCGAATTGCGTGCGAAATTTAGATGCATCAAAACGAGTAATAGGACCGGCGCCGCTAACGCCTTTTTTCAAGTTGTCCCAAAACTCGGACACCGTGTGACCGAGAGGATTGATCGTTCCAAGACCTGTAATTACTACTCGTTTGAGGTTCATAAAATCAATATTAAATTACTGAGCGTTAGCTTCAACATAAGCAATAGCATCGCCTACGGTAGCAATTTTCTCTGCTTGATCGTCCGGAATAGTGATGTTGAATTCTTTTTCCAATTCCATAATCAATTCTACCGTATCCAAAGAGTCAGCTCCAAGATCATTTGTAAATGTTGCACTCGGTGTAACTTCTGATTCATCAACTCCTAATTTATCAACGATAATAGCTTTCACTCTGTTTGTAATGTCAGACATAACTTTAAATTTTAATTAGACATTTTTTAATTTCACACTTAATCACCCTTGGGGTGTACATAACTCTCAAAGTTCGGGGGCAAAGTTAGAGAATTTATTTTTCATAGAAAATTTTTTTGCTTGAATAAAGTTTTATTATCTTTATGACTTTGATTTTTAATTAATTACATCATGAAGAAAATAGCAATATTTGCCTCTGGTTCAGGGTCTAACGCTGAAAATATCATTAAATTTTTTAAAAATGATCCGCAAAATAGCGTGATCGGCGTGTTTTGTAATAAGCCGGATGCTTTTGTTTTGGAGAGAGCAAGACGTTTGAATATACCCGCCTTTGTTTTTAATAAAGAAGACTTTTATCGGTCTGATCGTATCTTGTCACAAATGAGTGAGTTGGGAGTGGACTTGATCGTGCTGGCCGGTTTCTTGTGGAAGGTACCCGAGCCTATCATCGATGCCTATGAGTACCGGATCATCAATATACATCCGGCTCTTTTGCCTCGTTACGGGGGAAAGGGCATGTACGGTATGCATGTCCATGAGGCTGTAATCGCTGCCGGGGAAAAGGAGAGCGGAATCACCATCCATTATGTAAATCGTCATTACGATGAAGGGGCTGCAATTTTTCAGGCAAGATGTGAGGTTACGCCCGAGGATACGCCGGATTCGTTAGCTGCCAAGATACATGATTTGGAATACGAGTATTTCCCGAAAGTGGTAAAACAGGTATTGGAGAAATGAGGGTTATTCCTGCAAGAATAAAAAGAATTTATACGGCTTATTGATTGGGAATGATGAAAAAAAATATAGTTTTATTATTGGGATTTTTTTTAGGCTGTCTGTGCTTGAAGGCAGAAGAGGCTCGTTTATTGCGTTTCCCTCATAGTGTTGGGGAGAAGGTCGTTTTTTCGTATGCCGGCGATCTTTATACGGTACCTGTATCGGGAGGAGTTGCCCGTCGCCTGACTTCTCACGTGGGGTATGAGATGTTTCCTCGAATTTCTCCGGATGGTAAATATATCGCTTTCACGGGACAATACGACGGAAATACGGAAGTGTTCGTTATTCCCGTCGAGGGGGGAGAACCGAAACGGCTGACTTATTCCGCCACCTTGAAGCGGGACGATTTGGGGGATCGGATGGGGCCTAATAACATCGTGATCGGATGGACTCCGGATAGTAAATCTATTTTATATCGTTCCAGGCAATATACCTTTAATGATTTTACCGGACAATTGTTCACGGTTCCCGTATCGGGAGGAATGCCAACGGAGATTCCGCTGGCGAATGGAGGGTTTGCGTCTTTTTCTCCCGATGGGAAAAGATTAGCTTATAACTATATTTTCCGGGAATTTCGAACATGGAAAAGATACGAAGGCGGGATGGCCGACGATATCCGGGTTTTCGATTTCTCCACCAAAAAATCCGAAAAAATAACGCATGATGTGAGGCAGGATATTATTCCCATGTGGTCTCCCGACGGAGAGGATATCTATTATATTTCGGACCGGGACGACATCATGAATCTTTACGTTTATCATATAAAGACAAAAGAGACTCGCCAATTGACTTTTTATAAAGATTACGATATAAAATTTCCGGCCATAGGCGATAAGTCGATTGTTTACGAGCATGGAGGATATATTTATCGTTACGATTTGAAGAACGGTAAAAACGAACGGATTAAAATTGATATCGATAATGATCAGGTTTATTCGCGTCCGGAATGGAGACGGGTAAGCGATCAGATCGACTTCCGAGCTCCTTCTCCTGACGGACGACGGGTTTTGGTTTCGGCAAGAGGAGATATTTTTTCACTTCCGGTGAAAGAGGGCATTACTTATAATTTGACCAACTCTTCCCATGCCAATGATCGGATGGGGGCTTGGTCTCCTGACGGCAATTACATAAGCTATATATCCGATAAGGAGGGTGAGTTTTCGATTTATATCCGGGAGGTTGCGACCGGCAGGGAAAAAAGGTTGATAAAGGGTTTTAAAGGATACATCTTTAATTACAAATGGTCACCTGATTCCCGGTCTATTTTATGGAGCGATAAGGGAAATACCTTAAATATTTCGGATGTTGCTACCGGAAAGAGGGAAATTATCGAAACTTCTCCCGTGCGCCCGATGACGGATTTCAATTGGTCTCCTGACAGCAGATACATTACTTATGTACGTCCGGGAAAAGCGGTCGATCATATTATAATATACGAGTTGTCCGATAAGCGGAAACATCAGATAACTGACGATTGGTACGGGGTGGCTTCTCCGAATTTCAGTCGCGATGGAAAATATCTTTTGTTCGTTTCTGCCCGCTCTTTCTCCCCCTCTTACGGCAGAACGGAATGGAACCATGTCTATCGGGAGATGAATAAAGTTTATATTTTGCCTTTGGTGAAAGGAGCTTGGATTCCTTTTTCTCCTGAAAACGACGGAATGCCGAAGGTGAAAACGCCGGATGGCGAAGGAAAAGAAGGTGGCTATGATTTTACGGATGTAAACCGTCGTTTGATCGAATTACCGATTTTACCGGCCGATAATTACGGTAATTTGCATATGATAGGTAACTATGTTTATTACGATCGGGGAGGCCATACAATGGTGTATGACCTGGCGGGTAAAAGCGAATCTTCCCTTGGCGGGCAAATTGTTTTCAGTCCGGGGTATGATAAGGCGTTAGGAGTTGTCGGGCAGGTTTTTCAAATTATTGATTTGCCGACGACCTCTCTTTCCGTGGGGAGTGGAATTTCGACAAATGGCGTGAAGAAACGGATTAATTACCATGAAGAATGGATGCAAATTTATAACGAGACCTGGCGTCAGATGAGGGATTTCTTTTATGCTGAAAATATGCATGGGGTGGATTGGAATAAAGTATACGAAAAGTATAAGGTGCTCGTGCCTTATGTTAACCATCGGACGGATCTGACTTACCTGATAGGAGAGATGATCGGGGAGCTGAACGTGGGGCATGCCTATTCTATAAACGGTAAACATCCTGAACCGGAACGAATTAAGATGGGCTTATTGGGAGCAACTTTCAAAAGGGATAAATCCGGTTATTTTCAGGTAGAAAGAATCATCGAGGGGGCTAATTGGAAAACTTCGACCCGCTCGCCTTTGACCATGCCGGGAGTGGATGTCCGGGAGGGAGATTATTTGATCGCTATCAATGGAAAATCTTTGCAAGAGACCGATAATTTATTTACCGAATTAATAGATATGGCCGGAAAGACGGTTGAATTGGAGGTCAATTCAAAACCTTCCGTTACCGGATCTCGCCGGGTTTTAGTAATACCGTTGGCAGATGAATCGAAACTGTATTATTATCATTGGGTACAGAACAATATAAAGAAAGTGGAGGAGGCGACGAACGGAGAGGTGGGTTATGTCCATATACCGGATATGGGAACGGAAGGATTGAATGAATTTGTGAAACACTATTATCCCCAATTGCAAAAAAAGGCTTTGATTATCGATGACCGGGGAAACGGGGGTGGCAATGTTTCACCCATGATTATTGAACGTTTGATGCGTACGCCGACTTATTTTACGATGCATACGAATCAAAAGGAGGGATCGGTAAATCCGGTCGGTACGTTTATTGGTCCCAAGGTGTTGTTGGTGAACGAGTACTCGGCTTCTGACGGAGATTTGTTTCCTTATCGTTTTAAATACAATAAATTGGGTACGGTTATCGGAAGACGTACCTGGGGCGGAGTGGTCGGTTATAGCGGAACCATTCCTGTTGTGGACGGAGGGGCGATCGTGACTCCTTCTTACGCTCCTTTTGCTGTTGACGGAAGCGGATTTATCATCGAAGGGACCGGTGTTACTCCTCATATAGATTTGGAAAACGATCCTTATTTAGAATATACGGGGCGGGATCAACAGTTGGAGAAGGCGATAGAAATTATTTTAGAGCAATTAAAAACGGCGAAGAGATCGGTTCCGCCTATTCCTGTTTTCCCGGATAAATCGGGAAAGAACTGAGATAGGTTGAAACTTTTTTCCAAATGTTTCGATAGGTAAGGATAAAAGGAAAAGATTTTTATGGGAACTGAAGAAGTCAAGATGGACGGGCTTCCATTGCCGAGACGTTATTGGGCCATTTTGTCCATTGCATTGGGTATAACCGTCTCCGTTCTGGACGGGACGATAGCGAATGTCGCTCTTCCTACTATCGCGCAGGATCTGCAGGCGACACCCTCCATGTCGATATGGATCGTGAATGCTTATCAGTTAGCTATCGTTGTCTCGTTGCTCTCCCTTTCCTCTTTGGGGGATATTTGGGGCTACCGTAAAGTTTATATAAGCGGATTGTTCTTATTTAGTTTTACCTCGTTGGCGTGCGCACTTTCCAATTCTTTGTGGACGTTAACGGTTGCCCGTGTTCTTCAGGGATTCGGGGCTGCCGCGATTACGAGTGTGAATACTTCGCTCATTCGTATTATTTATCCTCAGCGTATCATAGGCCGGGGAATGGGAATAAACGCTTTGGTGGTTGCGGTATCTGCTGCCGCCGGACCTACTATCGCTGCCGGGATCCTTTCCGTTGCTTCCTGGCCTTGGTTGTTCGCGATCAATGTTCCGATAGGGATTGCGGCCTTGATGTTGAGTTTTAAATTTCTGCCTTCCAATACGGTGCGGGTAGAGGGACGGCGTTTTGACTGGATGAGCGGGTGGATGAACGCTTTGACGTTCGGATTGTTGATATCGGCAATTGAAGGCTATGCCCACGGTATCGATTCCATATATATCGTTTCGGGCTTAGCGGTCATGTTCGTTGTCGGTTTCTTTTTTATTCGTCGTCAGTTGAATCAGACTTATCCGCTGTTGCCCGTGGATTTGTTGCGAATTCCTATTTTCGCTCTCTCCGTCGGCACATCGATATGTTCTTTTACCGCTCAGATGTTGGCTATGGTTTCTTTGCCTTTTTTCTTACAAAATGCGTTGGGGAGGGATGAGGTAGTGACGGGTTTGTTGTTAACTCCCTGGCCTTTGGCTACCATGTTGGCGGCTCCTCTTGCCGGTCGGTTGATCGAACGCGTTCATGCGGGTTTGTTGGGTGGAATAGGGCTGACCTTGTTTGCTGGCGGTTTATTTCTGTTGGCTACTTTACCCGAAATGCCGACAAACGCGAGTATTGTTTGGCGAATGGCTTTGTGTGGTGCCGGTTTCGGCTTGTTTCAAACGCCGAATAACAGTATTTTGATTTTATCTGCCCCCCGGCAACGTAGCGGAGGAGCGAGCGGAATGTTAGGGACTTCGCGTCTTTTGGGACAGACCTCCGGAGCCTCTTTGGTCGCTTTGATGTTTGCCTTGTTTCCGCATAACGGGACGCATGCCGCGCTTTATTTGGGGGGTGCTTTTGCAGCGCTTGCCGCTATCGTGAGTTTTTCCAGAATGTCTTTACCTGAGCCCGGAGCTTTGGGAAAGAGAAAAAAGGGATAGATCCGGATAAGGAATGTGGAAAATTTTAGAACTGTTTTTCAGTTGTTGATGATCGTTCTCAAGAGATTATTCCTTACCTTTGTTTAGGTATAAATCAATGGAATCGTTTTTCTATTCTATTGACAATTAGGTGTTTGTTTTAATTCTTAGCGTATAATATATGTCTTTTACCCATTTTCATGTACATTCTCAGTATTCTATTTTGGATGGAGCGGCGAGTATTCCCGGTTTGATTGATAAAGCCATCGCTGACGGGATGCCGGCGATTTCCTTGACGGACCATGGAAGTATGTTTGGTATCAAACTTTTCTATGATCTTTGTCGAAAGAAAGGTATCAAACCGATTTTGGGTGTTGAAGCTTATGTCGCCCGGGTGTCATTGCATAATAAAAAAAATCCGCAGGATCGTTCCGGAGAACATTTGATTCTTTTGGCAAAGAATCTGCAGGGATACAGAAATCTTGTGAAATTGTGTTCTGTAGCCCAGGTGGAAGGATTTTATTATCGGCCTCGTATCGATAAGGCCCTTTTGGAGAGACACAAAGAGGGATTGATTATTTCCTCCGCTTGCTTGGGAGGGGAAATCTGTCAGAAAATCATGGCCGGGGATATAGAAGGAGCGGAGGCTGCTGCCCTATGGTATAAGGATTTGGTAGGGGAGGATTATTATTTGGAAGTGATGAAACATCCGACGACCAATCCTCTTTTGAGAGCGGATGTATACGACAGGCAAGTGAGGTGTAATGCCGAGATACTGAGAATCGGGAAAAAATTGGGTATAAAGGTTATTGCCACCAATGATGTGCATTTTTTGAATGAAGAGGATGCCGAAGCTCACGATATCCTAATCTGTTTGCAGACGAATAAGGATTTGGATGATCCCAAGCGGATGCGGTATACTCAACAGGAGTGGTTTAAGACAACGGCGGAAATGGAAGCCTTGTTCAGTGACGTTCCGGAAGTCATTGCGAATACGCAAGAGATTGTGGATAAGGTAGAGGATTATAAATTGGATTCCGATCCGTTGATGCCTGTATTCCCGATTCCTCCTGAGTTGGGAACGGAAGAAGAGTATCGAAAAAAATACACGGAAAGAGATCTTTTCGATGAATTTACTCAAAATGAAAAGGGTGAGGTGGTGATGAGTGAAGAGGATGCTCAAAAGAAGGTGAAGAAATTAGGAGGTTATGATCGGCTTTATCGTATTAAATTGGAGGCCGATTATTTAAAGGAGTTAGCGATGAAGGGGGCGGTGAAGCGTTACGGAGAGCATATCCCTCCCGATATCATGGAGCGTTTGATTTTTGAACTTCATATCATGAAGACGATGGGTTTCCCGGGCTATTTCCTTATTGTACAGGATTTTATTCGGGCAGCCCGCGATATGGGGGTGATTGTCGGTCCCGGACGGGGTTCGGCGGCGGGGAGTGCGGTAGCTTATTGCTTAGGTATTACAAATATAGACCCGATAAAATATGATTTGCTGTTCGAGCGTTTTTTAAATCCCGACCGTATCTCTTTACCCGATATCGATGTGGATTTTGATGACGACGGACGGCAACGCGTATTGGAATGGGTAACTCAAAAGTATGGAGCAGATAAAGTGGCTCATATCGTTACTTTCGGAAGTATGGCCGCTAAAATGGCTATTAAGGATGTGGCCCGGGTGTTGAAGTTGGAATTATCGGAAGCCAATCGATTGGCTAAAATGGTTCCGGAGGCTCCGAAAATGACACTGAAAAGGGCATATGAAGAGAATCCCGATTTAAAGAAAGAGAAAGAATCACCCAATCCGGTAGTGGGCAAAACGATTCGGTTGGCGGAGATTTTGGAGGGGTCCGTGCGACAGACGGGTGTTCATGCCTGTGGAATATTGATTAGCCGGGATCCGCTCACGGAACATATTCCGATTATGCCGACCGAGGGGGAGAGCTTGATGACGACGCAGTATGACGGTCATTTTGTAGAGCCTATCGGATTGATTAAAATGGACTTCTTGGGGTTGCGGACTCTCTCTATTATAAAAACTTGTTTGGATAATATTAAAAAATCCCGCCACGAGGTTTTGGATGTGGATGCGATTTCCCTGGAGGACCAGGAGACTTTTGCTCTTTTTTCCCGGGGAGAGACGACGGGCCTGTTCCAGTTCGAGTCGCCGGGGATGAAAAAACACCTGCGGGCCTTACAGCCTAACCGCTTCGAGGATTTGGTGGCGATGAATGCTCTTTATCGTCCGGGACCTATGGAGTATATTCCTGATTTCATCAAACGTAAGCACGGGGAGGAACCCATCGTGTACGATCATCCTATGATGGAACCCTTTTTAAAGGATACTTACGGGATCACTGTCTATCAGGAGCAGGTGATGTTACAATCACGGGCTTTGGGGAGTTTCACCCGTGGTATGTCCGATACGCTTCGAAAAGCTATGGGTAAAAAACAGATCGATACGATGAATGCCCTGAAGACGCAATTTATAGAGGGGTGTAATAAAAATCCGGAGTTCGTAAAGGGATGTAAAGAGATGGGGAAAGAGGTCAAACCTTTGGTAGAAAAAATATGGGGAGATTGGGAAGCCTTTGCCTCGTATGCTTTTAATAAATCTCATTCCGTTTGTTATGCTTATATCGCTTACCAAACCGGTTTTTTGAAGGCTCATTACCCGGCTGAATTTATGGCGGCCAACTTGAGTTGTAACTTATCCCAAATAGAGAAGGTGACCACTTTTATGGATGAGTGTAAACGAATGGGATTGAAGGTGCTGGCTCCTGACGTGAACGAGTCGGATAATGACTTTACGGTAAATCATAAAGGTGACATTCGTTTCGGAATGGCGGCAATAAAAGGAGTAGGGTTGGCGGCAGTAGATTCGATCATTAAAGAGCGTACGGAAAATGGCCCTTATAAAGATGTGTTTGACTTTTTTGAACGTATCGATTATCGTACCGTAAACAAAAAAACGTTGGAAAATTTAATTACGGCCGGAGGATTGGATAGTTTCGGTTTGCACAGGGGACAGTTTTTTTACCAAGTTGACGGGCATACTTCTTTGCTCGAGAATTTAGTAAATTACGGACAGAAGAAACAGGCCGACGGGCTGAAAATGCAAGCGACCTTATTTGGGGGGATGGACGGATACGAGGTGACAAAGCCCTCTATTCCTTTGTGTGAACCTTGGACGGATATGGAAAAGGCCCGAAAAGAGAAAGAATTAATCGGTATTTACCTCACTTCTCATCCTTTGGATCCCTATAAATTGGAGATAAAAACGCTTTGCACTCCTTTGGAAGAGTTGAATAGTAATTTCGCCTCTTTTAAAAATCGGGATGTTACTATTGCCGGGATTATCATCGCCATGAGGCAGGGAAAGACCAAAAAAGGAAATGATTTTGGTATTTTGACGATAGAGGATTTTAGCGGAACCTACGAGTTGCCTTTCTTTGGTGAGGATTATATAAAATTCAGGAACTATTTTATTTTGGAAACGGCAATATATATTAAGGGAAAGGTACAAACGAAAAAGTGGAACAATGAACTGGCCTTTAACGTAATCAGTATGGATCTGCTCAGCGTTATCGGAGAAAACCTGATTCGTTCCATCACGTTGCAGGTCGATATAGAGAATCTGACACACGAAATCGTAACGGAGATTCATAATCAATTGGTAAACGAAGCGGGAGACATCCCGTTGAATTTTATCCTTTACGACCGGGAAGGGCATAGAGTTAAGATGTTTTCAAGAAGCTGTAAAATAAAACGTTCGAGAGAATTATATGAATATTTTGAAAATAATGATGTGATTAAGATGAAAATTGATTAATATTGCACGGTAAATAAGGGTATTTTTATTCTTAATTATAGTGATTTTCATATAGATAAGAGAATGTAAACTTAAAAGATAAAAAAGTATGGCTATTGCAGTTAATGATTCAAGTTTTGAGGAAGTGGTTTTGAACTCAAAGCTTCCCGTATTGGTAGATTTCTGGGCGGAATGGTGTGGACCATGTAAAATGATGCTGCCGATTGTAGAAGAATTGTCTAAGGAATACGAAGGTAAGATTGTTGTTGCTAAAGTAGACGTGGACAATTGTGCTGGGACATCCGGAAAATTCGGAATCCGTAATATCCCGACGATTCTTTTCTTCAAAAACGGAGAAGTGGTTGACAAACAGGTCGGTGCTGTGCCTAAAACGGCTTTGGTTGCAAAAATCAATGCACTGCTTTAAAATTGTTGAAATATGATATATAATCCGTCTAACTTCAGGTTAGGCGGATTTTTTGTTTAATATTGTTTTCGGGAGGTGGAGGAAGAAGTTATTCTTTGCTCCAAATCCGTAGGTTTAGATTCAGGTCGTTGACAATACCTGTCAAGGCCGAGAGGGTATCGTACTCCTGTTTTAAACTGTTGTTATGGAGTTGAGAACGCCAAATACTGGTTTCGAAATGATCGGTTCGGTCGGGAATAGCGATGATAATATTGGAGTTATAGAAACTGACTGTAATTTTTCCCGGGAATTTTCGGTCGAGCATCAGAAGTTTTTCCATCATTCCCGGAGTCAATAGATAACGGGCTTCTACCTGATCGGTAGAATAAACGTCGAAACTTTTCTCGAAGTCCGGATTTTCCAATTTAACCCGTCGGTTGTTGAAATTCAGCTTAATCCAAGCATTTCGATAAATGATGGTTTGTCCTTTGAAATCTTTGTGGAAATCGGCAATAAAGAAAAAACCCCGGAAAATATCCACCCAACTTTCATGTCTGTGTCCTTTGGAATCTACTGTCACGTGCTTTTCTTCAGCGTGGACTTCCGAACATACGAAAGCTGTTTTTTCGAGCTGTCCGGTTATCATGTCTTCGGAATGATAGCGGTCGGGCGTGGTGGAAAATAATCCGCTACTCATAAAAGCGGTTTTCGAGATGCCTTTCTCGGGTTGGAACGAGGAATCCTTGCATAGGCTCGTTAACAACGTGGTAATGATATCCTTTTTATAATATCCGGATAGTACGGCAGATTGGCTATTGATACAGAGGAACAAGACGATTATTCCGATGAGGGTAGCAATTATGATTCCCGTATAGCCGGCTTCGATCCCAAAGGTTATGCCTGTTCCGACCATAAAACATATACCTCCGGCTATCAGACCGTTCTGAGTCCCTTTCTTTTTTAATTCCAGTCTTTTATCTTCCAGTTGTTTAAGGGCCGGGGTCAATTGTCCGTACAATCTGTCGAAATTATTATCCATACAACCGCTTTAGGATTGGAACAGATCTTTTACATCGGGTACCGCTTTTTCCTCTTCCGGAATACTCAGTACTTCTTTCTTGTAAAAATTGAAAAGGTTGGCAATGATATTCGAAGGAACGGTCGTGACAGCATTATTGTAATCAGTGACACAGGCATTGTAAGTTCTTCTGGCTGCCGCTAATTGTTCTTCTGTTTCATTTAGGGCTTTTTGTAATTGCATAAAATTCTCCGAAGCCCGTAATTGGGGATAATTTTCGGCGACCAGAAAAAAACTTCGTTTGGCCGTATTGAATGTTCGGTCGAACTCGCTTTTTTCTTCCGTGGTCAGTGAATCGTAATTCCGTGAACGTAATTCCGTGATCCTGGTAAAGGTATTTTCTTCGTGTTTGGCGTATTGTTGTACGGTTGCAACCAAATTCGGAATCAAATCGAATCTTTTTTTCAACATGGCATCGATCGAACCGAATGCATTTTCGGTGTTGTTGCGTTTACGTGTCAAATTATTGTACGCAATGATGCTGTAACCGAAAATAACGATAAGAATAATAAGTGAAATCATGGTGTCGACGGTTTAAATAATTTACAAAATTAGTTTTTTTATAAAACAGAGATCGTATTTGTTGAAATATTTTATGGTTGGAATATTTTTTTCCTCCGGGGAGATGATCTTAAAGAGCCTGTTTAGTTTATAAAAGAACTTATAAAATGTAATTTGTAGGCAATAAAAAAACGGAATGCTTATATTTGTTTGTACTATAAAGGAAAAGGGGCAAATGAATACGAGAATATGCGAGCAATCTACGTGTGAAAAATATGATCCGAAAAATAAATACGGCTTCGTTTTACAGGAGGTAGAAAGAAATACTCAAAAAGTTTACCAGGGAAGCAAGTTCTGTCATGAACTGATGGTCGTATTGGAGGGAGACATTTCTGTAACTTTTAAAGGACGACAGATTGTTTGTGGAAAGGAGGAGATGTTTCTTGTTCCCAAAAATTGTGAAGTGGAGATAAATACGTCGGATAATCCATGTAAATTATTGTGTATCCGATCTAATATGGAAGAGCAGATCTGCCTGAAAGATCATCAGGAAATTCTTTCGGGGTTGAAATATTTTCGGTGGGAGTATAGCTCTTTAAAAGTGAATGAGCCTTTACGGCTGTATTTAAATTACTTATTGTATTCCATTCATAATGTCATGCCTTGCCATTATTATTTGAATGTCTATAAATTGAATATGGCGGCCATTTTTTCTCAATATTACACGAAAGAAGAGATATATAAACTGTTTTATCCGGTATTGGGTGATGATTATTCCTTTAAATTGCTTGTGTTTAAACATTATCAATCCGTTACGTCGTTAAAAGATTTTGCCGAAAAAACGGGGTGTAGTTTGTCTACTTTTAAGCGGAGGTTTAAAAAAGAGTTCAATACTTCCGCCTATAAGTGGTTACAGATAAAAAAAGCGAAAGCAATTGAAAGCGATTTAGCTAATTTGACTCAGGATATTCAGATCATTATAGATAAATATCATTTTTCGGGGCATACCTCTTTTTATAATTTTTGTCTTAAATATTTAGGAGGAACACCCTCGGAGATCAGAAAGAGGTTGTTGAATAAAAACGATTAATAGAGGATATAGCCGACGATTCCCGCGATAACGATCATGAGTATCGGATCCATTTTGAATTTGAAGGTTAGTAAAAAAGCCCCGATAAAGATAAGCCAGCTTTTGTAATCGATGAAGTTGTTTTTATTGATTAAAAGCAGTGCTGCAGCCCCGATTAACCCGGTGACGGTAACTTTCAAGCCATTCATGGCCATATCCACGTAACGATTTTCCCGGAAGGCAAAAAAGAATTTGGAGATGGTAATCATGATTATCAGGGAGGGAAGACTGACGGCAATGGTACATATGATAGAGCCCCATATGCTGTTGGTGGCCGTGTAGCCGATGTAGGTTGCCGTGTTAAAAGCAATAGGTCCCGGGGTTGTTTGAGAAATAGCCACGATATCCGTGAAATCGGAAACACTGATCCATTGGTGAACCTCGACCACATCATGTTGTATCAAAGAGAGCATGGCATATCCGCCCCCGAAACCGAAAAGGCCGATTTTAAAAAAAGTGATGAAAAGACTGAGATATAAATCGAATTCTTCCATGAACGTTGTTTCGAATTTGCTTATTTATTTTTATCCTTAGGCGTTATTTTGTTTTTCCCGCTTCTGAATAAACCGTAACCGACACCTCCCAGTATGGCTAAAATGATGATGTAAATGGGAGATATTCCGACTTGCCATATCAATAGGGCAGCTAAGATAGGTATGATCACCGTCTTCGGTGTCACCCCGGCTGCTTTGCCCATTTGCCACAACGGGGCTGCAATCAGGGCTACTACGGCGGGACGTATGCCTTTAAACACCCGTTCGACGACCGGGTTATCTTTAAAATCGGTAAATAAAATGGCGATCAGCAGAATGATGATGAAAGAAGGTAAGATGGTGCCGAGGCTGGAAAAAACCACCCCTTTACCTTTTCTGGCTTTATAACCCACGAATATGGCCGTGTTCAGGGCTATGGGGCCGGGGGCAGATTGGGCAACCGCTAACATTTCGATAAACTCTTTCTCTTGAAGCCATCCTTTTTTATCAACCACCTCTTTCTGTATGAGGGGAATCATGGCATAACCACCTCCTAACGTGAATGTTCCGATTTTGAAAAAAGACCAAAAAATTTGCCAATAAGATGCCATAATAGTTGTTTTTCTATATCGAACAAATGTACATGATAAGATTTACTTTTTATTAGAAACAGGTGAAAAAAACAGGTAAAAATCCGGGCTTATCTATGCTTTTATCGTTTCGTATTTCCGGGTGAAAACGAACAGTAACATAAAACCGGTCAGCGCGAATGGAGTTCCCGCGAGAGCCGAGTATTGATAGCTTAATCCGGCTTGTAAGGGTAGCCCCCCGCAATATGCCCCGATAGCATTTCCTAAATTGAAGGCGATCTGAACGCTTGCTGCTCCTAACATTTCTCCTCCTTTGGAATAACGAATGAGTAAAACTTGTTGCGGCGTGGACAAGGCGAAAAGGCAAGCCGTACATAGGCACATGAGTGTTGCCGAAATCCAGGATACCCGCGCTAAAAAGAATATAAGCAACAGAATCGTGAATGCACAACCTTGGGTGAAAAAGGCTACCCGTCCCGGAGTGTATCGATCTGATAAACGACCGCTGATCAAATTTCCGGCAACCATTCCCGCTCCGGCTAAAATCATAAGTAATGAAATACTGTCGACTGGAAATCCGGAAATTTGTGTCAGTAACGGGTTGATGTAACTATACCAACAAAAGATGCCTCCGTTTCCCAATAGGGTGGCAAAAATTAGTAACCACGGAGCCGGGGATTTTAAAAAACGGAATTGACCTGTAAAGCCGGTATCGGGTAGGTTTTCTACCGGAGGGATCCATTTCCAGATGTAATAGAGAATGACGATCCCCCATAGACCGACGAGTAGGAATGTGACTCTCCAGGAAAGGAACGTACTCAAGAAAGTTCCTAAAGGTACTCCGAAGAGGTTCGCGATTGTCATGCCGGCAACCATGATGGAAACAGCTTCCGAACCCTTCCCTTTGATAGCTAATTTTTCGGCAACGATGGAACCTACTCCGAAATAGGCTCCATGCGGGAGTCCCGAGATAAAACGGGAAATCACCAGGGTCCAATAATTGGGGGCAAGGGAAGCACAAATATTGCCGATCATTATTACAGAAACCAATCCCAAAAGGATGTGCTTTAATGGAAATTTACGGGCAAGAATCAGTACCGGAGCTCCGAAGCAGACTCCTAAGGCATAGGCCGAGATCAGATGGCCGGCGGTAGCGATGTCGATGTGTAAAGCACGTGCAATGTCCGGTAAGATTCCCATGATCACAAACTCGGCAATACCTAATCCTAATGTTCCGAAAGCTAATGCGATGAAACTTTTTTTCATATTTATTTTTTTCGGGGCGTAAAATTAAAATATATATTTATTCTTTGTTTTCTCATTTTCTTGCTTTTTGTAAAAAATAATACGTGATATGGCGTGAATGGTTGTATAATATTGTATACTTGTATTTTGTACGGTGTTTTAAGTTGATGACTTTATCATGAGAAGCAAACTTATTCTTGTAACGATTCCATTAGTGACCTTGATCGTTTTGATCTGGTTGGCTTTTTATAAAGATGCCGGGCGTTATAAAATAACACAAGCTTTACCGGAGAATGCAGTTTTTACGGTGGAAATACCTTCTTTCAATCATATACACGAGAGTCTAAGTCGGAATAGAATATGGCAATCGCTTAAAACTTATCCTTATTTTGAAGCGTATCACGACTATTTTGAACGGGCCGATTCTTTGTGTAAAGTCTATCCGACGTTGAAGCGAATGTTGACGGATAGACCTGTTTCTATTTCCTGTTATGAAGTTACTTCTTTTAATTATGATTTCTTATATGTATGCGATTTGGGTAAGTTGAACGTGATCAGGACTTTTGAAGGCATGGTTTCGGTATTGTTGAATAACGGTGATTTGAAAATAACGAAATTAAAAGGCGAGGGAGAAAAATTTCATGAACTGACGGGCAAAGGGTTTAAATTGTATTTCGCCATAAAAGGGAATCTTTTAATTACCTCCTGTTCCCGGGAATTAGTTGAGCGTTCTCTATCCGCATGCGAAGGTCTGGTAAAAATAAAAAAAGACCTACCTGGTGGAGATGCCGTAATCGACGTTGACCATAAACGGATAGGGAATGCAATCGATGCTTTTTTGGAAACGGCGTCTATAACGGAAGAAGAGCCTTTGCTTGATTTTACTCGTTTAGTATTGCAGTTGAATGATCGAAATCTTCGTTTCTCCGGTATTACCAAATCGAATCGCGATGTATTTTCGATACTTAATTTGTTGAACCGGACCAAAGGGAAGGCTTCCGGAATTGACCGGATTGCAGGAGAACACACGGCGGCCTATGTTTCTTGGTGTTTTTCTTCTTTTTCCGAGTTACAAAAAATCTTGATTGAGAATTATAGGTCGGAACGGGAAGAAGACTATAAAGCGATAGAGCGTTCGGTCGGGAAAATAAATAGATTTTTGAATCTTGATATTTTAGATCTGTTTACTTCCTGGGTCGGGCATGAAATTGCCCTGATCAAACCGGCTCTCGATGAAGAGAATCGGCAGGACAATATTATTTTGGCTATTCAGGCGAACGATATTATTTATGCGCGAGATCAGTTGAACTATTTGATGGAACAAATAGATCGTAAGACTCCGGTCCGTGAGAAAGCTATGGAATTTAACGGGTATAAGATTCATTATTTTAGTTTGAAGGGATTTTTTAAACTGTTTCTGAAATCTAAGTTCAACCGATTGGATCGTCCCTATTATACTTTTATAGGGGATTATGTCGTATTTAGTAATTCGCCTCTTTCTTTGGCGGAGATGATCAGGGATTACTTGTTAGGCAAGACATTAGCTCATGATGAAGAATACATCGGTTTAATGCAAGATTTAGGTAACGGAAGTAATATTTATGGTTATATCAATACTTCCAACGCGTACGACTTTTTGTATCATGATTTAAAATCGGATGCCCGGCAGGAGTTAGAAAATAATAAAGATGCATTTTTGAGTTTTGAAGTTATCGGACTGGCGTTGTCGGCACAAGGTGAGGATTTTAAAACCAATGTAATTGCAAATTTTAATAAAAATGCTCCGGAAGAGTATAAGATACGGGAACTTAACCGGGAATTGGAAAAACAAATAGACCGGATCGAGTCCGGTTTTTATTATCCGAACATTCCGGATAGTATCGCTGTAGGAGTGAAAGATTTTTATGTATACAAAACTTCTCTTTTCACGGTGAAAGGAGCTTTGAAAGATGGAGATCCGGACGGGTGTTGGAGTATTTACGATCCGCTTGGAAAAATGATAGGACTCTTCCCGTATGAGGAGGGTAAAATAAACGGAGAAGCTCGTTTTTTTTATAAGGATGGCAAGTTACAAGGGAAGGTCGTTTACCGTAAAGGAGAGATTCAATTCTATAAAGAATATTTTCCCGATGGGACATTGAAATTAGAGATGCCTTACCGTAAAGGAATGCGTCACGGTGTGGTAAGATTTTATTACAAAACCGGTCATTTATTGTGTGAGGGACGTTATAAAAAAGGTCATCCTGTTGGTAAATGGCATTACTACCGAATTACCGGGGAAAAAAGAACCGATTATTGATTCCGGTCGGTTATAACTGTTTTAATCGTCGAGTTAGAGAGTCCCGCACGACAATGAATTGAGGCATGTTCTCTTTTGAAATCGGTTCTTTCGGAGGAGATACCATTTTCAGGGGATTGATGGGAGTTCCGTTTTTATATACCCTGAAATCCAGGTGAGGACCTGTCGCTAATCCGGTACTGCCTACGTAACCGATGACTTCTCCCTGTTTAACCCGTTTTCCCGGGGCAATTCCCTGGGCGAACCGGGAGAGATGCATATAGGTGGTGGAGTAGACGCTGTTGTGTTTGACGGTGACATAATTTCCCCCTCCTCCTTTTTGGAAAGCCTTTTTGGTAATGACTCCGTCTCCGATTGTATAGACAGGGGTTCCCGTGGGAGCGGCATAGTCTATTCCGTGATGGGAACGATATTTCTTCAATACCGGATGGAAACGGTTGTTTGAAAATCCGGATGAAATCCGCGAATATTTAAGAGGAGCTTTTAAGAAAGTTTTTTGCAAACTATTCCCGTCTTCATCGAAATAGGAGAATTTTTCGTTTTGAACGAAAGGGATAGCGTAAAAATCCCTACCGGCATGGGTGAAGATAGCACCCTTTATTTTGAAGTCCCGTAAAGGTTGTTCTTCGACATAGGATTCCTCGTAGATCACCCGAATGGAATCTCCTTTGGCAATGCCGTAGAAATCGATAGACCAAGCGTATATATCCGCTAAACTAATGGCTAATGTAGGGTCTGTTTGTGCCTCTACCATCGCATTCCATAAAGAGGATTGAATGCCGACTTTTGCGGATAGCTCCCTTACTTCGACCTCTTTTTTCCCGATATAAACAGGCGAGGTCTCTTTGAAGTCAATGACAACAAATTCTAATGCATTGTTTTCATAAATGAAAAATTCCGGAGATTTCAAACTGTCTTTGGCGAGAAATAAAGTGTATTTTCGTCCCGCTTTTATTTTCCGGACATCGAAAATATCTTTACAACGTTGAGAGATTTCGTGTATTTTTTTAGGAGAAACTCCGTATTTGGCCAAGATGGCCGAAAGGCTTTGGTTGCGTCCCACGACTCCTTCCTCTACTTCGAAATTATCGGAAGGAATACCGTATTTGTAATGTTCTTGTTTTAACTCCGTCGTGTCGACTACCTCTTCCACTGCTTCGGCTTCCAATACAGCTTCTTTGTACTCTTTAGGCCAAAAAATAACGATAGCCAATACAACGCCTACGGCTGCCCAAATCCAGATCCATTTTGTTTTTTTCATTCTACAAAATATTCATATATTCATAGATAACACCTTACCTTCGGGATAAGATGTGTCCCTTTTTGTTTGTTTTGTATGTTGATTTTTCCGTTTGCAATTTAGAGTAAACTCTTATAAACTGCAACCCGTTTTTTATTATTTTAAACTAAATCTTTTTCCCTTTTTTTAGTTTGCTGGTTCTCAGAAAGAAAAGAATCAATAAGCCGATGCCCGCAGCTATTCCGATCGGGTAACCGACAGACGGTTGAATGAATATTCCCCCGGCCTTGTATGGAGCTACAAGGATGTAGGTAACGCATACGATACTTAAAAAGGTGGCCGGAATAGAGAGCATCCAATGGGGTTTCCCTGTTTTTGCCAAGTAGGTGGCAGCAGTCCATAGGGTTACCGTGGCTAAAACCTGATTCCCTATGCCGACATATTTCCATATGGTGGAAAAATCAAAACTGCAAAAGAAATAAGCCAGAATGAAGATAGGAATCGAAACGATCAGTCGATTCTTTACAGGCTTTTGAGTGAATTTAAGAGCATCGGCAATGATCAATCGCATGCTGCGGAAAGCTGTGTCTCCCGAAGTAATAGGGCATGCGACTACTCCTATGATGGCAATAACGGCTCCCAAACGTCCTAACCAGGAACGACATACCTCATTGACGATTATAGCCGGATCGCTACCGGAACCTGCTGCCGCATTTAATCCTTCCGCTCCCCCGAAGTAGGCCATGGCGGCTGTGGCCCAGATCATGGCAACAATACCTTCGGATATCATGGCTCCGTAGAAAATAGGTCTTCCGTATTTTTCATCGGTCATACAACGGGCCATCATGGGGGATTGGGTAGCATGGAACCCGGATATAGCCCCACAGGAGATGACGATAAACAGCATCGGGAAAAGAATGTTTTCCTGTGGATTAACGTGCAGGTTACGCATGGTGTCGAAAGTGAGTTCCTCTAATTGGAGTTCCCCGCTGAATCCTCCGTACAGGAGATAGCCGCCTACACTGAGTGCCATAAAAATCAAGGCTGCTCCCATAAAAGGATAAATACGCCCGATGATTTTATCTATCGGCAATAAAGTTGCCAGTATGTAATAGGCAAAAATAATGTACAGCCATGGGGCCATACTTGTTCCGGTTAAATTGCCTAAGAGTCCCGCGGGACCGTTCACGAAGGAAACTCCCACCGCTAATAAAAGAAATCCGGTAAAGAATGTCATGAATTTCCGGATACCGTTGCCCATGTATTTACCCACGATATCCGGAAGGCTCATACCATCGTTCCGTACGGAGAGCATTCCGGAAAAGTAATCGTGTACAGCACCCATGAAGATACAACCGATTACGATCCATAGATATGCCATGGGACCGTAGGCTGCTCCTAATATAGCCCCGAAAATGGGACCTAACCCCGCGATATTCAGAAATTGAATGACGAAAATCCGCCAGGGTTTTAGTTCGTGGTAGTCAACACCGTCAGCCAGTCGTTTAACCGGAGTTTTTATTTCAGATGATGCACCGAAAAATCGTTCGACAAATTTCCCGTAAGTAAAATAAGCGACGATAAGCAACGCGATGGAGATAATAAAAGTAATCATTGGTTTAGTCGTTTTTCACACCTCCCAAAGATAGAAAAAATGTTTTTTTATTGTTCTTCATTCAAGAAAGAACTTAAAAAGTTAATTCCTTGTTTTCGATTTATTCCTCCCTTTGTTTTTGTTGCTTTCATCTCCTCGTCTTCCTCGACGTGATTTTCGTACAGAACGGGGCGGCGTTATAGCCTTGGAGCGAATAACGGATGGAGAGGTCTCCGTTTTTTCGTTACCTACCAAAGTGAAGTCCAATTGACGGGCAACTAAATTAGCTTTCGCCACTTTGACCATTACCTGATCTCCCAATTGGTATACCTTTCGGTGGCGACGACCGACAATGCAGTAGTTCTCTTCGTCGAATTCGTAATAATCATCCTCTAACTCGGTCATAGAGACCAATCCTTCGCATTTGGTATCGTTCAATTCGACATAAAAACCCCATTGGGTCACTCCGGAGATGGTTCCCATAAAGGGTTGATCCAGTTTGTCGGACATAAATTCCACTTGTTTGTATTTGATGGAAGCTCTCTCCGCGTTGGCTGCCACTTGTTCCATTTCGGAACAATGTTTACATTCTTCCTCGTATTTTTCCTGATTGACCGAACGTCCTCCTGCTATATAACGTGCCAGCAGACGATGGGTCATTACATCCGGATAACGCCGGATTGGAGAGGTAAAATGGGAATAATAGTCGAAAGCTAAACCGTAATGTCCTACATTCTCTGTGGAGTAGGCGGCTTTGGCCATGGTACGTACGGCAAGTGTCTCGATCATATTTTGTTCCGGCCGATCCTTCACATCGCTCATCAATTTGTTCATGGAGGAGGAGAGGGTTTTGGGGTTGCTTGAACGTAGATGATAGCCGAATTTCGCGATGAATCGTCCGAATTCTTCTAATTTATCCGGGTTCGGCTGTTCGTGTACACGGTAGACGAAAGTTTTGGGTTTTTGTCCGGGCTTAAGCTTTCCGATTCGTTCGGCTACTTTTTTATTGGCAAGCAACATAAATTCCTCTATCAATTTATTGGCTTCTTTGGATTGTTTGAAGTAAACCCCGGTAGGCTTTCCCTTTTCATCTATATCGAATCTTACTTCCACCCGGTCGAAGTCGATGGCTCCGCTTTTAAATCTTTCCGCTCTTAATTTTTGGGCCAGGTCGTTTAATTCCAGGATCTCCGTCTTGTAATCGCCTTCGCCTCCTTCGATCATTGCTTGTGCTTCTTCGTAAGTGAAACGGCGATTGGATTTTATAACCGTGCGGCCGAACCATTGGTCCGCTATTTCCGCATTATCATTTAACTCGAAAACGGCGGAGAAACATAGTTTTTCTTCATTCGGACGTAAGGAACAGACCCCATTGGAGAGCCGTTCGGGCAACATAGGAATCGTACGGTCTACCAAGTATACGGAAGTGGCCCTTGCGTCAGCTTCTTTATCCAATACGGAGTTCTCTTCGACGTAATAGCTCACGTCGGCGATGTGTACGCCAACTTCATAATGACCGTTTTTTAATTTTCGGATGGAAAGGGCGTCGTCAAAATCCTTGGCGTCTTTGGGATCGATCGTGAACGTTGTTATTTCCCTGAAGTCTTTTCGTGTTTTATACTCCTCATCGGGGATCGTATCCGGGATTTTTTCTGCCGCTTTTTCCACGTTTGCCGGAAATTTAACGGGAAGTTCGAATTCCGCCATGATGGCATTCATCTCCGTATCGTTGTCTCCCGGTCTTCCGAGGACCTCCAACACGGTTCCTACCGGATTTTTTTGGTTCTCAGGCCATTCTGTGATTTTTACTATGGCTTTATCCCCGTCTTTTGCCCCGTTTAACTCGTTGAGGGGAATGAAGATATCATAAGGAAGTTGTTTGCCGGAAGGAACTAAAAAAGCATATTGCCGGGAACATTGTATGATTCCCACGAAGGTCTCTTTTTTTCTTTCAAGGATTTCGACAACCTCTCCTTCCGGTCTCCTGCTTTTACTTCGGGCATAGACGATGACTTTTACCTTGTCCCCGTTTAACGCGTGATTTAGGTTTACCTGAGGAATGAAAACATCCTCTTTGGTTTCATCCGAAACCAGGTAAGCGGTTCCTTTTGCAGTTAAATCGATAATTCCGGTAATATATGTGCTGACGGCTTTTAATTTGAATTTTCCTGTCGATTCTTCGGATATCAGTCCGTCGATCTTCATCTCGTAAAGTACCTCGTTGATCAGGCGCTTTAATTCCATGTTTTTGATGCCCAGCTGCAAGGCTAATTGCTTGTAATTGAAATATTCGTTGGGCTTATGAGTAAAGATATCGAATAAGGATTGGTAAAGTTCTTTTTTCCCGATACTTTTATGTGGTTTTTTCTCTTTTTTTGACATACACTACTGATTTATGAAGGATATATAATCCTTTAAAGTTTAATGTCACTAAAGTAATATTATTTTTTGATATCTGTTTTATGATGAGGCAGTCTATTTTAAATAGCACTTTGACCCCGTCCCAAAGTGCTATTATAATTGCTCGTTCAGACGGCTGACGGAGGTATTCGAAATAAAATTCGGAAGAATAAAAAATGGCTTTCGGATTATTACACCCGAAAGCCATTTATGAGTAAATAGGGAAGTTCTTATTTGATCAATCCCTTATCGAATTTTTCTTTTACCTTAACGAGCATATCGTTTGTCATGCTGGTTAAATCGTATTTCGGAGCCCAACCCCACTCTTGGCGGGCACAGGTATCGTCCATGCTGTTAGGCCAGCTGTTGGCGATAGCTTGTTTTACCGGGTCGATTTGGTAGTCCATCTTAAATTCCGGTATGTGTTTGCGGATTTCTGCGGCTATTTGCTCCGGTTCGAAACTCATGGAAGCGATATTGAAGCTGTTCCGGTGTTTTAACTTGGTCGGATCGGCTTCCATCAATTGAACCACGGCATTCAATGCATCCGGCATATACATCATATCCATATATGTACCTGCTTGAACGTTGCAGGTAAAGGAACCTTTGCGAATGGCATCGTAATAAATTTCAACGGCATAATCGGTGGTGCCTCCGCCGGGTAGGGTTACGTAAGAGATCAACCCCGGGAAACGTACGCTTCTCGTGTCGACTCCGAAACGATGGAAATAATAATCGCTTAAAAGTTCTCCCGTTACCTTGCAAACACCGTAAATGGTCGTGTTGGACCGTTGTAAGGTGTCTTGAGGTGTTTTATCTTTAGGGGTGTCGTTACCGAAGGCACCGATAGAACTCGGCGTGAACACGGCGCAATTGTTATCTTTAGCGATATACAAGGAGTTGGTTAATGCTCCGATATTGATATCCCAGGCTAATTTCGGGTTTTTTTCTCCGGTAGCGGATAATAGGGCCACCAGATTGAAAATGGTATCGATACCGTATTTTTTAACGATAGCGGTGTAAGCTTCTCCATCCAAAGCGTTTAATGCTTCGAATGGTCCGGCTTCTGCCAATGCTTTACATTTATCAGCGCTGATATCGGCTGCCACTACATTGTTGTTTCCATAAATGGATCTTAAATGAGGAACAAGTTCTGAACCGATTTGTCCCCCTGCTCCGACGATTAATATTTTTTTCATCCCAATTGTTTTTTGATGAACGATTTACTTTTGTTTGTTCTCGCGAAAGTAATTATTTAATGTGATCGTTGGATTAACAAAACGAAATTTTTTTTTGTCTTTCAACTAAAAATATTTTCGTCGGATCGACCGATAGCTTCGTAATAGTCATCTATTTGTAGGTGTGTACTTTTATAAGCTTCAACGGCGAGTTGGTCGCATCTCTCGTTTTCCGGGACATTGGCATGACCTTTTATCCAAATAAATTTCACCTGGTGTTTTCGGTAGAGAGATAAAAATTTTTTCCATAAATCCGGATTTTTCTTGTTTTTAAACCCTTTTTTTTCCCATCCGAAAACCCATCCTTTTTCTACCGCATCGACTACGTATTTCGAATCCGAATAAACAGTCACGTTACAATGATCGAACCTTAGCGCATTCAGCCCGATGATAACGGCAAGTAATTCCATGCGGTTATTGGTGGTAAGGCGAAAGCCTTCCGATAGCTCCTTCCGGTGGGGACCGGAGATCAGGACTACCCCATAGCCTCCGGGGCCGGGATTGCCGCTTGCTGCTCCGTCTGTATAAATGGTAATATTGCGAGACATATTATAGAATAGGTGTTTTTTGATAAGCGTGGATTCTGTCGATCACGTTTTTTCGAAGATTTTTGAAATAGAGATTTAATTCCTGTACATGTAAATTTCCTTTGGGAAAAATGCGGGCAATGGAAGGAATGAAATAGGGATCGGGATCGATGTCCGGAACAATAAGTACATGATAAACCGGGTCTATACGCGCTCCGGTAAAGCAGGCTGAATCTGATTTGATATTTCCCTTTCTGTCAAAAAATACGGTTCCCCGGTTCAATGACCGGTTAGCATAGGTCGTATCGGTTTTCCAGTTGAGAGGATTAATACACACCTTGTTATCTTTGAATAATGGAGCGATAGCATTGGTGTTCGTAACACTATTGAAACAGACGATTACACCCGTATCCGTGGAGTCTTTGGCCGGGCGTAGATGGGGATAGTGGTCCAGTTCCTCTTTTGTAATGAAAAAACCGATCGGATAAGCGGCCACAAGTTGCCGGTAATTGGCGGCGTTTAATTTGTGTTTGAGTAACTCGATAACCGATTTCGCCCCTTGACTATGACCGGCCAGAATAAAAGGACGTCCCTGATTATAGTGTTTGAGGTAGTAATCAAAAGCATGTTCGATATCTTGTAAAGCTATCGGATAACGTTGGCTCGTAATTCTCTCTCCGTTCATCCACGATTCCATGGTAATCTGTCGATAATAGGGGGAGAAAAAGTTACAACTGTCGGCAAAAACCCGTTTCCCCAACAAAATGGCGGGAGTTAACATGAGGCGTTGCTTTTTATTTTTGATATCCATATGGTGAAGGGTATCTCCCTGATCGTTTTTCCAATCCCATATACAGGTCGGAGCGATATAAAAAACATCCGTTTTTTTATCGAAAGTCATTTTCCCGGGTTGAAACCAACTGATGGTGTCGGCATAATTCGGAGGAGCCGGTAGTTTCGGGTTTGACGTTCGGCAAGCATAAACCATCAGCATGCATGAAATCAAAATAAAAAAGAGTTTGTCTTTCTTCATAAAGCGGGTAATCGGTTCGTGAACGAGACAAAAGTAATGAATTTGTTTTTAGTTTACCCCGGGAGAGGCCCTTATTTAAAGTGTGCAAATAAAAAGTCGGCCGAGAGGAGATGAATGAACAAATATCGAAAATACAGCAGGTAGTTGCGTCATTTGCTGTTGCTATTCTCATTTTTATCCGCCCGGCCGATAAATTATGTTTGTTGTATGAAAAAAATATTATAATTCGTTTTTGTAGATTTTACCGTCTTTCATAATGAATTTCAGATTCTTTTGAAAATCGACGACCACCTGAATATCTTGCAAGGGGTTACCTTCGTATATCAACAGATCGGCATAGGCACCTTCTTTGATAACTCCCAATTCTCCGTCGGGGTAAGGATTGAGTTTTCCTGACAAGGCGAATAGTTCGGCATTCAGAGAGGTAGCTTGTTTCAACACTTCTACCGGAGTATACCATCTTACTCTACTGGTGAATTCTGCCATACTTTGAGGTGCGATACCGAGATTCCCGAATACATCGCTTCCGAAAGCAACTTTAACACCGTATTTTTTGGCCAGATTCATTTCGTTTTCCGCTCCTTTTCGTACTTCGAGAAATTTTTGTGGATTCGAAGAAGTTGCCGGATCTCTCATTGTCCAATAGCTTTGAGGAACTAAAAAAGCATCCTTTTCTTTGATCATTTTCATAGCCTCTTCATTGATCAACTGCCCGTGTTCGATACTTTTTACCCCGGCATTAAGTGCCCGGATGATAGCGGCAGGGGTATAGACGTGGACTCCGACATAAGTACCCCAATCGGAAGCCGCTTGTACTCCGGCTTCTAATTCTTCTTGCGTGAATTGAATCGTATGTATGGGGTCCGATTTACTTGTAATTCCTCCTCCTGCCATCATTTTGACTTGAGTGGCTCCGTGCCGGAAGTTTTCTCTAACGGCATTTAGAATTTCACTGCGTCCGTCTACGATATAGGACCAACCCTGTAGTTGGAAAAAGTTTGCGTTGTTTCCTGTCCAATGCGGGTTCATATCGTTAGGGTTTCGCATATCCCCGTGTCCGGCGGTTTGGCTGATGATCGCTCCTGACGGATAAATACGAGGTCCGGGAATTAACCCTTCGTCAATGGCTCGTTTAAGTCCTTGTACGGGACCACCCATATCCCTGATCGTCGTGAATCCCTGCATTAGAAATTGTTCTGCCATTTTGGTCGCTCTGATAGCCAAATAGGCCCAATTGGCGTTATTGTAGGCTTTATCCATGGGCATGGTAAACATCAGGTGAAGATGGGCATCCGATAATCCGGGAATTAGCGTATTGCCTTTACCGTCAATGATTTTAGCGCCGGCAGGTATGGTAACACGCGGGGCTACTTGTTTGATATGGTTTCCTACAATTAAAACCTGATAATTGTTTTTTAAAGAGTTGCCTATCCCATCCCAAACATTTACATTGGTGATGATAATAATTTGATCTTGAGTCGGTTCGGCTTTGGATGTCGAATACCATAAAGTGATCATTAACGGGAGAATTAGACGGAATATTTTCATAAAAATTCATATTATGTTGAATTATTCGTTTTCCAGTGTAAAAAAGTTACACCGAAAACGACAAATGATAGTTATTTGTAAAATCGAGAAAATTTTAATGAGATGGGCCGAAAAGATTTATTTCAGGGTATTTTACATGTTCTTCTCGGTCCATCGTTATGGATTTAAATCTCATTGCTTTTTTTCTTTTTCTTGAATTCCTCTTCATCGAACTGGGTTTGTTCCATTTGCGAGGTTCCTACCCAAGGTTTGTCTTGTTTTGACGAAATGTTCTTGACAGCGTGTTTGTCTTCTTCGTGATCCTTTTTTCCTTTGGTTTGTTTTTTCTCTTTTTCCATGATAGTTTATTTTGATGTTAGCGTTTGTACCAAAGAAACGAGTCGGCCTGAGAACAGGTTTCCAAAATTCCTCCTTATTATTATTAAATATAGTATTGAAAGTTGAAACGTTCTCTTTGAGATAAAAAATACCTGTTTCGATGGCTTTCTGCAATTTTGCAACTTAGTTGCAAGGGTTTGATCTTATTTTTGTCATAAAAACAATAAGATGATGAAAAAATATAGAGCAGAATTGTTTTCCTTCCTGTTTTTGATAGGTGGGATTTTAATGGACGAATTCGGTGGAGAGTGGTTTCGGCAACCCTATGTGCGGTTTATATGGTTCTTTGTTGCGGCTCTTCCGGTTACGCTTCCGGTCTTAAAAGAGGCGTGGGAAAGTATTTGTGAAAAAGACTTTTTCAACGAGTTTATGTTAATGGGATTGGCTGCGATCGGAGCCTTTTATATCGGAGAATACCCGGAAGGAGTAGCGGTGATGTTGTTTTATGCTGTTGGCGAACGGTTTCAGGATCATGCCGTGGGTAGAGCGCGGGATAATATAAAGGCATTATTGGATGTCCGGCCCGATACGGCATCCATAATAAGAGAAGGTGAACGGTTGAAAGTATCTCCCGAAGAGGTGGAGGTCGGAGAAATCGTAGAGATCAGAGCGGGGGAGAGAGTTCCCTTGGATGGCGAATTATTGAGCGAAAAAGGCACTTTCAACACGGCGGCTTTAACCGGAGAAAGCGTTCCCCGGGTTTTTCGCAGGGAGGAGACCGTATTGGCCGGAATGATATCCACCGATAGAACGGTGGAAATACGGGTTACCCGAGCGTATGACCAGAGTGCGTTGGCCCGAATATTGACTTTGGTGCAGGAGGCATCCGAAAGAAAAGCTCCGGCTGAGCTGTTGATCCGTCGGCTTGCCCGTGTTTATACTCCTGTCGTGACCGGCTTGGCATTGTCGATTGTCTTGATCCCGTTTTTCTACTCTTTGATGCGTCCCGGATTCGAGTATGTGTTTAACGATTGGTTATACCGGGGATTGGTCTTTTTGGTGATTTCATGTCCTTGTGCTTTGGTGGTCAGTATACCTTTGGGATATTTCGGAGGGATCGGGGCAGCTTCCCGTTTAGGAGTACTTTTTAAGGGGGGTAATTATCTGGATGCCATTACGAAGATCAACACGGTAGTATTCGATAAAACGGGAACGTTGACTCAAGGGGTTTTCGACGTGCAAGCTATCGATAATGCCGGAATCGTTTCGGATAGAGAGTTGCTTCGTTTGATCGCCTCTGTGGAGGAAGGCAGCAATCATCCGATAGCCAAGGCTATTGTGAAATACGCACGGAACTGCAAGGTGGAGTTTTCTCCGGTAAAAGACGTGACGGAGATGGCCGGTTACGGGTTAAAGGCGTCGATAGCCGGGAAGGAGATTTTGGTCGGTAACGCTCGTTTGCTGGTGAAAGAAGGGATCGCTTTTCCGTCAGCCATTAGGCAGATTCCGGAAACCATCGTGATTTGTGCGGCGGATAAGCAATATATCGGTTATCTTCTTTTGGCTGATGCCGAAAAAGAAGATGCGTTGATTGCCGTTAAAGGACTTGAAGAATTAAAAATTCATAATATTCAGATCCTGTCCGGCGATAAACAGGCAATTGTTTCTAAATTAGCAAAACGTTTGGGTATCGGTAGAGCGTACGGGGATTTATTACCCGAGGGTAAGGTAGAACATATGGAGGAGTTGAAGAAAGATAAGGAAAATCGGATTGCTTTCGTGGGAGACGGATTGAATGATGCGCCGGTTTTAGCTTTAAGCGATGTCGGTATCGCCATGGGAGGGTTAGGTAGTGATGCCGCAATAGAGACGGCAGACGTGGTTATTCAAACGGATCAACCGAGTAAGATCGTAACGGCCATACAAGTAGGAAAACAGACGCATCGGGTGATCTGGCAAAACGTGACCTTGGCATTCAGCGTGAAAATGATCGTGTTGTTGCTGGGAGCCGGAGGCTTGGCTACTTTATGGGAGGCCGTATTTGCGGATGTCGGAGTCGCTTTGTTAGCCATATTGAATGCCATAAGGATACAGAGATTAATAAAATAAGAGTTATGGATGACAAGATTTATTTGGATAAGTTCGCTCAAAGGGGGATAAAGCCCACTGCCATACGGATATTGATACTGAAAACAATGATGCGGTTTCAACGGGCCGTCTCTTTACTCGATATCGAAAATGCTTTGGATACGGTCGATAAATCGACAATATTCAGGGCGATTACCTTGTTTCTTGCTCATCATCTTATTCACGCGGTGGACGATGGTTCGGGTTCTTTGAAATACGCGGTATGCAGTAACGATTGTTCCTGTGAAGTGGACGATCTGCATACCCATTTTTATTGTGAGAAATGCCACCGCACATTTTGTTTTAAGAACGTCCATGTGCCCGTTGTGGAAATTCCCGATGGATTTTCCGTGCGAAGCGTGAATTATGTTTTAAAAGGTTTGTGCGCGGATTGTAGGGGTCATGAATAGAATATGAGATCCGAATGGAAATTTTATCGCAAATTTAAATAATGATAAAAATGGATTCCCTTTTAAAAAGAATAACTTGCGATTGGGTGATTGACTTCTCGATTTTCAGTATGCCGTTTTTATTCTTTCTGTTTTAATATTCTCGAGAGGATCTCTTTTTTACTGATGATAATGGACATGTTGAGCTTTATGCGCATTTTCATGTAAGTATAGTGGTAGTACGTTTTCGGAGACATGGTATTCAAATTATGTATTAATTTTAGATGTTTGTCAAAAATATTTTATAGTTTTCTTAGAAAGTTAGTGGAATGGCATGAATGGTGACGGATTAAAGTCTCCAAGTGAATGAATGTGTTATTGATGTATATAGTTGAAATTGAATGATAATAGTCGATGATTAAACATTGGTATCTTTTATTTTTGTCACAATTCTAAAAATATTAATTAATGTAAAGTGTATATAAAAATATTTTTATATATTTACAATATAATATGATTCTTTTTGACGAAAATATTATTGTGCTAATTTTTAAAATTATGATTCCAAGAGCATTACTAATTATAGCTATACTATATTCTTGTTGTACACATAAGGCTCCTGTTGATTGCACTAGTCGAATTGATTGTCTGTTGTTGAATCGAATTAAATTGCAATGGGGAGAAACACAACAGAGGAAAGAGTATACTAATTATATAAAGTTATATAACCCAACTGCGAAAAGTGTTTTTATCAAATTGCACAAAAAAAATCCTTTATTCCGGATTATTAATTTGAATCATGATTCGTTAGATATTTCTGAATCTTCTTTTAGATTAGCCCCTAAAACCTGCGAGATGATTCTTGTGATATTTGAACCGAGTGATACTCTTGAATTGGGTGATTTCTTACAAAAACTGTATTTTGAATTTAATGGTGAATTGTGTCTCACGCCTTTAGAAATGAATGCTACTATTACTGAAGATTTTGACATGGTTAAACTTGATAAGTCATTACCTAAGGTTGAGATAGTACAGGATTTCTTTAATTTTGATACTGTTGCGAAAGGGAAAAAGGTTTCGGCTACTTTTCAAATTAATAATTCTGGGGAAGGAAATTTGATTATTAGGAAAATAGAGACTACTTGTACATGTACCAAATACTTTGTTACTGAACGAGTTGTTCCTTCCGGTAAATCAATGACGTTAAATGTTGAATATAGTACAATGGGCTCAACAGGATTACAACGTAAGTTTGTTAGAATCTTTTGTAATGATCCGACTCATTCTGTTGTTGAATTTGTCGTGCAAGGATATGTTGAGAATTAATAGTAATTATACTTAAAAATCAATCTATGAAAACAAAAATTGCCAATACAAATGTAAACATAGTATTGTTTAGTTTTGTAACTGTGTTTATGATGGCCTGTCAACAAGATGAAAATTTCGAGCAAATGGAAGAATCATCTTATGCTATAATGTATGCAGATTCAGCCTATCTTGAAATTGAAGGAAATTTGTATGATCCGGAAGTAATATGGGGAAATGTTGAAACTTATATCCCGGCATTTAACAGGATGCAAAGTCACTTAAAATTTAAAGATGGTCGATTATCATGGGAGTTTGGAAGTGCTTCTGATTTAAAAATTTCTGAAAATATTTATAATTATGTGATAAGAAAATGGGAAAACAAGAATAAACTTTTAGAAAGTGGGACTTGTGAATTAGCATTCACGAAGGAAGGAAATTATGTTATAAAACCGATTAATAGGGAAAAATATAAGGGGGTAAGTCGTGGAGGAGGAAGATATGAGCTATATATAGGAATGGACTCTCGTAATATGAGTTATCTCAAAGAAATTTATGAAAATTATGGTCCTGATGGAAATACTCCTTTTACTAATTTAAATAATGTAATTGATATAGAACATTCAGACTTCCGAGGGAATGGAATGGGAGATATGAGTATTGATGGAACAGGAACTACTAACAAAAAATTCTGGGGGTATTATTGTTGTAATGCTTGTGGATATGATAAAACAGATAGATATAGTTGTTATTATAATGAAATGAATGGTTGGGATAATAGAAAAGAAGGAGGAATTCTCTATGAGATGATAGATGGTCCACAGCAATTACCGTTAATAACTCTTAGGAATAGGCATAACTTCAATTAATAAGACATTGGATTCTAATTTAATGAAGATTTAAAAGGAGTAATCGTTCAATTGATATCAGATAATAAATTATAACGTGGTCGTATTATGAAATATATTGTTATATATATAATATCCATTTTAATTTGGGCTTGTTCTTCAACTTCTAAGAAACAACAGGATACTTTAGTATCTTATAAAGATTCTGCTTATTTGGAAATACAAGGAAATTTGAATGATGCCAAAATTTTATGGGGAAATAAGGATGTGTATACACGTGCATTAAAACGTATGGAACAAAATGTGTTGATAAATAATAATCGTTTTGAATCATCTATGAAGAACGGAAGGGAACTAAATGTTTCCGAGAACTTGTTTAATCATTTTGTTTCTAAATGGGATTACTGGAATAAATTACTGGAAAAAGGCGATAAAGTAATTGTTAGAAACAAATTAAATCACTATTCTGTCGTGAATAAAACTGAAGCGGGAGATACCGCGAAATGGAAAAAACTTTAGTAATATAGCTATGTGATATGTATAAAATAGCACAGAAGGAACGGGTGAAGTTGATTATTTTTAATTGCGGATTTTAGATTAAAAGATGGGATGATTCGGAGATTTAGTGATTGGGGAGATAAAGGGATTCTGTGATTAAAATGATTTATGGTTGGTTGATTATAAAGAAATACACGCTTTTGGGACACTATCGGCGCTGAAGGATGACGACTCGCTTTGCTCGTCGTCAACGCGTCACGAACCCGCTTTCCCTTCGTTCGAACCTTTTATGTTATGAGTAAATTTTTGTGGAAATAAAAAAGAGGCTCTTTTGAACCTCTTTCTGTGGGCGCTGAGGGAGTCGAACCCCCGACCCTCTGGGTGTAAACCAGATGCTCTGAACCAACTGAGCTAAGCGCCCGTGCTATCTATGCGATTGCGGGTACAAATGTACAGCAAATTCCGAATAATCCAAAAGATTGGAGATTTTTTTTAATGAAGAGAGTGCTTCGAGTGAAAGTGCATTTACATGTGATTTTTATTATTTGCGGGTAAATGGAAAAAAAGATGTCAAAAATAAAGTTTAATAAGATGTATATATAACTAATTTTCTATTGAAAGGTAAAAAAATCAGATCGATTTTTTATAAAATGTAAATATAAGTATTTGAACAACAGTTGTTATAAATGATGTATATATAATTGTAAATATAATCGATTTGATTTATATTAATAAGCGACTTACATTTGTAACAGAAAAAATAACAAGAGTATAAACAAATTAAAAATAAATGAATATGAAGACGAATTTTATCGGATTGGACGCGCAAAAATCAAAAGAAATCGTAAATCAGTTGAATGACCTTTTGGCTAATTACCAAATATTCTATCAAAATTTAAGAGGTTTCCATTGGAATATCAAAGGTAAGTTGTTTTTCGGTTTACACGCGAAATTTGAAGAGTATTATCGAGATGCGATGGATAAAGCGGATGAAATAGCAGAACGTATTCTTGCCTTGGGAGAAACTCCGCTTCATGCTTATTCCGATTATATGAAAAAATCGGATATAAAGGAGGTTGTCGGGGTGAGTGATCCGAATGTTTGTATAGAGGATATCGTTAAAAATTTGTTGATTCTTCTGAAGAAAGAACACCAGATTATGGCTTTGGCTGCCGAGGCGGGAGACGATGGGACTCAGGATATGATCAATCCTTATATTTCCGAGCAAGAAAAGACTTTATGGATGCTTCGTGCATATTTAAATGAATAGTTAAGTTTTGAATTTGAGTAATGACCGCCCGATGTAAATAGGGCGGTCATTTTTTGTAGGGGAGGAGAAAATGTATAAAAGACCTAAATTTATAGGGGACAATTAGCAATTTTGTGATATAAATTGTAAGTTTACCTGATTTTTATAAAAAGAATTTCAAATAAACGAGCAACTATGAATCATTTGAAAATGTATTACAATTTAGCTAAGACGGGAATAGTTTTAGGAATGATGCTGTTTGTCGGCCATGTATCGGAAGTGCGGGCTTCCGAGGTACGATTAGTCGATGAGGATACGACGATATGTGTGGTTGTCGACCAGAATCCGGTGTTTAAGGGAAATATAAATCAATGGATCGGGGAGAATGTGGTTTATCCGGAGGATGCCCAGAAAGAGGGTATCGAAGGACGGGTTTATATCTCTTTCGTCGTGGAAAAGGACGGGTCGATTACAAATGTAACGGTTGCTCGTTCGGTACATCCGCTATTGGACAAAGAGGGTATTCGGGTAATGTCCATGATGCCCAGATGGTCTCCGGCGTTGTTGGAGGGGAAGCCGGTACGCTATATGATAACTTATCCGATTACGTTTAAATTGCAAGCCGAAGAGGTTCCGCAATTGACCTATGAGCAATACATAGAGAATTTAATTAAAGAGAAGGAAGCATTGGCTGTGGAGAAGGCTTTATCGGCTGAAGGGCAAGCTAAGCGGGTTGAAGAATTAAAAAAAGAGTTAGGAGACGATGCTACCGTCTATGATCTGATGCTGAACAGATGCAACGAAATTAAGGGAGAGATCGATGGCCGGGTAAAGGAGGAAGCTAAAATATTAAAGTTGAAAAAAGCCGATGCTAAACTATTGGCTCAAATTTATCAAAAAGAGATTGACGGGAAAGTAGCTTTAATTCATGATTTCGGAAAAGATGGATTTATTAGTAAATACGTGGCGGGTGAGTCTGGGATGAGGAAGTTGGAATTGAATAAAATATTGGATATACAATCTTTATTGAAAGATAAATTCAAAATCTATTTCGAACAGATTATTTTGAAATGATAGGTTCAATGTATTAAAAAACGGGGGGGACTACTGACTTTTTGTCGGAGCCCCTTTTTTTATATGTCAATTTTTACGCGTAAAAGTTTTCAGCCTGTTTTTTATCCGAACAGAAAATGAATTTTGTACGTATAATTATTATTAGGTACGATATTTGTTATTTATATAAAGTCTAAATTAATCAAAGCATGGCCTATATAGATTATTACAAAATTCTGGGGGTAGATAAAAAGGCTTCTCAGGAAGATATTAAAAAAGCATTTAAAAAATTAGCGCGAAAGCATCACCCCGATTTAAATCCGAATGATCCGAATGCGCAGCAACGATTTCAAGAGATCAACGAGGCAAACGAGGTGTTGAGCGATCCTGAAAAGAGAAAAAAATACGATCAATACGGGGAGAATTGGAAGCATGCCGATGAGTTTGAGGCGCAAAAACAGCGCTACGGACAACAGGGAGGTTTCGGGGGAGGTTCTTATCAGTGGTCTTCGGAGGGAGGTTTTTCCGGTATGGGAGGAGACGGAGAGTTTTCTGATTTCTTTGAATCTTTGTTCGGTTCTCGCCGGGGAAGAGGGGGTGGAAATGCCGGTTTCCGCGGGCAGGATTACAATGCCGAGTTGCATTTGAGACTGCGAGATGCGGCTAAAACCCACAAACAGGTATTGAGTGTAAACGGGAAAAATATCCGAATTACCGTTCCTGCAGGCGTTGCAAACGGACAAATCATCAGGTTGAAAGGACAGGGAGGTCCGGGTGTAAACGGGGGGCCTGATGGAGATTTGTATATTACTTTCGTGATTGCGGAAGATTCGGTATTCAAACGTTTGGGTGACGATTTGTACGTCACGGCACCCTTGAACCTGTACACGGCTGTATTGGGTGGAGAGCAAACGGTAGAAACGTTGGACGGAAAAGTAAAGTTGAAAGTAAAACCCGGAACACAGAATAACGCTAAGGTCAGGTTACGGGGAAAGGGCTTTCCGGTTTATAAGCAAGATGGAAAATACGGAGATTTGATTGTGACCTATTCCGTGGAGGTTCCCACGAATTTGACGGAGAAGCAGAAAGAGTTGTTTAAAGAAATTCAGGGATTAAATTAAAAGACATTGTTATGGAAACAGATTTGATAATTGTTAGTGAATACTGTCAGAAATGCCATATAGATCCCTCGTTCATCGTGTTGCTGGAAGACGGAGGGCTTATTGATGTCCGGATCATTGGAGGTGAACACTATTTGTTGCTTTCTCAATTGCAAGAGTTGGAAAGATATACCCGGATGTATTATGATTTATCTATTAATATCGAAGGAATAGATGCCATTCGTCATCTGCTGGAACGAATGAAAGACATGCAGAACGAGATGGATCGGTTAAAACAAGAACTTCGGGTACTTCGTTCCGGGGAAGTGGAGTATTCGGAAGATTGATTTTGAGTGCAATAAAATGCCGTATACCGTGTGCCGATAAATGGGATGCGGTATTTTTTATGGAAAGAAGGGATATGACGGTTTATTGTTTTTCTTCCTGTTCGATGTCTGCACGAGACTTGCTTTGGGTAACGAAATAAACACCCGTAAAGACCAAGATAGCCGCAATCGGCTTGTCCCAGGACAGGTTGTCTTGTCCGATCAGGATTGCCACGACGGAAGCGATTAAGGGTTGGGCGTAATTATACATGCTGATCGTGGTCGGCCGGATTCGTTTCAATGCGACCGGAATGAGGAAATAAGCGAGGAAGGTAGCTCCGAATACGACATAAAATAGGCTTAGAATGGCGTTCCAGTTCGTTTCGTAAGTAAAGATTTTGGCTTCCTGCATGTCCGTGATACTAAATGGAATCGTGAGTAGAGTAGAAAAGAGAAACATCCATTTCATCAGGGTGACAGGAGTGTAGCGTTGGGCGATGGGGCGGGAGATCACCAGATAGGTGGCGTAGCTGACAACGCTCAGAAAGCAATAGAGGTTACCGAGAAGCGAACTGCCTTGTCCTGCGGATGCGGATGCCGATTGCCAGATAATCAATAAGGCCCCACAGGCCCCGATAAATACTCCTCCCGCTTTTTTAGAGGTGATGGGTTCTTTTAGTATAAGGGCCGAAATGATCATGACTACCACGGGATTCATCGTGACGATAAGTCCGGCGTCGATAGGGGAGGTCATACCTAATCCGATAATAAAAAAGAGTTGGTTGACCGTCGTCCCGAGTACGGCACAAAAAAACAGGATTAATAAATCTTTTTTTGTAACTTTTTCGTTTATAAAGAAGATGGAGGCGAACCAGAAAGCGATGGCTCCGAATGCCATACGCGCGAAGGTAAGTCCCATGGGGCTAATCCATTCCGGCATCAGTGTTTTGGCGATCGGAATGTTCAGTCCGAAAAGAATGTTTGCGGAGAAGATGGCGATATGCCCGTGCCATTTATCTTTTGTCATGGATTATGTTCTTAATTTATTGCGAAAGTACTCTTTTTTAAACAGATTGTTTATGAATGGTAAAAAAATAGGAGGAAAAAGGCCTAACAAGCAGGGCTTTATTTTTTCTTATTTCTTTTTATGAACAAGGAGGTTGCGTAATAGGTGAAGAGGTATTAATTTGGGCGAGTTAAAAATTAATGTGATGCGAATTGGCGGTAACGTATTTGGGGTGGTAGAATTTTTGGGAGTAAACAAGGATGAGGGTGTAGCTGATTCGTGGAAAATAAATGATAAAAAAATATGAAAAAAAAGAGATTGGGTTTGTTACCGAAGGTGGCAATAGCTATAATACTCGGGGTAGTTTGTGGCTTCTTTTTTCCGGATTGGTCGGTTCGGATCTTTTTGACGATAAACGGATTATTCGGAAACTTCTTGGGCTTTATTATTCCTTTATTGATTTTGGGATTAGTGGCTCCCGGTATTGCAGATGTCGGTAAAGGAGCGGGACGTCTGTTAATGTTTACGGCTCTTTTAGCCTATGGGTTTACTATTTTTTCGGGCTTCTTTACTTATTTTACCTGTGATTTGACTTACCCGTGGTTGCTCGATACTGCGGAGCAATTGCATCCATTGGAAACGGCAAAAGGGGAGACTTTGACTCCCTACTTTACCGTGGCAATGCCGCCGTTAATGGATGTGATGACCTCCTTGCTTCTGGCTTTTACTTTGGGTTTGGGAATGTCTGTTATTAACGGGGTCACGCTGAAAGGGGCCATGGAAGATTTTAAAGATATCATCAATAGGGTAATCACGGGGGTTATTATTCCTTTATTGCCTCTTTATATTTTCGGTATTTTTTTAAATATTACCGGTTCCGGTCAGGTTTCCGGGGTAATGGGTGTGTTCGTGAAAATTATTGTCGTAATTTTTATAATGACGATCATTCTATTGTTCATGCAATTCTTTATCGCCGGTTTTGTTTCCAAATCGAATCCTTTCCGGCTTTTCAAAAATATGCTTCCGGCCTATATGACAGCCTTGGGGACACAATCTTCTGCAGCCACTATTCCGGTTACGTTGGAGCAGACGATTAAGAACGGGGTCAATCGAGAAGTTGCCAGCTTTGTCATACCGCTTTGTGCGACCATTCATCTTTCCGGCAGTACGATGAAAATTGTTGCCTGTGCGATGGCTATCATGCTGATGTCGGGAATGGATATCTCCTTCGGGCAATTTGCCGGATTTATCTTGATGTTGGGTATTGCTATGGTGGCGGCTCCGGGAGTCCCCGGCGGTGCGATTATGGCGGCCTTGGGGTTGTTGCAATCCATGTTGGGATTCGACGAGACGGCCCAGGGATTGATGATCGCCTTGTATATAGCGATGGATAGTTTCGGAACGGCTTGTAACGTGACCGGAGACGGTGCGATTGCCGTAATCATGAATCGGATCAGCAAATACGAGTTGAAAACTCATCCGGGAACCCGGGAAGAGCTGGAAAAGATCGTTTCGGTAGAGTAGGTTATTTTTCAGATATAGATAAACATGCCGCCTAATTATTAAGCGGCATGTTTTGTTATGTATTTCGTGTAATATAGGATGATTCTGGATTTGTGATTCGATTTGATTCTCGATTCTTTTTGCAGATAATTTTCTATTAAACAATTAAATATGCGCCTTGTGGCGTAATAGAGTAGTGTTTATTGTTGATATATGTTTTAAAATATTTGCAATAGATAAAATAAGTTGCAATATTGCAATTGGTTTAGATGATATATTGTTAATTAAAAGCAAGTATCATGAAAAGAGTGATTTATTTTTTTATTCTCTCTATTTTATGATATGGATGTGTTCACGAGTTGGGAGAGACTAATAAAGTTGAAAGTATTTATTATGATGGTGATAACAAAGCCGGATTAAATCTTGTTAAAAAACCTGATGAACTAAATCAAAAGGAAGAATTAGAAAAGGTCCTTGATCTTAAGTGTATTCGTTTGGTATTGGACAACATCTGTTTTGGTATGGGGTTTCGGGAGGAAGTGGTAGTTCGGGCAGTACTTCAGGTGAATATGAACATACGGAAGCGGAGTTGGCGGAATTAGGGATAGATTTGGAGACATTTCAGTTAGACCCTTATGATGAATATAAAAAATTAACGCAAGATGAAGTAATTTTAATTATGAGATTTCCTTTACAAGCATTGGAGATAAGGAAAAATGCTGGAATAGCGGAAAAAGAAACAAAAGCTATATTTGGAAAAAATGGAAGGCATGATAAAAGTGATGCTTTTCGACATTGTTATTTTAATATTTTAAACTCCATTAGTTGTGGTGTCGTATTGGCAAGACGTTTTGGAAATGCACATGAAGAGCGTTCGGATCAAAGTGCTTTGGAAAAGAGAATGGATTTGCATAATAATAAAGTCGGATATGATATATTTAAAAAATATTCGGGTCTGGATAAAAGATCTGCCAGTGATAAAGCAATGGATGCCTTAAATAATGGCGATTTATTATATGAGAAAAATGGAGAACTTATTCCAACGAATCAATAAAAATAAGTAAGATGAAAAAGAAAAGTATTTTTTTTATTGTATTGTTTGTTTGTGTCATTTTATTGATCATCTATAATTATAGTGGTATAGAATTATTTAGTTCTTACGAGAAGGAGTTCGTAATCGAAAATCAGGAGGTCTGGCATCAACAGCTTTCTTTTAAAAAGTCGCTTTCGTTGGGGCGTGCTTTAGTAAAATTGAAAGGAGATGTAGAGGGTGATCTTGAATTTATTTATAGTGATGGAGAAAATGAGTGGAAAGTAGATATTTCTCAGCAGGAAGTCAATCGTTATAGAGGGACTTCGTTTTCGTATGATTGGTATTCGGAAGACATGACTGTAACAATAAAGTCAAAGAAAGGTAAAATCAAAAAGTTAAAGGTATTTTTTGATTAATATTAGTAAGTATGAAAAAGAAGTGCGTTATTTTAATTTCACTATTTGTCAGTTTTGTCTTATTTATGCTCTATATGGATAGTGGTATTCGTTTTTTTAAAACGTATGAAAAAGAATTTTTTATAGAGAATCAGACTATCTGGCATCAACAATTTTTTTTAAAAAAGGAGCCTATGTCCAGTATTTCTGTCAAATTGAAAGGAGAGGTGGATGGAGATCTCGAACTGATTCTCGGTGATGGAGAGCAAGAGCGGAAAATAGATATTCCTCAACGGAAGGTAAATCGTTACACGGGGACCTCTTTTATTTATGATTGGTATTCGAAAGAGGTAACGGTGACAATACAATCCAAAAAGGGTAAAATAAAAGAGTTGAGAGCGTATTTTGATTCGTTTTCATAATAGGTGTTTTAATGTTAGAGAAGAAGATCGTTTCGTCATTTGGGCGAAACGATTTTTTTGTGGTCGGGCGGATGAGGTTGATTTTTTAGTTTTTATCGTTTATAACCGTTGGATTCCATTTTTTTATATATTTGCAGAACTATTTAGCATACCAAAAAGTATAAAATGGCCGAATTACGGGAGGAGATTATCAGCAAATCGTTTGTGCAATTCCTGACGAGGGGGTATAAAGCGTGTTCTCTAAAAGATTTGGAACAGGCTACCGGTTTGACCAAAGGGGCTTTTTATTACTACTTTAAGGATAAAAAAGAGATACTGAAGGCAGGAATTGAGAAATATTTTACCGTTATGCGTGAAATCGGGGATAAGGAATTGGTTCAGATTTCTTCATTGCGGGAATTTTTCGGGTTGGTATTACAATATAAGGAAGAGAGTGCCGATCTTTCGAAAAAATTATTCAATACCTACGTGATAGAGGTTTTATTTTTTCAATTGGTATTGGAAGTGTCTTCGCTGTTTCCCGAATTTAGAGAGCGGATATACGGTATTTCCAAAAATCGATTAGCCTGTTGGGAGTATATTATTTTGAAGGCAAAGGAAAAAGGTGAAATCCGTGAAACGTTAGATACTTCCGTATTGGCGAAGAATTTAATGTCCGTGTCGATCAGTATGCTGAATTTGAAGTTCGAAGAGGCGGATATGAAATTTGTTTTTTCGGATATGCGGATGCAGTTTGAACAATATTATCTGTTGATAAAAAAATGAATAGTACCAGGGAAACGATCATTGAAACGGCTTTCTTGCTTTTTTTGAAGCGGGGCTATAAAGCCGTGACCTTATCGGATTTGGAACGAGCCGTGGGGATGACGAAGGGTACGTTTTACTACCATTTTACCAATAAGGAAGAGGTATTGAAAGAGGGCATCCGCGAATACTATCGTTTGTTGAACCGGAAGAGGATGGAGGAGTTTAAGCAAATACACTCGTTACGTGAGTTTATAGATGTGACGATACGCCATTTGCTGGAGATCGATAATTATAGCGCCAAAAGTTTTGATAGCGATATTCCGGAAATTTTATGCCTTTCGTTATTGGTAGAAGTGATTTCCATTTATCCCGAGTTTCGGGAAGTCGTGTTGAATACGAAAGTTTCCTGGTTATCTAAATTGGAACAATTGATATTGCAGGCGAAGAGGGAGGGAGAAGTGAGAGATGACGTGGATACGTCTATTTTGGCAAAGAATTTGCTGAATATAGGGGTCGGGGTGATCAATTATCTGATCATGCATCAGGATATTTCTTATGCGTTATCGGCTGTTCGATCGCAATACGAACAATTGTATTCCTTGGTAAAAGCAGGGTAATTTTTTTGGTAAACCACATACCGAAAAGTATAATAAAAAGAGACGAGATTACGTTGAATATTGAAATCGGTTTTTGTTAATGTTTGCATAACTAATGTTTAAAGATATGAGAAGGGTTATTTTTAGTATTGTTTGTATCTTCCTATTTATGAATTTATGCGCCCAGCGGGAAATGAGCTTAGAAGATTTCCGTCGTTTGGCGATAGAGAATAATAAAAACCTGAAGATAGCCGATGAAGAGATTCGTGCAAGCCGGGAGCAGAAAAAAGAGGCTTTCACGAAATATTTACCCGGAATCGATGCGATGGGTACGTATATGCGGAATCAAAAAGAGATCAATCTTTTAGCTGAAGACGCTCATTTGCCTGTAGGTACGATAGAGAATGGAAAGTTTACTTTTCGGCCGGATCAATTGATGTCGGGGCCGGATGGAAAACCGGTCGTAGTGAACGGTCAGTATGTTCCGAAAGATTATGCTTTATTGCCAAAGAGTGCCATGACGGTAGACGAACGTAATTTAGCCGTATTGCAGATCGGTTTGACACAGCCGTTGTATATGGGGGGAAAGATCCGGGCTTATAATCAGTTGGCGGGATTGTCCGAGAAATTGGCGGAAAGTAATCGGTCTCAGGAGTTACAGAATATTATCGTTGCCACGGATGAGGCGTATTGGCAGATCGTCTCTTTGGTGAACCGGAAACAGATGGCGGAAAAATACGTGGAGACCTTGAAAAAATTTGAGCACGATGTATTGTTGATGGAGGAGACCGGAGTGGCAACAAAGGCGGATGTCCTTTCCGTAAAGGTAAAACTGAATCAGGGAGAGATGATGTTAACGAAGGTGGAAGACGGGTTAAGTTTGTCGCGTATGGTGTTGAACCAGATTTGCGGGTTACCGATCGATACGGTGATCCCTTTAAGGGAGGAGCATATGGATATGAAGTTAAAGGAGGTCTCGGGTGTGGATATCCGGCAGGTTTTTAACCGTCGTCCCGAGGTGGCCAGTTTGACCTTGGCAACCGATATGTATAAAAAAAAGGAAAAAATAGCGTTATCGGAGTATTTACCGACGATCGCTTTGATGGCTAATTGGTTTGCAAGTACTCCCTCTTTTTATGATGGGATAAGTGCTAAGTTCGATGGAATGTGGAGCGTCGGGATCGGGATAAAAGCTCCGATTTTTCATTGGGGAGCTTCCCGGAAAAGCCTGAGGCACGCGAAGGCCCAGACTAACATTATGAATTATAAGCTACAAGAGGCGAAAGAAAAAATAGAGTTGCAAGTAAATCAATCCGAGTTTAAGGTCAAGGAGGTAGCTAAAAAATTGGAGATGGCACGTAAAAACATGGAAAAAGCGGAAGAGAATCTTCGATTTGCCCATTTGGGATTTCAAGAAGGGACCATTCCGGTTTTAAATGTATTGGAGGCACAGACGGCTTGGTTGTCGGCCAACGCCGAGCTAATCGATACGCGGATAGAGGCGAAATTGAGCGAAGTTTATCTGCAAAAAGCATACGGAACCTTGTTGGAGATTGATAAATAAGGTATAACTATAATTACGATATGGTGATGAAAAATGAAAAAAAGGAAAACGGTAAGGTAAAAATTTTTGCCGGAATTGTTTTGATCGTCCTTTTGGTAGGAGTTTTCGGTTTTATTTTTAGAAAACCGCTTCCGGAGATCATACAGGGAGAAGCGGAGGCGAATGAGGTCAGGATTTCCGGGAAAGTACCCGGAAGAATTGCCCTTTTCTTAGTGGACGAAGGGGATCGGGTTCGGAAAGGCGATACTGTCGCTATTCTGGATAGTCCGGAGGTGATAGCAAAATATTCTCAGGCCCGTGCGGCGGAAGAGGCGGCGCAAGCGTTGAGTGATAAAGCTCAGAAAGGGGCTCGGGAAGAAAAAATCACTATGGCGTATCAAACCTGGAAAAAGGCTCAGGCAGCCTCGGATGTTGCCAAAAAATCTTATGAACGCGTGCAGAAATTGTTCGAGAACGGGGTTATGTCAGCTCAGAAAAGAGATGAGGCCGAAGCGAATTATAAAGCGATGTCAGCTACGGAGCAAGCCGCCCAAGCCCAATATGAAATGGCTATAAACGGGGCTGAAAAAGAGGATAAATTGGCAGCGGAGGCTCAGGTGAACCGGGCTAAGGGAGCCGTGGCCGAGGTTAGTTCGTACGTGAACGAGACATTTTTAATTTCTCCGATAGACGGTGAGATATCCGAACGCTATCCTCACGTGGGAGAGTTGGTCGGAACGGGTTCTCCGGTCATGGATGTATTGGATTTATCCGATACGTGGGTCGTTTTTAATGTCCGGGAAGATTTACTGAAAGATTTACAGGTGGGGGTTACTTTCAAAGCCTACGTTCCGGCTCTGGATAATAAGGAGATTACTTTAAAAGTGACCCGGATGAAAGACATGGGAAGTTATGCGGCCTGGAGAGCGACCAAGACGACCGGACAGTATGATGCTAAAACTTTTGAAGTAAAGGCTGTTCCGACAGAACCGGTAGAGGGTTTGCGTCCGGGGATGAGCGTGTTGAAAAAAGTGAAGGGTTAAGCTACCGGAAAACGGAGTTCTTAGTCGGAAAATCTTAAATCTTAAATAGAGATGCAAAAGGATATACGGGCTTTGTGGGTTTTGATGAAGAGAGAGTTTAGGATTCTCTCGGGGCGTTGGCTGTATTGGTTTGTGATGGTGGTCGCCCCGATGTTCTGTTTCCTTTTTTTTATGGATTTACTGAAAGACGGCTTGCCGACGAATTTACCGATAGCCGTTGTCGATGAAGACAATACGGCTATGTCCCGTCAATTGGTCCGCACGCTGAATTCTTTTGCACAATCGGAAGTGGCGATGCAGACTACCTCTTTTAAGGAGGCAAGGGAGGCCATGCAAAAGAGCGAAGTGTACGGTATTTTCCATATTCCTGCAGATTTCCGGCGGGATATTTCCACGGGAAAAGAGCCGGTTATCTCTTTTTACACGAATGATACCTACTTTCTTCCGGCCTCTTTGGTATATAAAGATATGAGAACCCAAACCTCTTTGGCCAACGGTGCAGTTCAGCAAACATTATTATTGGCAAAAGGAGAGGGAGGTCCTTTGTTGTCTGCCCGGTTGATGCCTGTCGCTTTGGACTCTCATCCGTTGAATAATCCGTGGCTGAGTTACTCCGTATATTTGGCTAATTTTCTTTTACCGGCTTTTCTTTGCATGTTCGTGATGTTCATGACTGCATACAGTATCGGGGAAGAGGTAAAGCGGGGAACTTCCCGGAAATGGTTGGAAATGGGGCGTAACTCGATCGTGTTGTCGTTGATGGGTAAGCTTATCCCTCAAGCTGTTGTCTTTATCTGTATGGGGATGTTTTATTTGTCACTACTTTATGTTTACGCTCGTTTCCCATTGAACGGCGGTTTTTTCCCGATGTTTTTAGGAATGGTAATGATGGTGCTTGCATCTCAGGGAGTGGCCTTGTTTTTAACGGGACTGGTTCGGCGTAATCGAATTGCTTTGAGTGCTTGTGCTTTGTGGGGAGTGCTTGCTTTCTCCATTTGCGGTTTTACTTATCCTGTCCGTTCCATGCCTTTTTTAGTTCAAGCGATGAGTAATCTTTTTCAAATGAGGCATTATCTTTTGATTTATATCGATCAGGCTCTTAATGGCTTGGATATGATTTATTCCTGGCAGTCTTATTCCGCCTTGTTGGTATTTATGTTGTTACCGTTGGTGGTCCTGAAAAAATTGAAATTGGATTTGTTGAAATTTAAATATATGCCGTGATCGGTAGAATGATTAATTTGTGAAATGGATGATTGATTTCTGGAAAGATATATATTATGTGCTGAGACGGGAATTTTACATGATCTTCCGGGATCATGCCGTGTTAACTTTTTTCGTGGCTCTGACCCTGGCTTACCCGATAACTTATGCTTATATTTATAGCAACGAAGTGGCTCGGGAGATCCCGGTTGCCGTAGTGGATCAGGATAAATCGTCGGAGAGTCGGGAGTTTATCCGGAATTGGAATGCCACGCCAGGGGTGGATGTGGTAGCTTATTGCAGTAATATGGAGGAGGCGAAGAAGTTAATGTACCGGAAAAAGATCTATGGTATATTGGAGGTTCCTTCTGATTTTAGCAGATGGATAGCCAGGGGAGAACAGGCTCATGTTTCGCTTTTTTGTGATATGAGTGCCTTGTTGAATTATAAGACTTTATTGACGGCAGCTACGGACGTCTCTTTGGCTATGGGGAAAAAGATACAAGTAGACGGGATGGAATATGCCTCGAAAATCCAACAACAACTAACAGCTTCTCCTGTTAAAGTACGTGAGGTGAAGATGTATAATCCTCAGAGCGGATTTACCTCTTTCCTAATCCCGGCTGTTCTGATTTTAGTAATACAACAGTCTTTATTATTGGGAATGGGAACTATTGCGGGAACAGAGAGGGATCGTAATATTAAAAAGCGAATGATCCCCCGGAATATGCATTACCGTTACCCTTTGCGGGTCGTGTTGGGAAAGGGCATGATTTATCTCCCGATCTATTTTGTGATGGGTTATTGGATTTTATTCATCGTCCCCCGTATATTCGGGATGACTCAAATCGGGGCGAAGTTGGAACTGATGTGGTTTCTCTTGCCTTTTTTACTCTCGTGTATCTTTTTTGCCATGATACTCTCTTTTTTGTCCAAGGAGCGGGAAATGCCTTATCTTTTATTTGTTTTCACCTCTGTTCCTTTGATGTTTATTTCCGGAATCTCCTGGCCTAAAACGGCGATTCCGGAATATTGGCTTTGGATAAGCAATGTATTTCCTTCTACACATGGAATAAACGGTTTTATCTCTATCAATAATATGGGAGCAACTCTATCCCAAGTCTCTTGTGAGTTTTACAGCTTGTGGATTTTGACATTTATTTATTTCGGATTGGCTTATTTTTTGTATAAAAAAGAGGTGGAAAAAATCTGGGGATGAGTGGGATAGCCGTAAGATAGAGAGAACGACTTTTTAGCGTGGTGGTTAATAAACGAATATAAAAACAGCGTGTATGACGAATAAGTTTATTCTTCTGGTATTGAGTATGGTGTTATTGCTCGGGGCGTGCCGTACGTCAAAGACGGGCCGTACTCAGGGAAAAATGGTGGTAAAAGCGGATACGGTAAAAGACCATCAAGGGGAATTATCTATTGTGTATCCGGGAAAAATAAAGGCGGCTTCCGATGTGAATCTGGCTTTTCGGGTGGCCGGTCCTATTTTGAGAATGCCGTTGGAGGTAGGAGCCTTCGTAAAGAAAGGCACTGTAATTGCCGAAATAGATCCCCGGGATTATGAAATTCAGTTTTCTGCCACGGAGGCTGAATTCCGACAGGTAAAAGGAGAGGCCGAGCGAGTGATTGAGTTGTATAATCGGAAAAGCGTTCCCGTGAACGATTATGAAAAAGCCGTATACGGTTTAAGACAAATAACAGCTAAATACAACGCTCATAGAAATGCGTTGGAAGATACCCGTTTACTGGCTCCGTTCGACGGGTATATTCAAAAAAAGATTTTTAATCCTCATGAAACGGTAAATGCCGGTATACCGGTAATTTCTATGATCAATAGTGCTTATTTCGATGTGGAGATCGATATCCCCTCGAGCGACTATGTTCGTCAGGCTTTGTTCAAATCTTTTTCTTGTACTATCGATGTTTTTCCGGATAAGGTATTCCCTTTGGAATTGATAGAAGTTACCCGAAAGGCTAATTTAAACCAGCTCTACAAGATGCGTCTTCGTCTGAGACCGGAAAAAGGATTTGATATAGCTGCCGGGATGAGTGTAAACGTGAACATCGAATATAATCCTCAAATTAGCGAGTTAACGATTATTCCGTTATCCGCTGTTTTTGAAAATAGGGGGGATGCTGCCGTTTGGGTGTATAATCCTTCGACTCGAACCGTTTCTACGAGAGAGATAAAACTTGGTAAAATATTGAAAGACGGGACCGTTATTGTCGCACAAGGGTTGAAGGTGGGAGAGATCGTTATTTCAGCCGGAGTCCACGGGTTGAACGAAGGTATGGAAGTGGAACTTTTGAAAGGAGTGTCATCGACTAACGTGGGAGGATTGCTATGAACTTGACGGAATACGCTTTGAATAATAGAGCGTTGGTGAAATTTTTTATTGCCGTGCTCGTGATTGGCGGTGTTTTTGCTTTTATCTCTATGAGTAAATTGGAGGATCCGGAGATAAAGGTAAAACAGGCGATGATTCTTACTGTTTATCCCGGGGCTTCTGCTCATCAAGTGGAGTTGGAAGTGACCGATGTATTGGAAAAATCGATTCGTTCCATGGGAGCTATATCTACTATCGAATCCAAATCGGTAGCGGATATGTCTTTGATAACCGTGGAGTTGGAGAGTACGGTCAGCGGAGATGAATTAGAACAGAAATGGGATATTTTACGGCGGAAGGTGATAAATGCACAGGCCAGTTTACCATCGGGGACCCGTCCTTCCGTTGTCATGGATGATTTTGGGGACGTGTATGGTATGTTTTACGCGATAACGACCGACGGCGTATCAGATGAGGAGTTGATGGATTATGCCCAACTGGTGAAACGGGAGTTACAGGATGTTGCGGGGGTACGTCGGGTCGAACTGTACGGAGATCGGAAACCATGTATCAATATCGAGATCCTTCAGGATCAAATGGTGAACCTGGGTGTACATCCCATGGAGGTTTTGGCTACGTTGAATAATCAGAATAAGACGGTTTATCCCGGTTATTTTAATAGCGGTGACCAACGTATCCGGGTGGCCGTGAATGATAGCTATCACTCTATTGAAGATATTCAAGATTTAATTATTCAGGGGCACGAGGGAGATCAATTGCGATTACGGGATATTGCTACCGTGACCAAGGGATACGAGGATCCTTCTCGTAACGAGATGCGCTATGATGGAAAACGTGCTTTTGGATTAGCCGTTTCTATGGAAAAAGGGGGAAATATTGTTTCATTGGGGCGTATTGTCGATAAAAAACTGACAGATCTCAAAACTTCCCGGATTCCGGTAGGTATTGATTTCCATAAGGTCTTTTTTCAACCGGAACGGGTAAGTGAGGCTATCGGCGTATTTATGGTGAATTTAGTGGAATCCGTTGTTATTGTCATATTGATTCTGATGTTGACGATGGGCTTCCGGAGCGGTGTTATCATAGGAACCGGTTTGGTGATTATTGTGTTGGGTTCTTTTGTGGTGCTCTATCTTTTTGACGGAACATTGCAGCGAGTTTCATTGGGATCGTTAATTGTAGCCATGGGAATGTTGGTAGATAATGCCATCGTTATTGTGGACGGGATTTTGGTCGACCTGGAACGGGGAATAAAACGTCCGGCGGCTTTGACAAATATTACGAAGAAGACCGCTATGCCTTTATTGGGGGCCACCTTGATAGCCATATTGGCATTCTTCCCGATTTTTATTTCTCCGGATACGACGGGCGAATATGTTCGGGATCTATTTATCGTGTTGGCCGTTTCTTTGTTGCTGAGTTGGATATTAGCCTTGACTCAAATTCCTATCCACGCGGATAGATCGTTGAAAATACAACCGAAGGAGGGTGGTGAAAAACTTTTTGATAGTAAGATTTACCGTTTGTTTCGAACTTTTTTAACTTATATTTTATGGCATAAGAAGTTAGCTGTTGCTGTCGTTGTTGTTTTATTGGCGATCACGGCTTATTGTTACCGTTATATCCCCCAGGGTTTTTTCCCTGATCTGAGTTATTCCCAGTTATATGTAGAATTTAAAATGCCTGAAGGAACCAGGATAGAACGAGTAAAATCCGATTTGGCCGAAATCGAGCGTTATTTATTGAATCGTCCGGATATTACCCACGTGACAACGAGTTTGGGAGGAACTCCTGCCCGCTATAATTTGGTACGTTCCATAGCAGAACCTTCCATGAGTTATGGGGAATTAATTGTGGATTATACCAGCCCCGATGCATTAAAAAGTTCATTATCGGAAATCCAGGATTATCTGGAGGCTCATTATCCGGATGCTTACGTGAGGATGAAGCGTTATAATCTCATGTACAAAAAATTTCCGATCGAATTGATGTTTTCCGGTCCCGATCCTGCCGTTTTAAAAGAGTTGACGGCTAAAGCCGAACGTGTTATGCGCGATGAACCGGCAGTTATGCTTGTCACGAGGGATTGGGACCCGATGGTTCCCGTGTTGATGGTGAACTATTATCAACCGATAGCCCGCTCCGCGGGACTTTCCCGTTCCGACGTGGGATTGTCTATGTTGTCGGCAACGGATGGACTGCCGGTAGGGGCTTACTACGAGGGAACCCGTTCTCTGCCTTTATACATGAAGAGCCGGAATAGCCGGGGAGAAAAGGTCGAAGCGTTGGATAATATTCCCGTGTGGAGCGTGATGCCTTCTGCTTCTGCTTTAAACGAGGAATCTTTGAAAGGATTATTGATGGGAACGACCTCGGGAGAGGAGTTGTTGGCTCGAACCATAGGTTCGACCCCTTTGAATCAGGTTACCCGTGGTGTGAGTATGAAGTGGGAAGATCCGGTCGTACGGCGCTATAACGGGCAACGGGCGATGCGGGCGCAATGTAATAACGCTTTGGGCTATACTGCCGAAAGTGCAAGGGTTCTTTTGGCCGAGAGAATAGATACGATTGCTCTACCGGAAGGCTATACGATGCAATGGTTAGGGGAGCATAAAGCGAGCGGGGAATCGATGAAGTATCTTTTCGCCAATATTCCGTTGGCTATTATCTTGATGGTTGCCATATTGATTATGTTGTTTAAAGATTTTAGAAAACCGATAATCATTTTCTTGTGTTTACCTTTGGCGACGATCGGTATTGTGGCGGGAATGTTATTAAGCGGTAAAGAGTTCGGGTTCGTGGCTATCGTCGGAGCTCTCGGATTGATCGGGATGATGATTAAGAATGGAGTGGTATTGTTAGATGAGATCGGTTTGCAGATAGCCTCGGGAAAGAGTCAATTACAAGCGTTGTTAGATTCCTCTTCTTCCCGTTTCCGTCCGGTAATGATGGCCTCTTTAACGACTATATTAGGAATGATTCCGCTTTTAGGGGACGATATGTTCGGCTCTATGGCGGTAACGATTATGGGAGGATTATTAGTCGGAACAGTGATCACGTTGGTATTTATTCCGGTTTTATATGCAATCTTCTTTGAAGATAAAAAAGAGGAATAACGTTTAGCGAATGATAAATTTAAATCAAGGAAAAATGCGCTTTTTATTTGTAGTTATATTGTTGGTGGGTTTTATACGGGTACAGGCTCAGGTATCATTGGATTTAAAAAAATGTCGGGAAATGGCCTTGGAGAACAGCAAGAAAATAGCTATTGCGGCTCAACAAGTTGAGAAGTCCGCTTATGACGTGAAAAGTTACAGGGCTAATTTCTTTCCGAAGTTTTCGGCCACTGGCATGTATGCTTATATGCAAAAGAGGTGGAAGTTTAAGATTAACGGCGGTTATTTGCCCACGTATATTCAGGACGGACAAGGGAATTTAGTTCCCAATTTATATCTTGATCCGACAACGCATTTGCCGGTGATGGGAAAAGACGGTATGTTTCTTTTTAATGAATATGCTTTTATGCCTGATATCAATTTGGCTTTGGGCTTGAGGGGTATTTATACGGCGGGGATTTTGTTGGAGCAGCCTCTTTTTATGGGTGGAAAGGTGCGTTCTGCTTTCAGGATGGCAAAGATAGGGAAAGAGATGGCGGATCTGAATCAGGAATACAATCGAAAGGAGGTAATTTTAGAGGCCGACGAGGCGTATTGGCAATATTTGAAAGTGTGTGAATTGGTAACTTCTGCCGAGAAATATAAGTCGGTTGTGAAAGAGTTGGTACTTAACCTGGTAAATGCTTATGAAATCGGAATGAGTTCCCGTAATGATTTATTGAAAGCACAGGTAAAGCTGAATGAGGCAGAGCTTATGTTGCAAAAGGCTATGAATGGTAAGTCTTTGGCCCGTATGAATTTATGTCGGATTGTCGGGATCGATTTTTATTCGGAAGTACAGATTAGTGACACTCTTCAAGAAGGGATTACTCCGGGGTTATTCGAGGTGAAGGCGGGAATCACGGGACGGCCCGAATATAATTTGTTAGAAAAGGAGGTCGAGTTAAAAGTAAAAGAGGTGGAACTGGCCCGTTCCGATTTTTTACCTCAACTGGGAGTTTCGGCTTCTTACGGGTATTCCGATGGAATAACCGTGAACGGACAGGGTTCTGGTATATCTTCTTTTACGGCAATGGCTTCCTTAAAAATTCCGATTTACAATTGGGGAGAAGGCAGAAATAAGGTTCGTTCAGTGAAGGCGGAAAAAGAGATGAGCCGTTTGAGACAGGAAGACATGGCACAAATGATGCAGTTAGAGATTGCCCGGGCTCGTTTTAACGTGGAAGATGCGGTAACCCGGGTAACATTGACCCGTCAATCGTTATCTCAGGCGGAGGAAAATTTGACTGTTAGTAAAAATCAATACGAAGTCGGGATGGAAACATTGACCGACTATATGGAAGCACAGGCTCAGTGGCAAAAAGCATGGAGTGACTGGATTGATGCCAAGGCTGAATTACGTTTAAGTGAAACCCGTTATTTGAAAGCGACAGGGCAATTGTAAAGATTCGTTCAGATACGATCGATTGAAATAATATACCTGTTTTCGTTTTTTGTTTGGATGTTTTTATAGAGTTTCGGAAAAGAAAGTGAAACATTTGTTTAGTCTTTTGAGTATATGGTTATGATCTTTAACTGTATATTATGAAGATGATGTTTTTTTCTGTATTGAAATGGGCTCCGGTGATAGGAGCTTTATTTGTAGTCGAATCCTGTCGCAGAGCGGCGCCTGGATTAGAGATCCCGCAGTTGGTTAAAACGGCAGAGATTCAAAAATATGAAGGAGAGAGTAGTACGAATTATCCGGGGAAGATAAAAGCGGCTTCGGATGTAAAATTGGCCTTTCGGGTGGCGGGTCCGATCGTAAGGTTTAGAGCAAAAGAGGGGGAATACGTGAAGAAGGGACAAGTATTAGCCGAAATCGATCCCCGGGATTATAAGTTGCAATTTGATGCTACGGCGGCCGAGTATAAACAGATCAAAGGTGAGTCGGAGCGAGTGATGGAGCTTTATCGCCGGAAGAGTGTTCCGGTAAATGATTATGATAAGGCGGTTGCTGCATTGAAACGGATTACGGCTCTTTACGAGGCGCATCGAAATGCTTTGAACGATACGAAATTAAGGGCTCCTTTTGACGGGTATATCCAAAAAAAGTTTTTTGATGCTCATGAAATCGTTAATCAGGGATTACCCGTATTGTCGATGATCAATGATAATTACTTCGAGATAGACATAGATATTCCCTCGAGTGATTATATTCGCCGGGAGAACTTCGTGAGTTCTTATTGCGTTGCCGATGTGTATCCGGGAATGAAAATTCCGTTGGAACTATTGGAAATCGCACAACAGGCTAATTACAATCAACTCTTTAAAGTCCGGTTTCGTCTGAAGCCGGAACAAAAATTGAATATCGCTGCAGGGATGAGCGCTACTGTCACCATCGACTTTATGCCGGGGAAAGACGATTTGGCCTTGATTCCTATTTCCGCTCTTTTTCAAAAAGACGGGAAGTCGTATGTGTGGTCTTACGAAAAGAAGGAGGGGAAGATAAGTAAATCTTTAGTAGAGATCGTTGAAATTCAGAAAGACGGGATGGTTTTGGTTCAATCCGAACTGCTACCCGGATCTTGGATCGTTACAGCCGGGGTCAATCATTTGAAAGAGGGACAAAAAGTTCGTCAACTTCCCCCCGTATCAACCTCTAATGTCGGAAAACTTTTATAATGCTTTGTCGGTTACGATTTATAGACGATGGTAACCGGCGGGTAGGCAACTTGTAATTTTGATAATATGAACTTTACGGAATATGCATTAAAAAATAAAGCCTTAGTTTATTTTTTCGTCTTCGTGTTGGTGGTCGGAGGAGTTTATTCTTTTTTTACCATGAGTAAACTGGAGGATCCGGCTATTACGGTGAAGCAGGCTTTGGTGATAACCACTTTTCCGGGAGCCTCGGCTTATCAAGTCGAATTGGAGGTAACGGATGTTCTGGAGAAATCCATACGTTCCATGGGAGATTTGGATCATGTCTCTTCTCTTTCGATGGACGATGTGTCGATGATTACGGTGGAACTGAGCAGTACGGTACCGCTGGCGGAGTTACAACAAAACTGGGACATTTTGCGACGGAAGGTGGCAAATGTTCAAGCTCAATTACCGGAAGGGGCCAATGCCTCTTTGGTGATGGATGATTTCGGGGACGTATACGGAATGTTTTATGCCATGACCTCGGACGGATTCGGATATCAGGAGATGTCCGATTATGCCGAATTGGTCCGTCGTACGGTATTGGATATAGACGGGGTAAGCAGTGTGGATATATACGGGGAGCGGCAGGCTTGTATCAATATCGATATACGGGAGGATAAGATGGCCAATCTCGGCGTTCATCCCGCGGAGATTATCATGACGCTGAACGGACAAAATAAAACGGTTTATTCCGGCTATTTCGATAGCGGAGAAAAGCGGATAAGGGTGAATGTAGACGGAGCTTATAAAGCCATAGAGGATATTCGTAACCTTCTGATAAAAGGGCATGAGCAAGATCAGATCCGGCTTTCGGATGTGGCAACTATCACGAAAGGATACGTGGAACCCCAGCGGGAGGGATTAATCTATGATACGATTCCTGCTATCGCCATCTCTATTGCCATGGAAAAAGGAGGGAATATCATTCAATTGGGTAAGAAGGTGGACGAGAAATTAGCAGAATTGAAACGGGAAATTATTCCGGCTGGAATTGATTTTCAAAAAGTGTTTTTTCAACCTACCCGGGTGCAGAGTGCTATTAACGTATTTATGGTGAATCTGATAGAATCCGTCCTGATCGTTATTTTGGTCGTGATGTTATTCATGGGTTTCAGAAGCGGTTATATTATTGGTATCGGTTTGGTTGTCGTGGTTTTAGGGTCTTTCGTGATACTTCATATGATGCATGGAACGTTACAACGGGTTTCGTTGGCTTCGTTTATCGTGGCCATGGGAATGCTGGTGGATAATGCTATTGTAATCACGGATGGGATATTGGTAGATTTGAAACGGGGACTAAAGAAACCCGATGCTTTGGTCAATATTACCAAAAAAACAGCATGGCCTTTGTTGGGTGCAACGACGATCGGGATCTTAACCTTTTTACCGATTTATCTCTCTCCCGATACGACGGGTGAATATGTCCGGGATCTTTTTATCGTACTGGCGGTCTCCTTGTGGTTGAGTTGGGTGTTAGCGTTGGCTTATGTCCCGATTCAGGCGGATAGGGGATTGAAGGTAAACCCGGCCAAGCAGGTTAGCGAAAAAGAGATGTATGACACGAAGGTATACCGGATGTTTAGGGGGGTGTTGCAATTTTCCGTGTATAACCGGATCGGTGTTTTGGCTGCGACAGTCGTTCTGTTATTAGTCAGTGTGTACATGTTTCGGTATATAAAACAAGGGTTCTTCCCTGATTTGAGTTACAATCAATTGTATATAGAATATAAGATGCCTTACGGGACGAATCCGCAGACGGTAAAAGAAGATTTGGCTTCAATCGAACGGTATCTCTCTTCCCGTCCCGAGATCACGATGGTAACGACGAGCTTGGGAGGAACACCTTCCCGATATAATTTGGTCCGGACCGTGGCCGAGCCGGCTTTAAGTTACGGCGAGTTGATCGTGGATTTTACTTCTCCGGAGACATTGAAAGCGAATCTGAACGAGTTACAGAAATATTTATCGGAACATTACCCCTCTGCTTACGTACGCATGAAACAATACAATCTGATGTACATGGACTATCCCGTGCAGTTTATGATTTCAGGGCCTGACCCTGCCGTCTTAAAGCGGTTATGTGCCCAAGTGGAGGAGATCATGAGGGATGATTCGACCACGATGCTGGTGACCAATGACTGGGGACCCATGACGCCGGCTTTGAACGTGGAGTATTATCAACCGATAGCACGGGTGGCCAATCTTTCCCGCGAGGATGTCGGAATGGCCTTGTTGGCGACGACAGACGGTTTGCCGGTAGGATCCTATTACGAGGGACAGCACGATTTGCCGATTTATGTAAAAAGTGTGGGGCAGGATAATCAACGTTTGGGTAAATTAGGAAACGTTCCGGTTTGGAGTTTGGTTCCTTCCACGAATCTGTTGAACATGGAGACCATAAAAGAGCTGATAAGCGGAATGATTTCGGCAGACGAGTTATTGATGGCTGCAATCGGGTCAACGCCTTTAAATCAAGCGACCAATGGAATAAATGCCGTTTGGGAGGTTCCCGTGGTGCGTCGTTATAACGGCCAGCGTTCTATATCCGCCCAATGTAACAATGCTCCGGGATACACCAGCAATGAAGTACGGAACAGCCTTCTTACTAAAATCGACACGATTCAATTTCCTCCGGGGTATACGACCGAGTGGCAAGGGGAGTATTTGGCCAGTACGCAGTCCAAACAATACCTGTTTAAGAATGTGCCGGTTGCTATTGTTCTCGTGTTGGCTATTTTGATTGCACTTTTTAAAGATTTCAAACGTCCGGCGATGATTTTATTGTGTTTGCCGTTAGCGATTACCGGAGTCGTTTTCGGAATGTTGTTGGCCGGAAAAGAGTTCGGTTTTGTTGCTATCGTGGGAGCACTCGGGCTTGTCGGGATGATGATTAAAAATGGTGTGGTGTTGGTGGATGAGGTCGATATCCAGATCCGATCGGGGAAAGATCCTTTCCAGGCTTTGTTGGATGCCTCTTCTTCCCGCTTGCGTCCTGTATTTTTAGCCGCGATGACAACCATATTGGGAATGATTCCTTTGGTTAACGACGATATGTTCGGGGCTTTGGCCGTGACCATAATGGGTGGGTTGTTTATTGGGACCGTGATCACGTTGGTTATTCTTCCGGTTCTTTATTCTCTCTTTTTAAAAATCAAACATCCGAAACGGGAGAAGAAAGATTTTCACATGGGATTAAGTTAATGAATGAGTTTTGAACGATAGAATTTAAATAATAGAAGAAGATGCGATTTTTATTTATTACCCTACTGGTGTTAGGACTGATTCCGGTGAAGGCGCAGGTCGTGCTGAACTTAGAGCGCTGTCGGGAAATGGCACTTGAGTATAGCCAACAATTGGCTATTGCCCGCCAACAGGAACAAAAGGCCGTTTGGACCAAAAAAGAGTATAGAGCCAATTACTATCCGAAACTTTCGATTACCGGTATTTATTTTTATAACCAGAAAAAACAGAAGTATAGTTTGGATGGGGGATATTTGCCGACTTACGTGCCCGGAGAGAATCAAAAGTTAGAACCGAATTTAGTTGTCGGTCCGGACGGGAAACCTATCTTCGGTCCCGATGGAAAACCCGTGTTTAAAGAGTATGCTTTTTTACCGGATATTCCGATTTCTCTTTCGATGAGAGGAGTATATATGGCCGGCGTGCAGTTGCAACAGCCCCTTTTTTTGGGAGGGAAGATCCGGGCCGCTCATCAGGCAGCCAAAGCGGGAGAAATATTGGCAAAGGAGAACGTGCGCTTAAATCGTTCGCAAGTTCTTGTTGAGTTGGAACAGGCTTATTGGCAATGTATACGGGTTCGGGAGTTGGTTCTCGTGGCCCGGAAATACAAGGAGGTCGTGGGGGAGTTGGTGAAAAATCTGGAAGATGCTCAACAAACCGGAATGACTTCTTTAAATAATGTGTTGAAAGCACAGGTGAAATTCAATGAGGCTGTTTTGCAATTACAGAAGGCCCAACACGGGCAGGAACTTTCCCGGATGAATCTTTGTCGTTTGGTCGGATTGGATTTGGAGACGAGGATAGAATTGACAGATTCGTTATCTTCAACATTAAGTCCGCAAATATGGGCTTTACCCGATCATCTGGAGCAACGTCCCGATTATAATATGTTAGAAAAGGAGATCGAGATGAAACAGAAAGAGATCCGTATCGCTCGTTCCGGTTTCTTGCCTCAGGTCGGAGTCTCTGTAGGGTATGGTTTTAGCGGGGGCTTGGAATTAAACGGGGATGGTGCCGACGATCATTCGTTTAATGCATTGGCTTCGGTACAGATTCCCGTATTCAATTGGGGGGAAGGTCGGAACAAGGTCCGTTCTGCAAAGGTAGACGAGGAGATAAGCCGTTTAAATAAAGAGAAAATGGGGGAATTGATGAGATTGGAAATTGCCGGAAACCGATTTAAACTGAAAGATGCTCAAACCCGTATTCAATTAACCCGTACGGCATTGGTTCAGGCGGAAGAAAATTTAAAGATTACGACAAACCAATACGAGGTAGGAATGGAAAATCTGACCAATTTGTTAGAGGCTCAAGCTCAATGGCAACAAGCATGGAGCGACTGGGTCGAAGCCAAGACGCAGTTGAAACTGAGTGAAACCGAGTATCTGCAGTCTATCGGTTTGTTGGAGGGAAAAAATGAATATGAATATAAATAATTCGAATGATGAAAGGTCTATTATGGGGATTGTGTTTTTTGCTTTTTGCGGTAAGCGGATGGGCAAAAGACAAAAAAGTAACGGGAACGGGTTATGTGTTGATGTCGCAACGACCTTCGGAGGTCCGTTTTGAAAAAATATCCGTTCAACAGGGGATTACACTTTATGTGACATTGGATAAGACGGCAACGATATCCGTGGAGTCGGATGATAATATTCTGCCATATATCAAGACGGAGATAAAAAATAATCAGTTGAATGTATATATAGAACCGGGTATTAGCATTCGCCGCTACACGGTAATGAACGTATTGGTGACCTTACCGCGACTTGTTCGTTTGGAGGCTGCTTCTGCGGCACGGATTGAGGGCTCGGCGCTGTTGCGGGTCGATCAATTGGAGGTGGTCGCTTCCGGTGCATCCAATATGAAATTGGAGGTGAAGGGAAACGAGTTACAGGTGGAAGCTTCCGGTGCCTCCCGTTTGGAATTGAAAGGGGAAGTAAAGCAGTTGGATTTGAATCTCTCAACGGCATCCTACCTGAAGGCATGGGAATTATCAGCGGATACGTGTAATGCTGACATAAGCAATGCTGCTAAAGGAGAGATCTTCGTGCGTCAGAAATTAAACGCGGAGATATCTTCTTCCGGTTTGCTTTTGTATGACGGGAGCCCTGTTATTACTCGTAATTTGAGTAGTGGAGGGTCTTTAGTTAAAAGGAGATAATATAACGTCCTTCTGGCTCCAAGGTTTCGGGAACTGCTTGTTCCGATATCGTGCGGGCCGAACGGAATGAGCTTCGGCCGGTTATTTGGTTAAGCGTGTAAGCGATTAAATATTCGTTTTTATCACCCCAGTCGTTCTGGTCCCGGAAATAAGCGTTATCGCTTTCTTTTATGTAGTAATCGGGGACAATCCCGTTTCTTACGGATTCACGGTTACTGTTGGTATATTCGAATGCGATCAAATAGACATTCCATTGGTCGATGCTTGCATCGGAAGGAGTATAAACGATTCCTCCGGCATTTTTACCGGTAGTGGTTTCTCCTACGGTAATAACATCCATATAAGGTTTTAGGCCCGATATGACAACTTCGGAAGCCGAAGCGGTGGAGTTGTTGGTAAGAATCCATACCTTTTCCAAACCTAACCGGGCATTCTCTGGAACTTTGGCATTCAAATGTTCTTCTGTCATAAGAGAAGAATTTTGGTATATCGCCTGGTATTTTTCATTCCATTGTTTATAAATCAACAACTTCTTTGACATAACTGCGGATGTCGGGGCGATAAGAGAGGCCAAATGAACGGCCGCATGATTGTAACCCCCCCCGTTGTAACGAAGGTCTAATATTAATTCGTCTATTTCCTGGGTTTTGAATTCGTTGAAAATTCGGGTTAGTTCATCTAAAGAGCTTTGATTTTTATAAACGAAGCTGGCATAGGCGAGGTAACCGATTTTTTTGTCTCCCTCTTCGATTACCGTATTTTTTAGGATCGGATTGACTTCATATTTTTGGGCATTCAGACTGATACTTTCGGAAGAACCGTTTTTATGGGTCACTTGAATCGTTATCTCTCGGGCGTTTAATGCCGTTTGTATATTAGAGAGATTCGGGGTTAATCCGTTTACCCGTGTAATAATATCCCCTTTACGCAGTCCGGCTTTCCCTGCGGGGGAATCCGGAAAAACCATATTGATTTTGGAAAAAAGGGTATTGCCGGATTGATCGCTCCAAATGGTTACGCGTATGCCGAAACCGTAATCATCTCCGTCTTCAATGGCAGAGAGAGTCCCGTCAGCCGATTCGTCGGTTAAACGAGACCACCTGTCTCCTTCGTATTTTAGGGCATTGAAAAAGCTGGACGGAGCTGTTTCTTTATCCACGTTTTTCGTTTGGACCTCTTTGGCCCAAAAATACTCTTCTTTCATGTGGGACTCTACAAATTGATTGATGTTGTAGTTTTCCGAAAGATCCTTCTTATCCCCTATCTTGTCGTCCTGACAGCCGACGAGTAGTCCTGCGAACAGGAACCCATATAGTAATGTTTTCATATATTTAAATAAACAACAATACTACGATTTTTTGAAGAATAATAAAAGTTTTTTCGACGGATTAATTCGTAAAGTGTGGAATCACGGAATGGGTGTGGAAAATCGCCACAGTTGTTCCCCGTTTTTCTACAATCCGGGAAACGGTGTATGGCGATAAACGATATTGTATAGTATTGATTATTAGCATGAAATCTTGGAAGCGGCGGAAATTGTATGTTTTGGCATACTATTTCTTATAGAAAAGACAAAGAGGTTAAAATTAAAAATTGAAAGTATGGTAGTTTTTGGATTTTTTATCGTTGTGGCCGTATCGGGGTTGTTATTACCGCACTTTTTAACGGAACCTGATCATAAGCTGGAATCTAATAAGTGAACTGAATATATATGAGTTTAATTTTAAAACGGGAAATTATGAAAAATGTGTTGAAAAGTATCGTAGTCGTAGCAGTTGTTGTGTTTGGTTTTTCAAATTATGTTGTGGCAGCGTCCCACCAGACTATTGCCAGAGATACGGTTATTCCGGATACAACCAAGCAGGAAGTTATGTTGAGTCTGATCACTCGGGCAGATGTGGTTTGGACGAAAATTGACGTAGCCGATGTGCCGCAAGCAGTAAAGGATGCCGTTGCGAAAAAATACGAGGGCTATACGATTGAAGAGGCTTATAAAGGTGATAACGACCAATATAAACTGATTTTGAAAAAAGATGAACAAACAATCACGGTCATATATGATAAAGACGGGAAATTCATTAGTGAAGGGGAGAAATAAGTGAGGTACATAATCGTGCATTTGTAGGAGGCTGTTCGGATCTATTCCGGGATAGCCTCCTTTTTATTGTATATGTAGATAATAATCAATTTCTGATCTGTATCACCGAATGTGTGGAGGTGATCCGAGGCGTAACGCCTCAAGATTCTTTATTTATTAAATAGCGTTAAATCTTTTTTTGTTTAGTCGTTTAAGGTTATTTTCGTAAGATAAATAATCGATCTATGGCAAAAATTTTAGTAGTCGATGATGATACGACTTTCTGTATCATGTTGAAAAATTGGTTGGGAAAGCGTAAATTTGAAGTAGAGAATGCTTTTACCTGCAAAGAGGCTGTAAAAAAATTGGAGGGAACCGCTTTTGATGTGGTTCTCACGGATCTGCGCTTGCCGGATAAAGATGGGATAGATCTGCTTCGTATCATTAAAGAGAAAACTCCTCAGGCACAGGTTATTTTAATGACCGGTTATGCCGACATTCAAACAGCCGTTACGGCTATTAAATTGGGAGCCTTCGATTATGTATCCAAGCCGGTTATCCCCGATGAGATTCTGAAAAAATTGCAGGAAGCCCTGAAATTGGAAACAAAACCCAAGGAAAAGGGAAAAACCTCTACCGCGAAAACATCGGAAATCACTTATATTAAAGGAATAAGCGAGAAGGCCGATCAGCTGTATGACTACATTCGTTTGGTAGGACCCACGAACATGAGTGTACTGATCAATGGAGAGAGCGGAACGGGAAAGGAGTATATCGCCCGTTTGATTCATTCGATGAGTAGCCGGAAGGATGCTCCTTTCGTGGCTGTGGATTGCGGTGCGGTTCCGAGAGATTTAGCCGCGAGTGAGTTTTTTGGTCATATAAAAGGTTCGTTTACAGGGGCTGTTTCCGATAAGGAAGGTTACTTTGTATTAGCGTCGGGGGGGACTATTTTCCTGGATGAGATCGGAAATCTCTCCTATGATGTACAAGTGCAACTGCTACGGGCGTTGGAAGAACGAAAGGTTCATCCGATCGGGGGCCAGAAAGATATATCTTTCGATGTCCGTATCATTACCGCCACGAACGAGAATTTAAAGGAAGCCGTAGCTTCCGGAAAGTTCCGGGAAGATCTGTTTCACCGGTTGAATGAATTTTCCATTCAGGCGATACCTTTAAGAGAGCGGAAGGAAGATATTATGGTTTTTGCCAATCATTTTTTAGATAATGCCAATGAGGATTTAGGAAAAGAGGTTGTCGGTTTTGACGAGAGTGTTGCCGATATTTTCCGGAATTACAGGTGGCCGGGGAATCTTCGCGAGATGCGAAACGTGGTGAAAAGAGCGACCCTTTTGTGTCCCGGAAAACTTATTGTTAAAGAGTGTTTGCAGCCTGAATTATGGCAGCAACAAACCCCTTCTCCCGAGAAGAGTGTCGGAAGTCGTAAGGATATGGAAAAAGAGTTGATTCGGGACGTAATGATTCGGTGCAAAAATAACAAAAGCGAGGCGGCCCGCATCCTTCAAATCGATAGAAAGACTCTTTACAGTAAATTAAAACATTTCGGGTTGGAGGATTTATAACTCTTTTTTCAATTCTTCCAAGATCGTTTTTCCTTGCCGGATGATTTTTTCAACTTGCTCTTTTATTCGGGTTTCCGGGGTCCGGGCAGAATCTGTTTGCTCCAAAAAAGCCAGGAGCGGTATGATCTCTTTTATGGCAAATTGTCTGAACATGGGCAGCATCTTATGGGACAGCCTGCCGATTTGTTGGAACTCTTTCTTATCGAGAAGTTGAGCTAATGTCGAGAAATTGGTTTCGCAGTCCCTAATGAAGGAGCGGATGATTTCCTTTATAGCCTGAGGATCGTGGTCGGCAAATATTTTTATGCTGTTTAAATCGTAAGGAAGGTTATTTGTCACGGACTCTCCTTCCGTGTTTTTTATTTTTACTGAAAATCCGGTTAGTTTGGCGATGCATTCGAAAAGTTGTTGCGGTGTAAACGGTTTATTCAGATAGGCCGAGAAACCCGATTTTTTATAATGGTTTTCTTTCATATCTCCTCTGGCGGAAAGGGCTATTGCCGGGATTTTTTGAATGTCCGGGTCCGGAAATCTCCGGATTTGCTCGATCAATTCGAATCCGTCCATTCCGGGCATTTGAATATCGGAAAGAATAATATCGAACCTTTCCTTCTCTAAATATTCCAATACTTTTGTCGGATCATTGCAAGATGTACAAACAATCCCTTTTTGCCTGAGCAGTTCGGTGCTCATGTGGAGTTGTAATGGGTCGTCATCTACTAACAAGGCTTTCAATTGTTGAACCTCCGGAAAATTGGTCTCCTCTTTTTCGGGCAGCTCTTCTACCGGGGATACAGCTTTCAGTAGGGGAAGTTTGACCGTAAAGCTACTGCCGATCTCTTTCTCGCTTTCAAGGCTGATTTCTCCGCCCAAAAGTTGAACCAACTGTTGAGTGATCGTTAGTCCGAGACCCGTTCCTTCGGCTCCGTTATTGTGTTGTGCATCTAAGCGCGTGAATGCTTTGAAAATCAACTCCTGCTCTTCCCGGGTCATTCCCGGTCCGGAGTCTTTAATGACGATAATTAAGGTCTCTGCCTGCGTGGGGCTCACGAAGGCGGATAACTCGATTCTTCCTTCCCGGGTGTATTTAATGGCATTCGATAGCAGATTAATGATTATTTGCCGGATTTTCATCGGATCTCCCGAATATGAGGTATCCAAGGCCGAGCTTATGTTGCTTTGTAATATTAACTCTCTTTTCGCTGCTAAAGGTTGTAAACTGTCGCTTGTCTCCTGTAGCAGACGGGCCGGATTATACGGAACGTGGTCTACGTCCATTTTGTTGGACTCCAGTTTAGAGAAGTCCAACAGATTATTGGCCAAATGAAGAATGTGTTCGGAGGAACTTTTCATGTTTTGGAGAAAATAACGTTGACGCTCTTCTAAAGATGTGTTGTTCAGAAGTTCAATATATCCCATGATGGAGCTAAGAGGTGCTTTGATGTCGTGGGTAACCGTCAGCATGAGTTGTTCCCTGCTTTGTAAAAGTTTTTCGGTAAATGATTTGGCTTCCTCTAAAGCTTTTCGGTACCGTTGGCTTTGGGATATGTCGCTTATGATCAGTGAAATAAATACGATGACCAATACGCAGGATATGATGGCAATCCATGCTATCGTGCGTGTAATACTGTGAGTCAACTGTTGTTGCTGTTCCATCTTCGTGATGGTATGATCGAATTCCTCATTTTCCAGATCGCTGAGGATGCGTTTTATTCTTTCCGTGATATTTTGTCCGCTTTGAATAACGGCAATCTCTTTCCGGTAGACCTCTTTGGCCATCTCCTGGTTCTGTTGCTGAAATTCGTCCCAGGCCGATTTGATTACCGTGACTAATGAATCTGTCTTTGCCACGGGTTTTTCCTGTGTGATCGTATCGACTGGGATATGCTTGATCGTAACTTGAAGCGTGGTGTCCCGGCGGGAGAAAAGTCCCATAAAGCCTTTTCTTTTCTTCACGGTATACACGCTATCATATGTGGTGATCGTTTGGGGTGTAGTCTCTTCCGGTTCCACGGCGGTACTGTCTTTTATGGCTTCGACCCGTTCGATGGCGATATTGTAGAAATCTTCCGGAAGGGAAATTTGCTTTACCTCCATTAAAGCCTTGAGGTTATCGATTTTTTGGTTGAGAAGATAATTGATCGTATCTATTCTTTTTTTCTGAAGTTTTATGGTAGTCAGGTTCTTTAGCGTATCCATATTTCTCCGAACCTCTTTCATCAAGTTTATATAACGATTGAATTTCGTTTTGGAATTGGTCTGTGAGAAAGCGATACCGATGCCCTCCGCTTCATAAAGTTTGGCCAATGTATTGCTGATGATGAATAGTTTTGTTTGCGTGATGGTTTCTTTGGGATCTTTTTCTGTCAATTGCAGCGTCTCTTTGTAGATAAAGATAATGGCTACAGTTGCCAGAAAGAGCAGGATAAGATATCCGGCAATCAGTTTCAGTTTGGTGAATTTGAAAAGTTTTTGCATGTCCCGTGAATTCGTTTTTGCGAATATACAAAAAGATCACGAAATGTACACTCGTCGTCCCGGATGAAAGGGTAAAATAAACAAGTACAGATGCTATTAAAAGAGTATGAATACGAAACGTTTTTTTTTGTGAATTACTCGTGTTTTGTTGTTATATTAATATAAATTATATTATAATAATGAATATTATACGTGCATAGTGTATTGATATGAAAAATAATTATCTTAATTTTACACAAATATTATCTTTTATGATAATATTCATTTAAATAACTATCGTACTAAACTTTTAAAATTAAGAATTATGAAAAAAACGATTCAACTAGTAGTATTAACATTGGTTCTCCTGGTTGGGGGAATATCAACGGGTATGGCACAGGTTTATCCTGTTGAGCGAACTCAATTTTGTTACGAGGGAGAAAATTGGGTTGTCAGTTTTACAGGTATTCAGTTTAAATCAAATGAAATGATTTATATTAGACATCATATTTTTGAGGATGTTTACGAGACTTGGGATATCGGTACAGATATAGGAATGTATTGTTACGTTGGAGTAACTTTAGAAGAGAGCGGAGTGTATGAATTTGGCCATTGGTCGTCTACTGTTGCTTTTGATACAAAATTAATAGTGACGCTTGTTGTTATGCCGAAGCCTGACGCTTCCATGGCTTCAAGAATGGGTAAAACGGATGATGTAAGAGGTGTCGATCACGGTCTTCTTTTTTCCCGGTTAGCTTGTATCGAGGAAAAAAGTTTAGTTTGGCAATCCAACCTGTTTGTATTAGCGTAGCTTAGAATTAA